>NZ_CP016808.1:610000-915000 GCF_002741035.1 Paenibacillus sp. BIHB 4019 | reverse complement strand
AGCAGGAAACTATACTGGAGGAAGAAATCAAAAAGAATTGGAGGATTTAGCAAGAGATCCTTCAAGTGGTGGGAAAATAGAACCTAAAAATGTAAATGAAAGAGATGTTGGATTAGCATTAGAAGCAAGAGGCGATTTAGGAAAAATAATTCGTGATCCCCAAGCAGAAAAGGGAGCAGAGTTTATTGATACCGCTACAGGCTTAAAGTGGGACGTGAAAAGTTTTGAATCATATCCAAGTGGTAGGAATGGAGTTCCTATAACAAATCCCAAAAAGGGCGCCTTTTCTATTAAAAATGGTATGCAAAAAATATATGAAGAGTTTTCTAAAGGAAATAACGTGATTATTGACACAAAAAAAATGGTGCCTGAGCATATTGAACAACTGAAGAAAGCTATTGATGAAGCAGGAATAGCAAATAGAATAGTATGGTATCCTTAAGGAGTGAGAAAATGGAAGAAGATATTCTTAGTATGTTTCATTTGCATAAAAAGTGGGTTGAGACAACTGGTAAAGAAGGAGAAATGTTAAAGTTAGATGAAGCGGACTTAAGAAGTTTTGATTTATCCAATATATTGCTTGAACAAGCATATTTAATAGATTGTACTTTTGATGATCTCAAACTGGAAAATATTGATTTTCACACATCATTATTAGCCTCGTCAACATTTAAAAATGCATATTTGGATAAATGTGATTTTTATAAATCAGATCTCAGATATACAGATTTTTCTAACTGCGTCATTAAAAGTAGTAGATTTAGTAAAGGTGATTGTTGGGAAGCAATATTTAGAAATGCATATTTAGTAGATTGTAATTTGATTAATGTATCGTTTTACTTAACGGATTTTAGTTGGGCAAGACTAGAAAATATAGATATAAGTGTAGCGACATTTGAAGAAACTTTATTAAACGGAGTAACTTTGATAAATATCAAAGGTATAGAAGAAGCTCATATTAAAAGTATTAATATCGGTACGTTGGAGAAACCAGTTTTGTTGAAATCAGATGAAGCAAAAAAATGGATGTTAGAAAAATGTATAGTAAGTGGTTAAGCTGTTTGGCTACCGGTACCGAAATAATAAATAATTCAACCAAAAACATATCTAACATATGTAAATCGAATTGAACTAATATTCCACATTCGAGTGTAACGACTTGATGTGGTTTATTATTGTTCAAAATTAGAAGACAAGCCTTTATGGGCGGTCTTCATCTAAATTGAAATGAATGTTTTTGTAGTAGAGAGTAATAATGAAGGAAGCGGAGTGGGTAAGGATACGGTGGGCTATCAGTTCGGGAAAGTAACGGGCGATACCGTGATGTTAGTGGGCGGCCTCATGGCGATGGCAGGAGGTATTGGGGGAGAGGACTAAGCCTAGTGGCCTCCCTGATTCAAACTCTAGTCCTACGGGGACTAAAACAAAGGTGAATTACAACGATCCAGATCTAGATAACATACGATCTTTAGAACGTGAAAATGAAGCTGCTGACATATTAGCTAAAAACGGATTTAAAATTGAACAAAATCCAAAAGTCGAAAATACTCTAAAAACTCAGATTATAAAATAGAGGGAGAAATTTTTGACTGCTATTCACCAAAACCCAAAACCTCTCCAAGAAATATTGCCTCAAACGTACAAGTGAAGATTTTAGAAGGTCAGACTGAAAAAGTAGTTTTAAATCTATCAGATTGGACAGGGGATATAAATGCTTTAAAAAAACAGCTATCCGATTGGCCAATACCTGGTCTTTAAGAATTAATTGCTATTGATAGTAAAGGTAGTATTTTTCATCTTTTTCCATGAATGAATTATGTTCAACTAGCTGCAGTATAGTTTTGCATATTAAACATTGAGGAGTTGTCTAATGGCTATTGAGTATTCTCTCAAAATTGAGAAAAAAATCAATGAACATCTTCTGATTGAAGAACTGAAAAATATGGGACTAGAAGATATTGAAACAATAAAACTATCTAAAGGTATTGAAATTAATCAGTTTAGAGAGAAATTAGGTTTGGTTCTTTATTAAATGGAGTCGGGAGAATATCCATATAACGCTTATGACACGCAATTCTTAAAAAAAGAATTTGTGTATGAAAGTGTACTAAACTTTCGATTTATAAATAACGAATATAACAATAAAACATATGAGTTTGTGCTATTACTTGTGTTTAATTTGATGAAGAAAAACCATTCTAACGCGTTATTTTTGTCAAACGGCGATAATGAATTGTGCTTTTTCACTAAGGAGCGTATTTATCTAGAAGATAATAATTTTTGGTTAAATTATATATCTTTAGGTATTTTTGATGGTCGTGAGTATTGTAATTTCAATGGGAACTATATTTATTAAAAATGATTAAATAATAGGTATATCGGCGGTTGGCTTAATTGAATATGTATATGATTAATAGAAAAAGACATTTATAGAGTAATTGACTAATGAAGAATATGAAAGTGTAGTACAAAATGCAACACAGTTTTCTGATATGTCACTACCTCTATGGCACTTAGAAATTACAGGCAAATGTCTTTCTGAGTTATCGAACTTTGATTTGATTCGTTGTATAAGGCAGGATGTTTTTACAGATTTAGCGACGTTTAAAATTTTTGAAAGGATTGATGAACAAAAGACAACTTTCTATGCTGATATTGATTCAATGGGGTTAATGGAAAAGTTATCATCTGTTAGTTCGGAAATGCTCTCAGCATATAAGAGTAAATTAGATAGAATGATTGTAAATGTTGAAAAGAACAACTTAATAGATTTAGCAGATGTTTGGATGTTCGATGAACAGAAGGAAGGCTATGTCAATATAATAAAAAATAAGATTCATTTAGGCTCAGCCTAAAAATTAGCGATGATAATTTCAGTCAAATAGAAGGCGATGATTGCCTGCTATGTTTGCATTTGCCTTAATGGCACCAGTGCCGAAAGCTAAGTGCTTGAGCCATTAGAGGCATACATTTGGTAACCGTAAAGTATTTAGTTTTGCAGTGATGAAATTTTTCTATATGGAGTAGCAAATAGAGAGGTTTATGCATAGGTTTGATATGGTGCCTCTATGGGCATGTTTAAATGTTGGCTTGCTCAATACATTAAAATTAACTAGAATAAGAAAATTTCTTGAAAGCTTTGGACAAGAATAGATAACTACTTCTGATAAAAACTATAAGAATGGTTCCCTCATTGCAATAAGGAGAGGAGTGCATGAGCATTGAACAAGGAAAATACGAAAATCTAAAGTATTTCATTGAAAGTTATTTTAACTGGAGTATGGATTATGCTGATCTAGATAAATTAATGGATGAATTCGAAGAGCGTGAATTACCTTTTCAAGTAGATGGATTGTGTCAAGAAATTAAAGAGATTGATGAGCTTCGCAACTGGGAAGAGATCAAAAAAATTATTTATTTACATGGCAGAAGAAATTTAACCATAAAAAAAGTAGAGCAAATGATTGAATTGTTTATGATAAAGCTATCCAACCATTGAAAGATTTTTCAACAACTAGAGCCTACCCCCAAACTTAAGTCAGCTATGGCGCAATAGGGCTTGCTGGAAAAAGATTTTGCGGTATAGGCTCTTTTTTTGATTTTGTATGGGACCATTTCATTAGAGCTCAGAAGGAGAGAATGTAACAATGAATAAATACAAAATAAACATAGCAGCAGGGGTGCTAGTAGCAGGAATGCTTGTATCAAGTGGAGCCGTCCAAGCTAAAGCACAAGAAAGCAGTGAATCAAGCCAGCCAGGTGTAAGGAAAATATATGCAAGTGCGTCTGTAGCTCCTGTTTTTACAGATATAAAGGGGCATTGGGCTGAGGCAACGATTAAGCAGGCAGTAGCAGATGGTTACTTAAAAGGGTATGCAAACGGAACGTTTAAGCCTAATGGACTGATTACACGAGCAGAATTAGCTAGCGTATTGGTGCGTATTACGAACAATAAAAATGACGGCAGCAAGGTTGGATTTTCGGATGTGCCTAGCAGTTACTGGGCAGCGAGTGCCATTAATAGTGCAGTTGGAGCGGGCTTTATTAAATCCGGTGATGCAACGGGCGGGAAATTTAATCCCAATCAAGCGATGACTAGATATGATATGGCGAAGTGGTTCACGCAAGGTCTGGTTCGCAGTGAGGAAAGCTTTGCAACGGCACTAAAAGAAGTTGAGGGTACACTTTTGCCATTTACGGAAACGTATAAAGTTGGGATTAGCGAGACTCAAGTACCGTACATAGCGATAGCACGCGGAACAGGACTGATGAAAGGGAAGCCGGATGACAGCTTTGGGCTAAACGATACGACCACACGTGCGGAAGTGGCTGTAATGATTTATAGATATTTAAAAATAGAGGGAAGCAAAGCTGAGAGTTACAAAGGTTTAAACGAGCTAAGGGAAGTTGGCGTGTATGGGACGAACGCTATCAGCTTGGGTAAAGCGACAGGCGGGATATCGCTAAGTAAGAAGCCAGCTACCATCTATGATGTAATGGGGAAAGATTTGGCGTTGAAATATAACAGAGGCACGATGGTTATGAATCGTTTTATTGTTGTGGATAATTCACAGCCACTAGGCAGTGAGGATCGGAGTATTTTTGCAGACATGTTTATTCGTGTTCAAGGGGATTCTTTTAGTATCTATACGGAAGTTACGGTAACGGCGGCAGTAGAATTTGCCGATCCCACTTCCTATTCAAATTCCTTTGATTGGATAGCAGGATCCAGAATTCATAGTAAGGAAGATTTGTTTGATGTGTATGGTTATACAACTGTACCTAATCGTTTTGGTCCACTACAAACCTATCAAAAGTTCTCCGATTTCCTGCAAGTAGGGAAGCCGATTAAGTTTTGGCAAAGCTCTAGATATCCTGGTTCGGGAATTGATATAAAGGCAGCGGACGGCACATGGGGCATTGTGGAATTCCACAGGTAGGTGAAGCATGAAAACTATAGTTTTAAAAAAAGGCTTGCAGGTTTTATGCGGGATAAGTCTCCTTGTAACTATTGGATGGATGCTGAAGGAGTGGAGTGCCGCTGCCGCAGGAACTCAAATCACGGCTAGCCCAGCAGTTCCAACTGCAGCTCCGCCAACTGTAAATCCGGCTGGCCCTACTCGGAAACAAACGAAGACCTACCCTGTCATCAATATTCAAGACGTCCATCCTAAAGTGGTATGGTATCAATTGGATAATGGTTATTTTAGAGCAGGATCTGAAGAGGCGGGAAGTGCTGGTTATGACCCTTATGTGGATGCAAGGAATATTGGCTCAACCAATAATCCTTATCCTGCTATTACGAGCTTTACAGGTGTAACGGATATGGAGCCCTATGCTCCAACTGTTTTCAAAGATGCTAATAATGTACAACATGCAAAAGATGATTTAGTGAAATGGTATATTTCTACGAATACAAGTGAGCATAGCTTTGTAGATGATGCGACTGATGATGCTTATGAAGGAGAAAGCCTTGCGCCTAATGGAGATTTGAGTAAGAAGCTAGTGTTTAAAGTCAAAACGGGTGGTCCTAGTTATACAACTCAAACCCCTTTTTCGGTGACTACGCCAGGCACACCAACTAAATATACCGTCGAATATGAGTTTAGAGCAAAAATAACATGGCGAGGCGAGGACAAGCAAACGAAAGAAATACGAATTGTAGGGGATGAGATTACCCAGGTCGGTGAAAGTACCTTGCTGCGTGGTGAAGTGTTGACGCAAGGATTTGAGGGCTCAGATACGTGGTATGCAGTCAATCCGCCCTCAGCGGTCTGGAGTTCAGACCGTTCCGCTGTTGTCAGTGTGACCCCAAGCGGAACCATTGAAGCGCATCGTGAGGGTACAGCGAAAATAACGGTGCGCTGGCAAAAGGACGGATATGACCTCATTGCCAGTCGCGTAATTAGAGTGGGCTGCGCTGGAGAAAGCTGCGAGGCTTCCGACATGTGCGTTCCACAGCCGGGCCTAAGCCGTAGCCAAACCTCCATAACGCCGGATGCCCGAGGCGAGATTCGGGCAGATGCGCGAGGAGCAGAGCAATTTGATGTGAGCAAGGGGATTCCGAGCAGTGACGCGCTGTATGCAAATGTATTCGGCAAAGCGTATCTCTTTGACTATACATTTGATCAGGAAATAGGAACCTGTACGTTTAAAATTCCCGTTACCAAAACGTACACGTTAAAGTGGGAAACCGAGGAATCGGATGGTGAAGATGCGGATGGCAACCCGAGAACGAGAACGGTTCCCCATCAGGAAACGGAAACGGTGACGAATATATATGACGTGGAACGGCCGTTTGCCTACTGGGAGATCACGACGTTCGATGCATGGGGACTCAAGCAAGCGACGCTGAACCAATATGCGCTGCCTTATGGGGCAATCACGCTGCTGCCAAGCGGCTACACCGCGCCAGATGTACAAAGGGGCGTGACGGATGAGCATATGGAGAAGCCGCCGTACAGTGCGAAAGTGCTGGCAGGGGAAACGATTGATGGCGGCAGCAGCCGCCCGAGCGTGCCGTCGGAGGACTGGACCGAAGAAGCAGAAGAGCAGGTAGGGCGCATCAAGGTATGGAATGACCGTCTGGATTTCGACGGCTCCGTCATCATGGACGACGTGCAGCAGGACGATGAAACGCCAGAGACAATCGATATCGTGGAAGCCGAGGAGATCGGAGAAGATGTCCTCTATGAGAGCGGCTTGATCATACCCGGTACCCGTGCGAACAGCCGGGATGAGCCGAGTGATGGCATCCTGTCGTACGATAGCTTGCTGACGATCAATGGCGAAGGGGATGTTCAAACGTTCCCGATTGACGGACTCAACACGGTGACCGTCCATACCCCCGTGGTCAACGATTCTGAAGCGCCGGATGAAAACCGCGGCTTTGACCAGAGCGTCATTCCGAATATGGCGCGAACGGTGCTTGTGCTGGGGCGGGAGTTTTCCGTCGACTTTGACGAGACAGCGCCGCATTTGAATCAGCTTGGCTACGGCAACCGGGACTATGCGAGATATACACGAAACAAACGGATTGTATTCCCGTTTGATGTGTACCACGGCAGCACCTTCTATCCCGCACAAACGTGGATCGATTATCCCGTTGGGGCAGCGAAGCAAACGTACCGGATTCCAGTCTGGGTACCAGAAGGGAATTACGATGCGGTGACGCAGGCGTGGGCGATTAATACGCCAGATGGTTCATCGGCCTATCAGACCGATTTCAATGGCGATCTCGCGAACTACGGAGCAAGCCGCACGCTGCTCTTTACGGTGCAAGGCCGCATTTCGGATTTTACCATCACCGATATAGGCGACCTGCGCTATGAATCAGTGTTTCGCACCGCGAAAGGCTCGAAGCAGCATTCGGGCTACGTCTATGAATCCGGTGGACGGACGAAGGACCGGGAAGAGACGGTTCTAGCAAGCCAGCCTTTACGCCTGCTGCCGATTCGACCGGGCTCGCATCCACGGGAAGCGGCCACAGTGCCACATAATGGGTACCCGATCTCATTCTATTTTGAAACCATCGGCAGCTACAGCGGCAAGGACGCGGGCATTCAGATCCAGCCGAGCTTCTGGTTTGTGAGCAAGCAGGGAGGAAGTGCGCAAGAAGTCGACTTGTACTACGACGTATCCGGTCCACGGAACAAGCTGATTAAAGTCGGGTCGGCACGGGATCAGGAGCTGTACAGCCGGACATATCAGCTGGCGGATTTGCTGCGCGGGGTGACGACGACCTCGCTGAGCCAAGCGGCGAGCTATGAATATGATTATCTCTTGTCGCCAGCGAATCGGTTTGGCGCTTCATGGGAGAAGTTCTGGAAGCACTACATTACGCGGAAAACGGTCATTAGTGCAGGTTACGGCTTGGAAGAGCTGCCGTATGCGTCCCGTACGCTAGTGGGACCAAGCGGCCCGCAAGTACCGGCAAGTGTGAATGCGGTGCAAGCGATGCGGAGTGTGCAGCGATGGTATGGGGAGTACAGCCTGCCGATCGCGCCGTATGTGCTGCCGAAGGGCACGACTATTTTAGAGGTCGCGAGGCAAAACGGCGGGGCACTAAATGGCAGCGAAGCGGCGTTTTTGAAAAATGGCTACCTGATGGTTCATTTTGACCTGAGTGCCTACCAGCAGGAGCGCAAGGCGAATCCGGAAATCCGGTATGACGCGCCAATGGCGAATATGTGGGAAATTGAAGGACAGCCGCTGAGCAGTGTGAGTTATAGCGGTCAGACGTATCGCTTTCAATACGGGGATATCGCGATGTTTGAATCAAGCTTCTCGGTGCGCAATGACTTCCAAGGCACGGGGAGATAGAGAGAGTAAACGAGGAGGTGTGAAATGGCAAGTAAGCAAGTGGTATTTAAACCCGATGAAGTGAAGCGCCTGCAGCAGCAGATTGTGCGAATCGGAGCAGACACAGATGCGCTGCGGCGGCGCGTGAGCGGGAAGATCGCGAGCTGGGATCGCCCCTTGCCAGTGCTCGGGAGTCTGGAGCAGATCCAAAGGCAGTTGACGAGTTTGACGCAGGAAGCCGAGCAAATGACGGAAGTGATCAGCAAAGCGTTGAAGGGCATCGAGCGGGTACAGGCGGAAGCGGCGCAGGAAGCGAAGCAGCTGGCGAAGGGACTCAGCGGATTGGAGCGTTTTGACCTGTTGAAGCGGGTAGGGACGACAGGCGGTGGCAGCTACACGCCCGTGCCTGTCGCCTTCCGTCCGATGGTAACGAATCTGATTGACCGGATATTGCCGCAGGCCAGTCGGGACCGCTGGTCCAGCGATCCGTTGGTGAAAGAACTGCGGCGGGTCGCGGGCTTGCAAGGAGCGACTGCGGCGGAGAAGCTGGATGCGGAAATGAAGCTGGAAGCGATATTTGCCGAGCGGGATCTGATAGCAAAGGCGCAAACGGCGTATGCGGTGTACAAGCAGTTTGGGAATCATCTGCTGATGGCGGAGATGCGCAAGCAGGCGGAGATCAGCCGGGAGAAGCTGAAGGCGCTAGGCGTAGCGGAAATTTATTTTGCCCCCAACGTGAATATGACGAGTTATTTCAAGCAGGTGCCGCTGCTGGCATGTGACTATGATCCGTCGTTTGCGCTCGAAGGGGATATGACGACGCGGGTGCCGCTTCCAGACAATGCACGCTATTTGTTTATGGTGATGATGGCGCAAACGCCGGGTCCGATGGGTGAACTGGCAAAGGTACAGCTCAAAGAAATTCATCAGCTGCAGCAAACGATTCGGGACGCTGCTGGCGGATTAGTAACGGATGTACAGCAGGGGAAAGTGAAAAGCGGGCTGCTGCAGCTGCTGACGATTTTGCAGAGCATGCAGGCATTAAGCAAATACGACCCTCCACCAAAGGAAGTCATCGTCGAGGAAAAACCGGGCGTACTGGAGAAGTTTGGACAGGATGCGATGCGGACACTTGAACTGAACTGGACCTTTTTGAAAAACCAAGCGGCAGTGGAGTGGGCTGCAATCAAGCAAACCGGAAATAGCATAGCTGAAGTGGCAACGGATTTATATCATGCTCATGTAGAACGTTCCAATAAGAGCAATGACTCGGTCTATGATTTTTTTAACAACGCGACGATGGGCTTGCTTAGTGTGCCCGAAGCATTCTGGAAGGAGCACGTTGATCGGACGGCGAATAAGAATGAATCGGTGTCTGCATATTTGGATTATTTGAGCTTGGGTCTAACGGGGATGGTACAGGGAGCATTTGCCCCGGAAAATCCGAATTCCAAGGAGCATTTGTTAAATGTGTTGGGTATTCTTAGTCTCATGGCTCCATTCAAGGGGAAGTCAATAGTAGAGCATAAGCCGTCTACTCCGAAGATTCCTGATAGTTCACCTGAGGTGAAGGTTAAAACTGGTGTTGGAGCAACTGGAGAGGGGATTCCAATTGAAAAAGTAAAACCAAAGGTACTTGATGACATTTATCCTGATCCTTCAGGTGCATATGGGTATCTGCCTAAAGAAGGGACGGCTTATTCAAACATTGATTTTAAAGATGTTAATAAAGCCAAAGATAATCAGATAATCAGAAAAGAATATTTAGAGCAAACTAACAAAATAGAGGCTAGAATAGCTGATATGAAAGCTAATGGTTCATCTGCCGAAGAAATAGCTAAAACTGTTGTAGAGATGAGAAATCATGACAAGGTTGCAGCTAGAAAAGCTATGGCAGCAGAAGAAGTAGTTGAACTGGAAAAACGGAATATTAAAAAATACGGTAATCCAATTGGGCCTGATGCAGATTGGTTATTCCAAAACATTAAGATAAAGATGGAAAAAATTAATCCTGAAGTTTCTGATAAAGCAGTGTGGAATGCGGTCATTGAAGGTGCAATGAGGAAAGATGAAGTTATTAATACATTGTTAGGAATCGATCATTAATATTAACTACTAACAATAGTTAACTCAATTTATTGATTTTTAAAATACAAAGGTTAATTCAGTTAATTTTGAAAGGATTGGTTTTATGAGTAATGAAATCATATTACGAAATTATTCGGAGTACAAAAAATATACAATTTGGAGTGGGAGTGACTATAGGATTGTAGATAAAGAAGCAGTTGATAGACAAGAACAGGGGATTTCAGGATTTGCGGAAAATGAAGCTCTGGTAGGTGTTTTTGTGAAAAAAGATGATGCATTTTTTTTGATAGATAATAAAGAATATAAAATTTGTAAAAGTAATTTCGAATGTTCAAATATCTATATTGATAAAAAAACGAGGAAGTTTCAGTTTATAAACCAAAACGATTTGATTTGTGAAATTATATATGAACCATATATTGATCCAGGAATGGTGATGTATGATTCTGATCCCGAGGAGTTTGATTTTTTGCTTTTTATAAGTAACAATATTTTGCAAAGTAAAGAGGCTCTTGCTAATTTTGTTGTTGCAAGAAATAAATGAAGATTATTTTTCTAGAAATAGATTTATTAATATAAAGCTTGGCCATACGTGACAGTATGGTCATTTAGCGATGTTTGAATCGAGCTTCTCGGTGCGCAATGATTTTCAAGGCACGGGGAGATAGAGAGAATAAACGAGGAGGTGTGAAATGGCAAGTAAGCAGGTTGTATTTAAACCCGATGAAGTGAAGCGCCTGCAGCAGCAGATTGTGCGAATCGGAGCAGACACAGATGCGCTTCGGCGGCGCGTGAGCGGGAAGATCGCGAGCTGGGATCGCCCCTTGCCAGTACTCGGGAGTCTGGAGCAGATCCAAAGGCAACTGACGAGTTTAACGCAGGAAGCGGAGCAGATGACAGAAGTGATCAGCAAAGCGCTGAAGGGCATCGAGCGAGTGCAGGCGGAAGCGGCGCAGGAAGCGAAGCAGCTGGCGAAGGGACTCAGCGGACTGGAGCGTTTTGACCTGTTGAAGCGGGTAGGGACGACAGGCGGTGGCAGCTACACGCCCGTGCCTGTCGCTTTCCGTCCGATGGTGACGAATCTAATCGACCGGATATTGCCGCAGGCCAGTCGGGACCGCTGGTCCAGCGATCCGTTGGTGAAGGAACTGCGGCGGGTCGCAGGCTTGCAAGGAGCGACTGCGGCGGAGAAGCTGGATGCGGAAATGAAGCTGGAAGCGATATTTGCCGAGCGGGATCTGATAGCAAAGGCGCAAACGGCGTATGCGGTGTACAAGCAGTTTGGGAATCATTTGCTAATGGCGGAGATGCACAAGCAGGCGGAAATCAGCCGGGAGAAGCTGAAGGCGCTAGGCGTAGCGGAAATTTATTTTGCCCCCAACGTGAATATGACGAGTTATTTCAAGCAGGTGCCGCTGCTGGCATGTGACTATGATCCGTCGTTTGCGCTGGAAGGGGACATGACAACGCGGGTGCCGCTGCCAGACAATGCACGTTATTTATTTATGGTGATGATGGCGCAAACGCCGGGTCCGATGGGTGAACTGGCAAAGGTGCAGCTCAAGGAAATTCATGCGCTGCAGCAAACGCTTAAAAATGCCGCCATCGGCCTTGTAAATGATGCGCAGCAGGGGCAAGTGAAAAGCGGTATGACAAATTTGCTCACGGTTTTACAGAGCATGCAGGCATTAAGCCGATATGACACGCCGCTCAAGAAGCCGGAAGTAGAGGAAACAAAGGGAGTAACGGAGAAGTATGGTAAGGATTTGCTTCGTACGTATGAAATAGCATGGGAGAAGCTAAAGGCTCAGGGTACGGTGGAATGGGAATCCATTAAGAAGATGGGAAGTAGTATTGCCGAAATTGGGCAAGATTTGTATAATGCTCATGTTGAACGTGCCAACAAGAGTAACGACTCCGTTTATGACTTTTTTAATAACGCGACGATGGGCTTGATCAGTGTACCTGGAGCGTTTTGGAAGGAACATGAAGATCGAACGGCGAATCGGAATGAGTCAGTGTCTGCTTATGCGGATTATTTAAGTCTAGGTATATGGGGAACGGTTAAAGGGGCATTTGCACCGGAAGATCCAAGCTCGAAAGAGCATTTGCTAGATGTGTTGGGTGTTGCTGGTCTAGTGACCCCATTCAAGGTGAAGCCAGAAGTAGGGCTTAAGCTAAATACTCCGAAGATTCCTGAGGCTGCACCTGCTGGGGGACAAAAAGGTCTAGGGATTAATTTGAACCCTCAGGTTGTAACACCTGAAGGAATACGATGGATAGATGACTTTTCAAAAGGGAATTCGTCCATAGATGTCCCAAAAACAGAAGTTCAGAAGCGCTATCTGGAAGAGATGGATAGACTCAAGAAAGAGGCTGAGGGAAAAGGGAGTACTGTTCATAGGACTGAAATAGATGAAGTAATACGAAGTGATTACGACAAGCAAGGGAACTTGATAAATAGATCGGTTGTTCCTAAAGGCTATGATAGCATTGAGGACTTTCTGAAGGTTGTAGATAATACTACAATTAAAAAATACGGCTATGATAGTATTGAAGAATTTAAAGAGGTAGTAGGACTAGTTGATAATTATTTAAATGATTCGCCTAGCAATAATATTCTGAACAAATCATTAGCAGGAGGTACGCACGTGAAGGGTGTTGATTATGACGTTCTTGGATTTCCTATATTCAAGGGAGATTCCGTGAAATTTCAAATGAAATTAGACAAGGATATGTTCGTGTTATCGGATGAAAAGCAATTTAAAGCATGTACAAATGCTTTAAAAGAGGCCATAGAGAATGGCAGCGTCTCGAAAGAACTGTTTACTGCTAAACAACTTCAAGATATATATAACGGTGAGGCTAGAATAAAAGGATTAACCTGGCACCACCATCAGGTTCCTGGTAAAATGCAATTAGTAGTATCGACTACGCATAAAGTAAATCATTTAGGTGGAAATTCGTTGTGGGGAGATGGGATTAGATGAGCAATATTAAATGGAGATCGCCAGATGAACCAGTAACAAAAGAAGCAGTGGAAGCAGCGGCTCAGCAATTAGGAGTGGAATTTCCTGTTGATTATATAGAATGTGTTTTGGAAAATAACGGGGCGCGTGTTAGCCCGGAATTGTTTGAAGTAGCGGGAAAGGAAAAAGTGTTCGGAAACTTAATAACCTATGATCAAGATGATGATGAATTTATCGTCAATGTGTTCCATGATTATGTGGATACACTTCCTGAGAAGGTAATTCCTTTTGCCTTTGATCCCGGTGGGAATTTAATCTGTTTCGATTACCAAAAAAATAATGAAAACCCATCGGTTGTATTTTGGAATCATGAAGGTGCCGCAGAAAAGGCTGTTTTAATAAATAATGAAGGTATGAGTGAGGAACAGGCGGAGGAGACAGCAAGAAGGAACATTTTCTATATTGCCGAGTCCTTCACAGCATTTTTGGGAAAATTACGCGAAAGTCAAGATTAAACGTACCAGAAGGGTACTAGCATCTAAATAAGCGATCTAATGAATAGTGACCCACATGAAGGACTCCTAGAAAAAGGCTCCTCATGTGGGTCTTTTGAATTTGATAAAACCAATTAAAAAATCTTATCCAGCAGCCTGTTTTTGCCGATTGGAGAGACGGACATGCCGTAATAGTCTTCGTTTTTCAGCAGGTGTTGCACGTCCATTTCTAGACGCAGCTCTAAACTTATTCTGTGAGGTTAATGTCAGCTATAGCTCGTACCGTCCGTCATACTCCATCGATCTAGCCGTATTTCTAGCGGCCTGTGGGCCTAAAATCCGACCCACCATATGCAGCGACATCTCGATGCCTGCGGAAATGCCAGCCGAGGTAATGACATTCCCCTCATCTACATACTTTACATTTTCGACGATTGTCGTCTGAGGGAACTGCGTCCGCATGCGTTCGATGCTTGCCCAGTGTGTCGTCGCCCGCTTGCCGTTCAGTAAGCCGATTTCTGCAAGCAGAAACGCTCCCGTACAGACAGAAGTCATCCACTTCACCTGTTCGCTCTGCTGTTTAATCCACGCAAGCAGCACTTTATTATGAATCTCGTGGCGTGTGCCCATGCCGCCAGGAATAACGAGGACATCAAATACAGGAGCATCAGCGAAGCTGTAATCGGGGGTCACCTTAAGGCCATTCTTCGCCGTCACAAGCGCCCCATTTTCAGAAATTGTCGATACTTGGAACGGGTGATAGGCATCCTCCTGTCCCCAGTTCAGCGTTGTTACTGCAAAAACCTCAAAAGGGCCGGCAAAATCAAGCACCTCCACCTCATTAAACAAAAGAATGCCCACTTTGTAATTTTCCATTGCTGTATTTCCTCCGCTTCTTCCTATATTATTGCAGCAGCTCATCTGGAACATTAATCACTCTAAATTCATTTCCGCTTGGTTGTGCGTCGGTCGTGTAAACGATTTGATTTTGCATAGGCGACCATGACATATCGGAAGCGTTGTCTGGCAATGGCAGCATGACGGGATCGAGCGTTTCTGGCGCGGTAGAGCTCTCGGATAGATCAAGTTTGCGAATGACTTGTTTTGAAGTTCCAAGATAGGCAATTTGATGATAGATGGAGAGGGCATTAGACCAAGCGATATTTTTGTGCAAAACCACTTTTTTACGAGAATCAAGCGTGACTGCCCCAAGCTCTCCTTGGAGGTTATTTGAATCTGTTACTGTGTTATTCTGCGATCTCTAGGAAACTCCTCTAGACAAATAGGCTTAGCACTGCGAATATTTCTCCCATAAATCCACTTCTCTTATAGCTGTCTGTGCGTAATCCCGAGTAAATTCCTGTCATATTATGATATTTTACCTGCCAAAAACGAACTTTAATAAAAGCTACTCTTTTTAACGTTCGTATTTTGTTGACAGCCCCGTGGGGATTAGATAAACTGGAAGAGGTCAGAAGCGGAGCAATCCGTTCATTATAGTGTTGGTCTCGTATAATCTCGGGGATTGGCCCGAAAGTTTCTACCCGAAAACCACAATTTTCGGACTACGAGCAAGCTTGAAGCGACCTACTTCAGGCATAAAGAGCGCCATGCGGTTCCCGGAAGACGGGAGGCTGCGCTGTGCGCTTGGCTCGGGTCCCGCAGCATACGTATGATTAATACTCTTACGGTAGCTGTCGGGATTTTTCTGTTGGAATCGGGCAGTTTAGAGAATAAGGAAAGTTTCGGTTACGGTTTTATATGGTTTTCATATTATATAGATGAAAGAAGGTTTGAACGCATGTCTGCGAAGGTAGGCGTCATCATGGGCAGCAAGTCGGATTGGGATACAATGAAACTGGCTTGCGATGTGCTGGAAGAGCTTCAAATTCCTTATGAGAAAAAGGTTGTATCGGCGCACAGAACGCCCGATTTAATGTTTGAATATGCGGAAACGGCAGCGGAGCGCGGACTTAAGGTCATTATCGCGGGGGCTGGCGGAGCTGCACATCTTCCCGGCATGGTCGCCGCCAAAACGGTGCTGCCGGTTATTGGCGTTCCTGTCAAATCGTCGAATCTCAGCGGCCTAGACTCGCTGCTGTCCATCGTGCAAATGCCTGGCGGCATTCCGGTTGCGACTGTCGCGATCGGCAATGCAGGCGGCACGAATGCCGGACTGCTGGCTGCTCAGATGCTCGGGGCATTCGATCCGGACATTCAGGCACGCGTGATCGCACGGCGCGAGCGCGTTAAGCAGGAAGTGCTGGAAAGCAGTGAGACGCTATGATGGCTGAGGCAGACAAGCAGCGGCCGGATAACATCCGCACGCTGCTGCCAGGCAGCACAATCGGCGTACTCGGCGGCGGGCAATTGGGCCGGATGATGGCGCTCGCAGGCAGCGCAATGGGCTACAGATTCGTCGCGCTTGATCCTGCGGTGGATTCGCCTTGCGGACAAGTCGCGGACCAAGTAGTCGGCGCTTATGACAATCATGAGGCAGCGCGCGAGCTGGCGCAGCGTTCGGATGTCATTACGTATGAATTTGAAAATGTGAATGCGGAAGTTGCCGCAATGCTGATGAAGGAGTCTTATGTGCCGCAAGGCAGCAAGCTGCTTTATACGACGCAGCATCGGCTGCGGGAGAAGCGGGCGATTGAGGCGGCGGGCGTAAAGGTTGCCCCTTACAGCGAAATTCGCAGCAGCGAGGAGCTTCATATAGAAGCTGAACGTTTAGGCTTGCCATGTGTATTAAAAACAGCGACGGGCGGCTATGACGGCAAAGGGCAATGGGTCATCCGCTCCGCCGAAGAGATCGACGAGGCGTACGAAACGCTTAGCCGAGCTGGAACCGAGCTGGTACTGGAGAAATTCATCTCCTTTGAAAAAGAGCTGTCGGTCATTGCAGCGCGCAGCCCGCAGGGCGAGGTTACAGCATTCCCTGCGTCGGAAAACATCCATATCGATAACATTCTGCATCTGTCGATTGTACCGGCACGGATCGATGAGGGCATTCAGCGCAGAGCGGAGCAGCTGGCGATGCAAATCGCCGAAGGGCTGGGCGCTGTCGGATTAATCGCCGTTGAGCTGTTTTTGACGGCTGACGGTGAGCTGTATGTGAATGAGCTGGCGCCAAGGCCGCATAACAGCGGACATTACACGATGGAAGCGGCACATACGTCGCAGTTTGAGCAGCATGTGCGGGCGGTATGCAATTTGCCGCTTGGCCGTACGGAGCTGCTGACGCCAGTCGTAATGGTGAATGTGCTCGGCCAGCATGTAGAGCCGGTCATTCAGCGTTTTGGCACTCGGGATGAAGCGGCAGAGCGCCTTGGTGTAACGCCGAAGCTGCATCTGTACGGCAAGAAGGACGCCGTTCACAAAAGAAAAATGGGCCACATTAACGTGCTTGCTCCTGATGTGGAAGCAGCGCTGCAATGGATAGATGAAACAACAATTTGGAAGGTGGAGTAGCTACATGTTAGAGCGTTACAGCAGACCGGAAATGAGAGCGATTTGGACCGAGGAGAATAAGTTCCAAGCATGGCTGGAGGTTGAGCTTTGCGCATGCGAGGCTTGGTCGGAGCTGGGCATTATTCCGAAGGAGGACGTGGAAGAGCTTCGTAAAAACGCGAGCTTCAACATCGACCGCATTTATGAAATCGAGCAGGATACGCGCCATGACGTTATCGCCTTTACGCGCGCTGTATCCGAAACGGTTGGCCCTGAGCGCAAATGGGTGCATTACGGCCTGACATCGACGGATGTTGTAGATACGGCAACGGGCTACCTGCTGCTGCAAGCCAATGCGATTTTGCAAAAGGATATTGAGCGTTTCATCTCGATTTTGCGCGAGAAGGCGATTCAGTACAAAGATACGCCGATGATGGGACGTACGCATGGCGTTCATGCTGAGCCAACTACCTTCGGCCTCAAAATGGCATTGTGGCACGAAGAGATGAAGCGCAACCTGGAGCGTTTCCTCCATGCAGCTGATGGCGTGCAATACGGCAAAATTTCCGGTGCTGTCGGCACTTACGCGAACATCGATCCTTTCGTAGAAGAGTTCGTCTGCAACAAGCTGGGCACGAAAGCTGCGCCAATCTCGACGCAAACGCTGCAGCGTGACCGCCATGCGGAGTACATGGGCACACTGGCGCTCGTTGCTTCGTCGCTGGACAAGTTCGCTACGGAAATCCGCGCTTTGCAGAAGAGCGAATTCCGCGAGGTGGAAGAGCCTTTCGCCAAAGGCCAAAAAGGTTCATCGGCTATGCCGCACAAACGCAACCCAATCGGCTGCGAGAACATTTCCGGCTTGTCGAGAGTTATTCGCGGACATATGCTCACGGCTTACGAGAACATTCCGCTGTGGCATGAGCGCGATATTAGCCATTCGTCCGCAGAGCGCGTTATTTTGCCGGATGCTACGATGCTGCTGAACTACATGCTGAATCGTCTGGGCAACATTATCAACAATCTGCAAGTATTCCCTGAAAATATGAAGCGCAACATGCAGCGTACGTTCGGCGTGCCGTTCTCCGGCCGCGTCATGACGAAGCTGATCGACAAAGGCTTCAGCCGCGAGCAGGCATATGACACCGTTCAACCGCGTGCCATGCAGGCTTGGGAAGAGCAGCGCCAATTCCGCGACATTATTGAATCGACGAAGGAAATTACCGAGCTTCTGTCGACGGAAGAGATCGACGATTGCTTTAACCCGACATGGCATTTGAAGCATGTGGATACGATTTTCACCCGTCTTGGATTGAACTAAGGAGGCTTACTGGCGAATGACTGCAATATCTCAAAGCTTGTCCACTGCTGAGCCGTATGTGAAAGCGCCCCTGCTGTACAAGGGGAAGGTTAGAGAGCTTTACGATCTGGGCGAGCATTTTCTGATCGTGGTAACGGATCGCATTTCGGCATTTGATTATGTGCTTGACCCGGCTGTGCCAGAGAAAGGCAATGTGCTCAACCGCCTGTCGGCTTTCTGGTTTGAGCAGACGGCTTCGATCCAGACGAACCACGTCGTGCATACCGATGTGGACAAGCTGGGCGAGCTTATTACGGAGCCTGAGCTGCTTCGCAACCGGATTATGGTTACTCGCAAAGCGGAGCGTATTGATATTGAATGTGTCGTGCGCGGCTATATCACAGGCGGCGGCTGGAGACAATATCAGCAAACGTCTGCGATCAATGGCATCGAGCTTCCGGCAGGCATGCGCAAAAATGAGCGTTTTCCGCAGCCGATTTTTACGCCAGCGGCGAAAAACGACGTCGGCCACGACGAGGATATCCCGTTTGAGCGGATGCAGGAGCTGGTTGGCGCCGAGCTTTCCGAAGAGCTGCGCGACCGTAGCATCAAGCTTTACGAGTTCGCTCACGCTTATTGCGCCGAGCGCGGCATCATTCTTGCCGATTGCAAATTCGAATTCGGCCTGATTGACGGCAAAGTGATTCTCATTGACGAGATTTTCACGCCAGATTCCTCGCGCTTCTGGGCAGAGGGCAATTACGCCTATGACATCGAGATCGACAGCATGGACAAGGAGCCGGTGCGCACCTATTTGCTCGGCTCGGATTGGGACAAGAACAGCAAGCCAGATCCGCTGCCGGAAGCGGTTGTCGAAGAGACGACGAAGCGGTATCAGGATATTTACCGCCGCTTGACAGATGCGGAAAGCTACTAGCTTTTTCGCACAGGCAGCAGCGTTGAAGCCAGCAAGTGAAAGCTAAAGAGATAGATCAACAGCGATACAAGCAAAACGATAAAAGCAAAGCGATTTTGCTGGAGGGAGCCTGTGGGGTGCTCGCCTAAAGCAGAAGAAAAGCGAAGCAGCGTGAACGCTACATTATTATTTTCATTATCAGGAGGCCAACAATGAAAGCAACCGTCTACGTAACAATCAAGGAAAATGTACTTGATCCGCAAGGAACAGCTGTACAAGGAGCATTGCATTCGATGGGTTTTGCCGAAGTGGAAAAAGTGCGGATCGGCAAATATTTGGAGCTAGAGCTGGGCGCAATCGACCGCAGCGAAGCGGAGAAGCGCATCAAGGAAATGTGCGAGAAGCTGCTTGCGAACACGGTCGTTGAAGATTACCGTTTTGAGCTGGAGGGATAGGCGATGAAGTTTGCGGTTCTGGTTTTTCCAGGTTCCAACTGTGATATTGATTGTTACAAGGCGGTAGAGGAAGCGATTGGCCAAAAGGTAGAGTATGTATGGCATACATCGACGGATCTTTCCGGTTTTGACGCGATTTTGGTGCCAGGAGGCTTCTCCTACGGCGATTACCTGCGCTGCGGCGCGATTTCGCGTTTTGCTCCTGTCATGAATGAAGTGAAAAAAGCGGCGGAGGAAGGCAAGTTTATCCTCGGCATTTGCAACGGATTCCAAATTCTTACGGAAGCAGGCTTGCTGCCAGGCGCTTTGATTCGCAACAGCGGCCTCAAATTCCGCTGCCATCAGACGCCGCTGGAAGTGGTGAACAATGGCAACCCGTTCACAAATCAGTATGCGCAAGGCGATATTATCAACATCCCGATCGCCCACGGAGAAGGCAACTACTATTGCGACGACGCGACGCTGGCACAGCTGGAAGCGAACAAGCAAATTATTTTCCGCTATGCGGGCGACACCAATCCGAACGGATCGGTATCGAACATCGCGGGCGTGAGCAACGAGCGCGGCAACGTAGTCGGCATGATGCCGCATCCAGAGCGTGCAATCAACCAATTGTTCGGTTCAGAGGACGGCAAAAAAATGTTTACATCGATTTTGAATGCATGGAGGGAACAGCATGGCGCAGCAGTTAACAGCTAAGGAACCGACAGCGGAACAAATCGCGGATCAGCGGATTTATACGCAGTTCGGCGTAACGGATTATGAATATGAGCTGATTTGCGGATTTCTTGGCCGCCAGCCAAACTATACGGAGATCGGCGTATTCAGCGTCATGTGGTCGGAGCATTGCTCTTACAAAAACTCCAAGCCGATTTTGAAAAAATTCCCGATCACTGGACCTAAAGTTCTGATGGGACCAGGCGAAGGCGCAGGTATCGTGGATATTGGCGACAATCAAGCGGTCGTATTCAAAATCGAATCGCATAACCATCCATCCGCGGTTGAGCCTTACCAAGGCGCAGCTACAGGTGTAGGCGGCATTATCCGCGACATTTTCTCCATGGGCGCACGTCCTGTTGCTTTGATGAACAGCTTGCGTTTTGGCCGTCTTGAAAATGAGCGCGTTAAATATTTGTTTGAAAATGTCGTTAGCGGCATCGCTGGCTACGGCAACTGTATCGGCATTCCGACCGTTGGCGGCGAAGTGATGTTCGATGAGAGCTACGAGGGCAATCCGCTTGTTAACGCGATGTGCGTGGGCCTCATCGATCATGATAAAATCCAGCGCGGCGTCGCTAAAGGCGTAGGCAACCCGGTATTTTATGTCGGTCCGGCAACTGGCCGCGACGGCATTCACGGCGCAACCTTTGCTTCGGTCGAGCTGTCCGAGGAATCCGAAGAGAAGCGTACGGCGGTTCAAGTCGGCGATCCATTTATGGAGAAGCTCGTTATGGAAGCGACACTAGAGCTGATCGATTCCGGCATCGTGCTTGGTATTCAAGATATGGGCGCAGCTGGCCTAACTTGCTCCAGCGCCGAAATGGCTTCGAAAGCCGGCAACGGCCTTGAGCTGTACCTTGATGAAGTGCCGCAGCGCGAAACAGGCATGACGCCTTACGAAATGATGCTATCCGAATCGCAAGAGCGCATGCTCTTCGTTGTAGAGCCGCAGCATGAAGCGCAGGCGAAAGAGATTTTCGACCGTTGGGGCATCATTTGCGCCAAAGTCGGCAAAGTAACGGATGACGGACGTCTCCGCTTGTTCCACCAAGGCGAGCAAGTGGCAGATATGCCGGTAACAGCGCTCGTTGACGAGTGTCCGGTTTATGACAAGCCTTCGCAGGAGCCTGCTTATTACAGTGCAAATGCTGCAATCGATACAACGGCTTATCCAGAAGTAACGGATTTGACAGCTGCGCTTGAGAAAGTGCTCGCTTCGCCAACGGTGGCCAGCAAAGAGTGGGTTTACAATCAATACGACTACATGGTGCGTACGTCGACAGCGGTACAACCGGGTTCGGACGCAGCAGTCGTTACGATTAACGGTACACGCAAGGCACTCGCGATGACAACGGACTGCAACAGCCGTTATGTATACCTTGATCCAGAAGTGGGCGGACGCATTGCCGTAGCGGAAGCTGCGCGCAACATCGTTTGTTCCGGTGCAGAGCCGCTGGCCATTACGGACAACCTGAACTTCGGCAGCCCAGAGAAGCCGGATGTATTCTGGCAGATCGAGAAATCGGCAGACGGCATGTCCGAGGCTTGCCGCGTATTGGAAACGCCAGTTATCGGCGGCAACGTCAGCTTGTACAACGAAAATGCAAAAGGCGCGATTTACCCGACGCCGGTTATCGGCATGGTAGGTCTCGTTCATGATATCGATCATATTACGACTCAAGGCTTCAAAAACGAAGGCGACGTTATCATTCTCGTCGGCGAAACGAAAGCCGAAATGGGCGGAAGCGAGCTGCAATACGTGCTGCAAGGCGTGAACGAAGGCCGTCCTCCGGTTATTGATCTAGCTGTTGAGAAAAAGATGCTCGGCGCTGTGCTGAGCGCGATTCAAAGCGGCTTGGTCGCTTCGGCGCATGACTTGTCCGAAGGCGGTATTGCGGCTGCGCTGGCAGAATCCTGCATAAGCGGCAAGCTTGGTGCAGAAGTTAATGTAAATACAGAGCTGCGCGCTGATCATGCATTGTTCAGCGAATCGCAATCGCGTATTTTGCTGTCGGCGAAGCCGGAGCAAGCAGCAGCGCTGCAAGCATTGCTGTCTGAGCAAGGCGTTGCCCACGCGGCAATCGGTTCGGTAAAAGGAGCTGCTCTTTCGATCAGCATCAACGGCAAATCCGGCATTCAGGCGCCGGTACAACAACTGGAGAAGGTCTGGAAGGATGCGATTCCATGTCTGATGAAATAAAGCAGCCTAAGCTTTGGTCAGGCGATTATTATAATCAAGGCGGCGGTAGAGAAGATTTCTTCGACAAGCTGCGCGAGGAATGCGGCGTCTTCGGTGTCTTTAACCATGCAGACGCAGCATCGCTTTCCTACTATGGCCTTCATGCGCTGCAGCATCGCGGCGAGGAGTCTGCCGGCATTTGCACCGTCGATACGACGGACCGCAATCGGTTCAGCTATCACCGCGGCATGGGACTCGTCAAGGAAGTATTCGACAAGGAGCGCCTAGCGGGGCTCCCTGGCGATCGCTCCATCGGCCACGTGCGCTATTCGACAGCGGGAGAGAGCAAGCTGGCGAATGCGCAGCCGCTGATCTTCCGCTATCGCGATGGCGATCTTGCGGTAGCGACGAACGGCAATATCGTAAATGCGCCGGAAATCCGCAAGGAGCTGGAAAACCTGGGCTCTATTTTCCAGACGACGAGCGATACCGAGGTTATTGCGCATTTGATCGCCCGCTCGCCGAAGGATTTTGTGACGGCAGCGAAAGAAGCGCTGCAACGTATTGTTGGAGGCTTCGCTTTCCTGATTATGACGAACGACAAGCTGCTGGTCGCTTCTGATCCGAACGGACTTCGTCCGCTCGTGGTCGGCCGCATCGGTGACGGTTATGTGTTTTCCTCCGAGTCGTGCGCCTTTGAATCGATTGGTGCCGAATATTTGCGTGACGTTCAGCCGGGCGAGCTGCTTATTTTTGATCAGGATGGCATGAAAGAGGATCGTTATGCAGAAGTGACGCGCCGGGCGACCTGTGCGATGGAATATATTTATTTTGCCCGTCCTGACAGCGACATTCATGAAATCAATATTCATTCCGCGCGCAAGCGGATGGGCAAGCAGCTCGCGATGGAATCGTTCGTCGATGCTGATATCGTAACGGGTGTGCCGGATTCCAGTATTTCCGCAGCAATCGGTTATGCGGAGCAGACGGGCATTCCTTATGAGCTTGGACTTATCAAAAATAAATACACCGGACGTACGTTCATCCAGCCTTCGCAGGAATTGCGCGAGCAGGGCGTGAAGATGAAGCTGTCTGCCGTGCGCAAAGTCGTAGAAGGCAAACGCGTCGTCATGATTGACGACTCGATCGTTCGCGGCACGACGTCGCGCCGGATCGTCAATATGCTGCGTGAGGCGGGAGCGACGGAAGTGCATGTGCGAATTACATCGCCGCCTTTCAAAAACCCTTGCTACTACGGCATTGATACGCCAAGCCGCGATGAGCTTATTGCTTCTTCCCGCACCGTGCAGGAAATTTGCGAATTGATCAATGCAGATTCGCTGTCCTTCCTTAGCGACAGCGGCTTTATTGATTCGGTTGGCGGCAATGACGGCGCTTATAACCGCGGCATGTGCCTTGGCTGCTTTGATAATGATTACCCGACGCCTGTGGATGAGGAATCGGACAAAAGCTGCAGCTGCTAGACTTAAGGCAGTCTGGCTGCAGCATAAAGCTTTGCTTGTGTAATTAGGATTAATAGTGCTGCATGCGTGCACGCCTGGTTCAGGCGTGCCGGCTTGGCGGCTACGATAAAGGGGTTGAACGATGTGGCAGAAGCGTATAAAAAAGCTGGCGTCGATATAGCGGCTGGCAACGAAGCGGTCGAAAGAATGAAGAAGCATGTCAAGAAGACGTTCCGTCCTGAAGTGCTGACAGATCTTGGCGGCTTTGGCGGCCTGTTCGGCTTAGACAAGAATAAATATGAGGAGCCGGTGCTCGTATCAGGAACCGATGGCGTTGGCACAAAGCTGAAGCTGGCTTTTGCAATGGACAAGCATGACACGATCGGTATCGATGCGGTTGCCATGTGCGTCAACGACATCATTGTACAAGGCGCTGAGCCCTTGTTCTTCCTCGATTACCTCGCTTGCGGCAAAGTTGTGCCGGAGAAAATCGAAGCGGTAGTTAAAGGCATTGCAGACGGCTGCGTACAGGCAGGCTGCGCCCTGATCGGCGGCGAGACTGCCGAAATGCCGGGCATGTACCAAGGCGACGAATACGATATCGCGGGCTTTACGGTCGGCGTTGTCGATAAGAAAAAAATCATCGATGGCACGACCATTGCGCCCGGAGACGCAGTTATTGGCCTTGCGTCAAGCGGCATTCACAGCAATGGCTATTCGCTCGTTCGCAGATTGCTGCTGGAAGAAAGCGGTTATGCGCTTGATCAGGAGCTGGCAGAGCTTGATGGCGCGAAGCTTGGCGATGTATTGATCGAGCCAACGCGCATTTATGTGAAATCGGCGCTTAAGCTGATTGAGCAAGTGAAGGTGAAGGGCATGGCGCATATTACTGGCGGCGGCTTCATCGAGAACATTCCGCGCGTATTGCCGGAAGGCGTGAACGTCAATGTTGAATACGGCTCTTGGCCGATCCACAACATTTTTGGCCTCATGCAGGAAAAAGGTTCGATTACGAATCGTGACATGTTCACGACGTTTAATATGGGAATTGGCCTCGTAGTTGTTGTACCGGCTGATGAAGCGGAAGAAGCGCTTCGCGTAGCAAATGAGCTTGGCGAGAAAGCTTACCGCATTGGAACCGTAACGGAAGGCAGCCGCATCGTCACGTTTACAGGAGCGACGGTGTAATGGCAGCGAAGCGTATAGCCGTATTTGCATCTGGTCAAGGCACAAATTTTCAAGCTTTGGCCGATGCGGCATGGCAGGGGGAGCTCGATGCAACTATCGAGCTTCTTGTTTGTGATAAGCCGTCTGCGCCGGTTATCGAGCGGGCGCGCAAGGCTGGCGTAGAAACGTTCGTTTTTAAGCCGAAGGACTATCCGTCGCGCGAAGCGCATGACAGCGTGATTTTGGCGGAGCTTGAGCGCCGTGGCATTGAGCTTATTGTACTGGCAGGTTATATGCGCATTATTACGCCCGTGCTGGTAGAGCCTTTCTATGGGCGGATGATCAATATCCATCCTTCGTTGCTGCCAGCGTTTCCCGGCATTAATGCGATTCGCCAGGCGCTTGATTACGGCGTAAAGCTGACGGGCGTCACCGTGCATTATGTGGACGGCGGCCTCGACAGCGGCCCGATTATTGCCCAGCAGGCAGTCGGAATTGCAGACGGCGAGACAGAAGGCGAGCTAGCGGTACGCATTCATGCGGCCGAGCAGCAGCTGCTTCCGCAGGTTGTGCGGCAAATTGCTGGCGGACGGGTGCATTTGGACGGACGTTTGGTGCGGATTGATGTGAACAAGCAAGCTGAGTGATTGGGCTTTCATAGTGATAAAAGTGGTTAGAGCGTAACCGGGTTAAGACAAAAAGGAGGGCTTTGTGGAATGGCTATTCGTAGAGCATTAATCAGCGTATCTGATAAGACGGGTATTGTGGAGTTTTCGCGTGAGCTGGCAAGCCAAGGCGTAGAAATTATTTCGACAGGCGGAACGTTCAGCTTGCTGGAAAAAGAGGGCATTCCGGTCATCGGCATTTCCGATGTAACGGGCTTCCCGGAAATTTTGGATGGACGCGTCAAAACGCTGCATCCTGCTGTTCATAGCGGCCTGCTCGCTGTGCGCGACGATGCAGAACACCAGAAGGTGATGGAAGAGCTGGGCCTCAGCTACATCGACCTCGTTGTTGTGAATCTGTACCCGTTCAAGCAGACGATTGCGAAGCCCGATGTGGAATATGCGGATGCGATTGAAAACATCGATATCGGCGGTCCGACAATGCTGCGCTCTGCTGCGAAAAACCATGCATTCGTTACCGTTGTCGTAGACGCGGCGGATTACGCGGCTGTGCTGGAAGAAGTCAAAGCAGGCGGCGACACGACGCTTGAAACGCGCAAG
Source organism: Paenibacillus sp. BIHB 4019 (assembly GCF_002741035.1). Taxonomy (NCBI): domain Bacteria; kingdom Bacillati; phylum Bacillota; class Bacilli; order Caryophanales; family Paenibacillaceae; genus Paenibacillus; species Paenibacillus sp. BIHB 4019. The sequence goes on along the minus strand of NZ_CP016808.1, from coordinate 888,272 downwards.
CGCTTGACGGCGAAAGTATTCCGCCATACGGCTGCTTACGATACGCTGATTGCTGAATATTTGTCCAAGCAGACAGGCGAAGAGCTTCCAGAAAGCTATACTGTTACTTACGAAAAAGTACAGGATCTCCGCTACGGCGAAAACCCGCACCAGAAGGCTGCTTTCTACAGCAAGCCGCTCGCTTCGGCAGGCAACATTACGACAGCTGAGCAATTGCACGGCAAAGAGCTGTCCTACAATAACATTAATGACGCAAACGCTGCGCTCGCGATTGTAAAGGAATTTGATGAGCCGGCCGTAGTTGCCGTTAAGCATATGAATCCTTGCGGCGTAGGTACGGGCACTGACATTCATGAAGCCTATCAAAAAGCGTATGCGGCTGATCCGACTTCCATCTTTGGCGGCATCGTTGCGGCGAACCGCGTGATCGGCGCAGATACAGCTGAGCTGCTGGGCCAAATATTCCTTGAAATTATTATTGCCCCGGACTTTACGCCGGAAGCGCTTGATATTTTGACGAAAAAGAAAAACATTCGCCTCATGAAGCTCGGCGAGCTTTCCGTTGCTGCGGCTGACCGCAAGCCTGAGCTGCTCGTGACGACGGTTGACGGCGGCATGCTCGTACAGGAAAGCGATGTTCGCAGCCTGACCGAAGCGGACCTGCAATTCGTAACCGATCGCAAGCCGACTGAGGAAGAGCTCAAGCAATTGCTGTTCGGCTGGAAAGTCGTGAAGCATGTGAAATCGAATGCGATTTTGCTGGCGAAAAATAATATGACGATTGGCGTAGGCGCAGGCCAAATGAACCGCGTAGGCGCTGCTCGCATCGCAATCGAGCAGGCTGGTGCGCAGTCCGCTGGCGCTGTACTGGCATCGGATGCCTTTTTCCCAATGGGCGATACCGTTGAGCTGGCAGCTAAAGCTGGCATTACGGCGATTATCCAAACGGGCGGATCTATTAAAGATGCCGAATCGATTGCCGCAGCAAATGCAAACAACATTGCCATGGTACTGACTGGCGTTCGTCATTTCAAGCATTAAGAAGGAGCTGACAAGATGCGGATTTTAGTAGTAGGCGGAGGCGGCCGGGAGCATGCGGTCGTATGGGCGCTGAAAAAAAGCGAGAAGGTTCAGCACATTTATTGTGCGCCGGGCAATGCGGGCATTGCGCAGCTCGCGGAATGCGTGCCGCTGGCTGTCAATCAATTTGACGAGCTGGTAGAGTTCGCGAAGGATGCGGCTGTTGATCTCGTATTCATCGGCCCGGATGATCCGCTCGCGGACGGCATCGTCGATGCGTTCGAAGCGCATCAAATTCCGGTATACGGACCGAATAAAGCGGCGGCGGAAATTGAAGGCAGCAAAATTTTCATGAAAAATTTGCTTAAGAAATACAATATTCCGACAGCTAAATATGAGACGTTCACCGAATATGAAGCGGCTTCCGCTTATTTGCAGACACAGCAGACGCCAATTGTCATTAAGGCGGATGGGCTTGCAGCAGGCAAGGGCGTAACCGTGGCATTCACGATGGAAGAAGCGCAGCAGGCGCTGAAAGAAGCGATGCTGGACAAAGTGTTTGGCGATGCGGGCAACCAAATCGTGATCGAGGAGTTTTTGGAAGGACAGGAAATGTCCATCCTTGCGTTTGTAGACGGCGAGACGGTGCGGGCGATGGTGCCGGCACAGGACCACAAGCCGATTTTCGACGGCGATAAAGGCCCGAATACGGGCGGTATGGGCACCTATACGCCGCTTCCGCATATTGATCAGGCGATTATCGACGAGTCGATTGCAAACATTATTATTCCAACGGCGAAAGCGATGGTCAGCGAAGGCCGCCCGTTCCGCGGCGTATTGTTCGCCGGACTGATGATTACGAAGGATGGCCCGAAAACGATTGAGTTTAATGCACGCATGGGCGATCCGGAAACACAGGTTGTGCTTCCGCGTCTGGAAACCGATCTTGTCGACATCGTACTTGCTTCGCTAAACGGCAGATTGGAGCAGCTTGATATTACGTGGAGCGATGAAGCAGCGGTCTGCGTCATTATGGCTTCCGAAGGCTATCCGGCTTCGTATCCGAAAGGCCGCGTCATTGAAGGGCTGGCGAAAGCCGAAGCGCAAGGCGCGCTTGTGTTCCATGCTGGAACAGCTGAGAAGGACGGCCAGTTCGTAACGAGTGGCGGACGCGTGCTAGGCGTTGTCGGCCGCGGCCGTGACATCGCAGAAGCGCGTGCTCGTGCTTATGATGCGGTGGGCGTTATTCATTTCGAAGGCATGCAGAGCCGTTCGGATATTGCGGCGAAAGCGCTGGTTTAAGCTTCTTTTCACCTACGTAGTCATTCCTAATATGAAATAAATTTATAAAGCTTGAAGCCGCCTATGTGCGGCTTTTTTTAATTTAATCATGGATTTACTAGGGTATGTGTGCAAACCGGAGTCGGCTCTCTATTCTTTGTTTAGCGTTATTCGAGGCCCATTTTCTCTGCCGATTTAATGGTTTATACAATCCCATTATGCGAATATCGCTGAGTCCGCTGCGGGTAAAAGCACTGTTGCAGAGACTGCTGTGGCCGAGGCCATCAGCTCGGAAGCTCACTGCTCTTTTTGAAGGACTGAGGTTCCGCTATTCTGGCTTTCAATCCGATTTGAGGCCGCACGCGGACAGGGACGCCGTTATTCCCCTCATTATATCGTCAAAATGGCTTTTGAAAGCGCATTAGCTTCTTCTGAGTCCGCAGCCCGATGCCATAACCCTTGATTTGGTTGAAATAGCGGCTGCTGTGTCCGCCAAGTCTAACTTGTCTAACTTTGTTCAAGAGGCCAGCCCCTGAAACCAAGAGTATGGCGGTGGCTATAATCAGGAGCTGAATCGCTTGCTTTTGCATTCACGCTCTAGTAACACGAGAGCCGAAGTCGCTCCATTTTTTACTTGTATAGTGCTATTTGTTACGATAGCAACGGGAACAGCCAATACTAGCTTGTTTGATAGTCTTATTTTCATAGGCGTCTCCTTTCCATATTCTAGAGGTTCATTATAGCATGCAATTGGGAGGTTATTTTGCTGTCAAATGCGGGCGAAAGGTGTAACTAATTTGTAACGCACTGCGTCTATGAATGCGATAAGATAAATCTATCAGCAGGGAATAGAAGGGTGAATCGGATGAAGTATAACACACGAACTAGAGTAAGCAGCATGAAGACGCGCAAGAGAACAAAACGAAAACTAGCAATTGCAAGCTTTCTGCTTGTAGCACTAGCCTTATGGCTTGGCGGCTGCGGGAATAAGGCTTCATCGAGCCTGGAGGTTCTTATGCCTGGCAAAGAGGGCAGCGCAAACATCCAGCAGGGCACTTCATCCGAGGATACTATCCATATTAACCATCCGACGTTGTCGGAAGGAACAAGCAGCGGTACAGACACGGCAAGCCATCCGGTGAGCACTGATGATTCCCATTCCCCTCAGAAAGGAACGGACGCTGTATCCGGTACTTCGAATGGTTCCGGTACATCAGGCACAACCAGTAGCACTGGCGGAAAAACGCAAGGAGAAGGTTCCAAACCGGGAAAAAGCGTAACGTCCAGTACATATACAACTAAGCCTTCAAGCTCGCCTACGCCAACGAGCAAGCCGTCTCCTACGCCAACGCCTTCGGCGTCTCCGCAAGGAGAGAAGGAAACAAGCAAGCCGGATAAGGAGCAGAAGCTTGTCGCCTTAACCTTTGATGATGGGCCAGATAACCGTTATACACCAGCGATTTTGGATATCCTGAAAAAGAAGGGCATTAAAGCAACTTTCTTCGTAGTCGGCGTTCAAGTGAAGAAGGACCCCGAGGTGCTTCAGCGCATAGTGGACGAAGGCCATACGATTGGCAATCATACGACTCATCATAAAGATTTGACGAAGCTGACCAAGAATCAAATATGGGATGAAATCACCACGACGGATAAGCTGATCAAAGATGTAGTCGGCTTTACTCCAAATTTGGTGCGCGCCCCGTATGGAGCTGTGAATAGCACCGTTAAGCAGCTAATGAAGGATAAAGGAAGAGAATTGGTAAGCTGGAATGTAGATACCCGTGACTGGGCGGGAACGTCTGTAGCTGTGATGAAGAAGAACATTAGCGAGCATACGAAGCCGGGTGGTATAATACTGATGCATTCTTTTGGAGGCAAAGGGATTAAAAACACGGTAGACATGCTGCCAGACGTCATTGATAGCTTGCAGAAGAAAGGCTATACGTTTGTTACGATTGACGAAATGCCTTAATGCCTTAATTCCGATTTGCCTTCGGGCCGTATGTCTAAGGAGGCTTAAGCGATTGTTTATATCCAAAATAAGCGGGGCGCTGCTTGCAGCCGCCTTGCTTTGTTTATTAGCAACAGGCTGCCGTTATACGGCGGCTCCTGCGGATTTGCTTGAAAAGCCTACTATCGCCTCGGACAAGCAGGCACTCGTTCAGGCTGTGCAGAAAGCTTTGCCGCCTCATGCGCAGCTTGCGCTTCCGATGCGGGATGACAACCTTGGCGCCGTGCGCCTGCTCGATGTAGATGGCGATGGCATAGACGAGGCGCTCGTTTCTTTTAACAATGAATACAGCTCTCCTGAGCTAATGCTGCTCCGCTACCGGGGCAACACCTGGAAGCCTTATTATACGATTCAGCAGCCTTTATCGATGCGCATGGACTGGATGAAAGTAAGCGATTATGACAAGGATGGCAAGCTCGATTTGGCCGTCGGCTGGATCGGCTCCTATGATGGCTCCAATATGGTCGAGCTGTATTCGCTTAGCCAAACGCCAGTGCGCAATGAGGAAGGCAAGCTTGTGCTTGAGCCGGAGGATTCCCTGCCTTATTTGTACGCGGAAGCAGGCGATCTGAACGGAGATGGAAAGCTGGAGCTGGCGGTCGTTACGGGGGATTGGGCGAATCAGGAAGTGCAGCTGCCGAACTATAAGCTGACGGTATATGAATGGACAAAGGGCAAGCTTCATGCGCTCCAGCAGCTCGATCTTAGCAATGATGTCATTAACTATGACCGGCTGCTGATTGGCAAAATTTCCGAGCGGCATACGGGTATCGTATTGGAAGCTGCGGTAGGCGCCCATTCGATGTATACGTTTATGTATGTATGGGAAAAAGGCAAGCTGCGGCCTGTTGCGTTATCCGAGCAGGGCGAATATGGAAATGCGCTCGTGTCGGGAACGCCGACGCAAAATGAAGATATTAACGGTGATGGCATTATCGAGCTATCGCGGCCTAAAGAGCCAGCAGGCTATCCGGATCTCCCTTATGCCGGCATGCTGTGGGTGAACGAGTGGCTGCAATGGGATGGAGACAAGGGCTTCAAGTCGATCAAGGAAGAGTTTACGAGTAACAGCTACCAAATCAGCTTTACGATTCCGAATCAGTGGAAGGGCCGCTATACGCTGAGAAGCCCGGAAGTCCACCGGGAATATGGGCTCGTCACCTTTGAATATTGGAATGAAAAAACCGGCTACAAGACCGAGATTGGCACATTATATGCGGTTCCATTAACGAAATGGGGCAGCATCCAGGAAGAGTGGAAGGAGACAGACCGCTCTTACAATGTCGTGTTCAATTATGCGGGCTTGGTGTACATTTTTGCACAGCAGCTTGCTCCGCCAGGAACGATGGATATCAGTGATCGCCAGCTGTTTTATGCGATGCAGCTGAACAAGGATCAACTGCCGGAATTGCTGGTACCGAGGCCGGACTAATGGAAAAAGTGGGTGGACCTATGCGTATTTTGCTGCTGGAAGATGAAGAAGCGATTCGCGGCTTTGTCCGCATTAATCTCAAACGCAATGAGATGGAAGTGACGGAAGCAGGCGACGGTGAAACGGCGCTCGCTTTGGCTGATTCGGAGGGACCATTTGATATTGCGCTGCTTGATGTGATGCTGCCGACTATTAGCGGCTTTGAGGTATGCGAGCAGCTGCGCAGCAAATTTCCGAGCATGGGCATTATTATGCTGACCGCGAAGTCGCAGGAAGAGGATAAAATTCACGGGCTGGAGCTTGGCGCCGACGATTATGTGCAGAAGCCATTCAGCCCAGGAGAGCTGATTGCCCGCATCAAGTCGCTCTACCGCAGGATGCAGCCGAGTGCTGCGCTGCTTCAGGCGGTGGCTAGCCAAGAGCTGGCAGCGGCTGCTCCCGTGCAGGAGGCAATGGATGATGAGCTGACCATTGGGCCATTCCGCCTGTCGGTATCTGCGCGCAAGCTATGGAAAAACGATGAGGAAATTATTTTGACCCCGACCGAATGGACGCTGGTGCGGCTATTAATGGAGCGGGAAGGCAAAAGCGTCAGCCGCGATGATATTTTGAGCGAGGTTTGGGGCCGTTATTATGTGGGCGACCTTAAGGTCGTTGACGTAAACATTAGGCGGGTGCGCCAAAAAATTGAAGACAATTCCTCTGAGCCTGCTTTCATCGAAACAGTGTGGGGCTTTGGCTACCGCTGGAGAAGGGGCAGCAGCGGATGAACAGTCTCAAGACGAGAATCGTGTGGAGCTATTTGCTGCTGATTGCGCTCGTTGTCGTCGTGCTCGGCGGACTTTTTGCTACACTGATTACCAACTATTATTATGGCAGCGCACAAAGCTCGGTTAAGCAGCGGGCTGTGTCTGCCCTTGCCACGCATAACCGGACGATGGCTTCGCTGAAAATGCATGATCAAGCCGATTACATGCTGCAATATATGGTGGAGGGCGATACCCGGCTTCAACTGCTTGATGTGTACGGCAACGTGCGCATGGACTCCGACGGGCTGGTGGAAGATATACATTACAATACGTTGGACGTGCAGGCCGCGATGAACGGGAATACGGATATTTGGCAGGGCAATGATCCTTATTACAAGGAACGGGTCACGTCGATTACGATACCGGTCTGGAACGATACGCATGTCGTATCCCTGCTGCGTTATTCGGCTTCCATCAGCGCCGTGGACGATATGGTAAGCCAGCTGCTGCGCATGACGGCATTCGTAGGGCTGGCAGTTATTTTGCTGTTTCTGGGCTTAAGCCTGTGGCTGGCGCAGCGTATTGTGCGGCCTATTCGCGAGCTGACACGTGCGGCAAGATATATGGCCGATGGTGACTGGACGAGGCGGGCGACGAAGCGAAGCAATGATGAAATTGGACAGCTGGCGGAAACGTTCAATTCGATGGTCGTGGAGCTGAATCATCGGGAGAAGCTCAAAAATGATTTTATCTCCTCTATTTCCCACGAGCTGCGAACGCCGCTTACGTCGATTAGAGGCTGGAGCGAGACGCTGAAGGAAGGCGATCCGGCTGATAATGAGGAAATGAAGCTGGGGCTGCAAATTATTAGCCATGAAACGCTGCGCTTGTCGGGGCTTGTGGAGGATTTGCTCGATTTCTCCAAGCTGTCGGCAGGAAGCATGGAGCTTCATGCGGAGCTGCTGGATCTCAACAGCCCAGTGAAGGAGACGGCCGCCCAGCTTGGTGTCCGGCAGGATCAGACGGGCGTGAAGCTGCTCGTCACGTTAGGCAAATCGCCGGTGATGGTGTATGCGGATGCGAATCGCTTGAAGCAGGTTATTATTAATTTGATCGACAATGCGTTCAAGTTCACGCCAGCAGGCGGCACCATTCGCGTGTCGATCTCCATTACGCCTGACGAGAACTTTGCGCTGCTGACAGTTGCCGATACCGGCTGCGGCATCGAGGCTGAGGATATTCCCCATGTGACGGAGAAGTTTTATAAGGCGAACACGGGGCAGGGCGGAAGCGGGCTTGGGCTCGCAATCTGCAAGGAAATTACCGAGCTGCATGCCGGCGAGATGAAAATAGATAGCGAGCGTGGTGCTGGAACAGTAATCACGATCAAGCTGCCGATCAGCCATCAGGACAAACCAGCAACATAGCCAAAATGTGTTTTATCAGCCGCCCTCCCGGGCGGCTAATTTTTGCTGAACAGCTGATTGCGGTTAAGCAAGACCCAGACGACAGCAACGACGACACCAAACGTTAGCATAACGGAAAGCCAGTGTTCAGTTAGCCATACGATCCATGCAGGCATATAAGCTCCACTCCTTCCTTGGCGGCCACGAGAGCTGCCTAATTGAATCATAACTTGCTGCTTTTCATTAATATGTCCGAAGCGCAGTTAGACCATCAGAAAAAGCTTTGCCTAATTGTGGTACAATATAGGGGATGGTCATTTCATACTGGGAGGGATTTATATGTCTTTCACTGTTCAGATTGGTCAGCAAGCACCAGATTTTACGCTTCCGGCGACGGATGGCAAAAGCTATTCGCTGCAGAGTTTTGCCGATGCGGACACGCTGGTCGTATTTTTCACCTGTAATCATTGTCCTTATGTCGTTGGATCGGACGAGCTCACGCGCAAGACGGCCATCAAGTTTAAGGAAAAGGGCGTTGCTTTCGTGGGCATTAATGCGAACAGCATTGCTACAAAGCCGCATGATTCCTTCGAGCATATGGTGGAGCGAATGAAAGAGCTGGAGTTTCCATGGACGTATTTGCGCGATGACACGCAAGAGGTAGCCAAAGCTTATGGGGCGCTGCGTACGCCGCACTTTTATGTTTTTGATAAAGATCGCAAGCTGGTTTATACGGGCCGGGGAGTCGACCAGCCTAAAGATTCGAGCAAAGTAACGGTTTATGATTTGGAGCGTGCGCTTACCGAGCATACGCTGGGCAAGGAGGTGTCGGTGCCGTACACCAATCCGATTGGCTGCAACGTCAAATGGGATGGACAGGATGAGCACTGGATGCCGGTTGAAGCTTGCGATCTAGTATAAAAAATAACGGATTGACAGCAGCATCTGCGGGTGCTATTATGACTTTAATAAATTCAAAGTATTCGGGTAGGAATTAATATAATTAAGACGCTGTATGGAAACGGCAGGAGGTTTTGGACATGGAGAAGCATCTGGTATTGCGCCATGAAGGATTGGAGCTGGCAGCTACGCTGCATTATCCGACGGATGAGAAGAAGAACGACGACTGCAAACGGCAGGCGATCATTATTTGCCATGGTTTTGTTGGCAGCCGCATCGGTGTGGACCGCTTGTTTGTCAAAGCAGCCCGCGCCCTTGCAGCCCAAGGCTCGTATGTGCTCCGCTTCGATTATGGCGGCTGCGGCGAGAGCAATGGCGATTACGGCTCGCTTGGCTTCGACAGCATGGTCGATCAGACGCGCACAGCGCTTGACTACATCACGAGCATGGAATGCGTCGACCCGCGCCGGATTGTATTGCTTGGACATAGCCTAGGCGGAGCCGTCTCCATTATGACAGCCGTCAAGGATAGACGGGTCAAGCGCCTCCTTCTATGGTCGCCAGTTGCTTATCCCTTCAATGATATTGTCCGAATTGTCGGCAGAAAGGGCTATGATGAAGCGGTACAATCCGGCTCCGTTGATTATTCCGGTTTTACGCTGAAGCCCGTCTTCTTCGACTCTCTGCTTGAGCATCAGCCGTTCCAGGCGGCAACACGCTTCTCCGGCGACGTTCTGCTCGTTCATGGCACGAGTGATGAGCTAATACCGGTCGACTACAGCTTCCTTTATCAGAAGGTGTTCTGGACCCGCAGCGAGGGGCTGTGCGACAAGGAAATTATTTTTCAGGCGTCGCATACGTATTCCAACCGCCAGCATCAGGAGGAAGCGATTCGCATCAGCTCCGAATGGCTGGAGGGACTAGATAAGAAGCAGCAGGAATGGCATCACTGGAGCATTTAAACTGGAAAAAAAGTAGTGCCGCTTACGGCGGCATCCGGCTTTATGGCAGGACCTGTCACGCGGGACTCACGCGTGGGCAGGTCCTGTTTTTGCTTAATCTGTTACTCCTTCTATCATCCTGTGGTATAGTAGAAAGGTAGAAAAGGCAGCAAAGCTGCTTTTGCGAGCTTTTTGTTGCGTAAATTGTCATGTTATCTATCACGCTAGAGGATAGATTTGAAATTATAAAAATATAGGCATTTGTAAGTTTTAACTTAATAAATGCTTATATTTCTCGGATTGAAACGCGCTGCGCCCCAAAAGGATGTCAACAGCCGTTTCATCTTGGATCATTCGGATAAAGGCGGGTATCATTCATGAAATTGGGAAAAAGAATCGGTTTAACGTCCAGTATTCTGCTGCTGCTTGTACTGCTTGCGGCATGTGCAGGAGGCAGTAAGGGGGAAGCGGTTCCATCCGCTTCGCCAGAGCCAAGCGCTTTGCCAAGTCCTAGCGTATCGCCGGGGGCACTGCCATATCAAGCGCCATTAACGGGAGTTGGTCGTCAGACAGAAGCATTGGAGCGGCCAATTGCTGTTATGATCAACAACTTGAAGCCGGCTCGCCCACAATCGGGATTGTCGAATGCCGACGTCGTGTGGGAGGTGCTTGCAGAAGGGGGTATTACGAGGCTCGTTGCCGTGTTCCAAAGCACGGATGCCTTAACCGATTCGCTTGGCCCGATTCGCAGCATTCGGCCTTATTTGATTAATATTGGCGAGAGCTATGGTGCTGTGCTTGCGCATGCGGGTGGAAGCAATGACGCATATGCGATTTTGCAGCAGCAGAAGAAGCCGTATTTGGATGAAATATCGAATGCGGGTGCGTATTTCTGGCGGAGCAAGGAGCGCAAGGCGCCGCATAATCTGTATTCGGACTTAGAGAAGCTTCGCTCCGGCGCGGAGAAGAAAAATTACAAGCAGGACACAGCGGTGCCGGCCTATGTGTTTGCCGAGAATGGCGCAGCCGAGGCGACGACGCCAGCGACGGCGGTCACGATTCATTTTACGCTGAAGGATTATAAGGTTTCTTATGCCTATGATGAGGCGAGCAAGCTATATAAGCGTTCCATCAACGATGAAGCGCATATTGACCTTAACAATAATGAGCAGCTTGCGGCTTCGAATCTGGTCGTACTGGCTGCAAGCCACAAGACGCTGGACAATGAAGGCAGGCTCGCGGTTGATTTGCAAGCGGGCGGAGATGCGATGCTGTTCCAGCAGGGCCGGATGACGGAGGCGTCGTGGGTACGGGCGCCGGACAATATGATCCGGATCGTGAAGGATGGCAAGGAGCTGGCTCTGGTGCCGGGCAAAACCTTTTTCCACATTGTCCCGAATACGAAATCGATTGCTGATCATGTGATGTATGGGTAAAAAAAGCACGGTTCGGAAACACTTTTAGCAGGTGAAGAGTGCTTCCGTGCCCGTGGCAATATAAGCTTAGGCGCTGTCTCTTTACGAGGCGGCGCCTTTGTTTTGGAAGCGGAGGAAATGAACGTTATGACTGCTTGGATTGAAAAAAAGAAATTTTTTTCATGAACGTTAATATTCCGTTAACAATTTTAAAGTAAACTGTGTTAAGATATTCTGGGCTTATCCACCAAAGGTCGACAAAATGCCCAAACAAAACATCCAGCCGGTAAAGGGGATTACGATGTTCAAGAAAAAAGATATTTTCTTTAAAACGTTTGAAGAAATGGCCGATGCGCTCGTTGTCGCTGTTGAATATTTCTCAAACGGATTGTCGGATTTGTCCGATGTCTCTGCTTTCGCCAAGACGATGAAGGAATACGAAAGCCAGTGCGACAAGTATGTGCACACGATTTTGAAGGAATTGAACAAAACGTTCATCACTCCGATTGAACGAGAAGATATTATGGCGCTGACGACCTCGCTTGATGATGTGCTGGATGGAATCGAGGCATGCGCTTCGCGTTTCGAAATGTACAACATCAAGGAGAAGGATGAGTACATTCAGCTGTTTGGCGACATTTTGCTGCGCTGCGCGCATCAGATCAAGAAAGCCATTTATTTGCTGACACAGAAGAAGCTGCTGGCGATTCGTGAGCCGAACATTGCGCTGAATGAGCTGGAAAATCAAGCCGATGATCTGCTTCGCGTATGTATTACAAGCTTGTTCGCGAACGTAAGCGATCCGATTGAGCTGATGAAACGCAAGGAAATTTATGAAATGCTGGAGCAAACGACCGACTATTGCGAGGATGTTGCCAATACGCTGGAATCGATTATTATGCGCAATAGCTAACGCGGAAAGTGGGAGTCAACTCTAATGGATTCATATATTTTATGGACGGTTGTCATTCTGGCACTCGGTTTTGATTTTATTAACGGCTTCCATGATACCGCGAATGCGATTGCGACGTCGGTATCGACCCGTGCGCTCAAGCCTCGTGTAGCGATTTTGATGGCTGCGGTGATGAACTTCCTCGGTGCGATTATGTTTACCGGGGTAGCCAAAACGATCGGAAGCGGCGTTGCGAATCCGGCTGATTTGCCGAATGGTGTCGAAGTCGTTATCGCTGCGCTCATATCGGCTATTATCTGGAACCTGGTTACGTGGTGGTTCGGTATTCCGTCCTCCTCGTCCCATGCGCTCATCGGCTCGCTGGCTGGTGCGGTTATTGCTGGTTCAGGCATTGGCACGATTAATGCTTCTGGTTTTACAGATATTGTTAAAGCTCTCATTTTATCGCCGCTGATTGCTTTCTCGGCTGGTTTCATCATTATGTGGCTGCTCAAGCGGATTTTCGCCAAATCGAGCCCGCATCAGGTGAACAAGGGCTTCCGTTTCAGCCAAATCGTAACGGCAGCCTTCCAATCGTTCTCGCATGGCACGAATGATGCGCAGAAGGCGATGGGAATTATCACGTTCGCGCTCGTTGCGGCGGGAGTTCAAGATAGTTTGGACGTTCCGCTATGGGTTAAGCTGTCCGCTGCTCTGGCGATGGCGCTTGGCACGTCCGTCGGCGGCTACAAAATCATTAAAACGATGGGTACGAAGATTTTCAAAATCGAACCGATCAATGGTTTTGCTGCCGATGTAGGCTCGGCTGTCGTTATTTTGACGGCTACGGTGCTGCATTTGCCAGTAAGTACGACACATGTTATCACGTCCTCGATTCTCGGTGTAGGCAGCGCGAAGCGCTTCTCCAGCGTGAAATGGTCGATGGCGGGCCGCATTTTGGTCGCGTGGGTCATTACGATTCCGATCACGGTCCTGATGGCAATGGCCGTCTACTGGGCAATGGATTGGTTGTTCATTTAAGCTCGCATAGCGTTTAGAAGCCCGGTCCGTAAATGGATGCGGGCTTTTTTGTTGGGCGGGGAGGGCTGGACGGTGAAAAATAAAGCTTCTGCCAGCAGCGGTTGCTGCTGGCAGGAGGGGCGCGCCATGCGGGGCTGTTCGCTTCGCATGGCGGAGGAGGCAGGCCGGTTAGCGGCGCTGCCTCCGCTGCCGGGGCTTAGCGCCGGCGTTTTTTTCTGCGTCTGCGGGCGGCGGGACTTGAGCCAGAGCCGCTGCCGGACTTGCGGCGCTTGCGCTTAGGGACGAACTCTTCCACGTCATCGGTGGCGTCGTCATCGGCCCCTTTTTTCCCAAAGGAGCCCATAATCACCTTCACGAGCGGAGCCATCTGGGATACGCTGCTCATCACCTTCTGAACCTTCGTCACCGTGGTCAAAATGCCGTCAATGCCGCCTATGCGGTCGACAAAGCCTTTGATCTCTCCCAAATTAGCGAGCGAGAATCCGCCGGCTTTGGCAGGGGCTACGGTTTCAGCAAGCTCGGCTGCTGTAGCTGGAACGATAGTTTGGGACTCCGGCTGTACGGCTTGAACCGATTGAAGCGGAGGCTGAAACTCTGGAATCGCATTTTCATTCAGTAGGCCGGATACGCTGGCGTTATGGTTAACGGCGGGGCTGAGCTGGCTCGGCCCCTGGCGGCTGCTGCGATGCTGGAAATGCTGCGGCTGCTGAGCATGCGGGTAGCGGGGATATTGGGGATAGCCGCCGGGATTATTGCGATAATTCACGCTGATCACCCTTTGATTTTTTATAGTCGAATCGCCGTGCCTCATGCCGTGCCTCATGGCGGAAGGCTCTGCCTGTGGAAGACGAGGCGCGTTGTGCAGAGCGGTCATGGCGAAGCGCGGGCTCCCTCGCCAATGCGGCGGTGAAGCGGTGTACACTTGGTATTAGTCTATGGCATAGGCAAACGTAAGGATTGGACGAATGTCACGGGTATTGAAGAAAAATAACGGCAGATGCCCCACGTTAGCTCTTCTGTTCTGTAAAGCGTGAATACGGTAATGCTTGAAAAAAACGGGTAAAAAAGCTACAATGTGAGCATTGGAAGTCCGGTTTGAAGACTAGAGGAGTGAAGAATATGCAGCTCAAAAAGCTGAACGATAAAGCGGTAGATCAATTGTTTGAGGCCATCTTAACTTTAAAGTCCGTTGAGGAATGTTATGTGTTTTTTGATGATTTGTGCACGGTCAATGAAATTCAGTCGCTATCGCAGCGTCTGGAAGTAGCGCGCATGCTCGGCAAGGGCAGCACGTATAATCAGATTGAAGCGGAGACAGGGGCGAGCACGGCTACGATCTCGCGGGTGAAGCGCTGTTTGAATTATGGCAACGACGGGTATAAAATGGCTTTAGAACGTTTAGGACGGTAGGTGCGTGAAAGCCATGAAAAAACCCGGCATTCTCGTTATAAGCCACGGCTCGCGCGATGCGCAGTGGGTGCAGCTTGTAGATGAAGCAGTAGAACGGGCAACAGAGACGATGCAGCGGGCCGATGTGCCCGTGTATTCGTCTTTTCTTGAAATTATAGAAGGTCGGGTTATTCAGGACGGCATTGATGCGCTGGAGGCGCAGGGCGTAAACGAGCTGTATGTGCTGCCGCTGTTCATTTCATCAGGAAGTACGCATATCGATGAGATTGGGCAGGCTTTTGGCTTTGCGCCGATATCGGATTTTGAGGGTGATCTGGGTACATTTCGGGTGAACGCGCATGTTCATATGGGCTTGCCGATTAATGATGATCCAGAAATCGCCGAGCTGCTGCTGCAAAATATGAAGCCGCTCAGCGAGGAGCCGAGCCGCGAAGCGCTGCTATTAATTGGCCACGGCAGCAAGGAGCCGGTGTTTCATGAGCGCTGGCAGCAAGGCCTCGATGCGCTAGCTGGTCGTATACGCGAGCTGGGCGGTTTCGCGCGCGCGGAAACGGCTATGCTGCTGCCTGATCAGGCTGCTGAGCGGTTGAGAGGCATGCAGGTGGAACGGCCGGAGGATACGGTTATCGTCGTGCCGTTATTTTTGAGCAATGGCTATTTTACGAATGAGGTCATACCGGAGCGCTTGTCGGGACTAGACTATCGCTATAACGGCAGGCCGATGCTGCCTGATCCGGCGATTGAGCGCTGGCTGGTGCGGAATATGACGGATTGGCTGGCGGGACTGGAAGCCTTATAATAGGGGAAAGTGGAAGGAACGCACGGGACGATAGGGACGAAGGATGAAAGGCACAAAGGATGAAAGGCACGAAAGACGAAAGGTTACGAAAGACAGGAATTACGCATGCGCGAAGGCGATAGGTAGGCCTGCCGACACATGGGAAAATGGAAAAGGCTTGGAGGTCACGCTGATGTCAGCATATAAAAGAGCAAGATTGATCTATAATCCTTCTTCCGGCAGGGAAGAAATGAAGCGCAGGCTTCCAGATATTTTGCAGCGGCTGGAGCGCGGCGGCATCGAGACGAGCTGCCATGCGACGATAGGCGAAGGCGATGCGACGCTTGCGGCGGCCGAAGCCGCGGAGCGCGGCTATGACCTCATTATTGCGGCGGGCGGCGACGGAACGCTGTATGAGGTTATTAATGGGCTGGCGGAGAAGCCGAATTTGCCGCCGCTGGGCATTTTGCCGCTCGGGACGACGAATGATTTCGCTAGGGCACTGGGCATTCCGAAGCATTGGGAATATGCGGTCGATCTGATCATTCAGCAGTATACGCGCCCGATTGATGTCGGCAAGGCGAATGAGCGTTATTTTATCAACATTGCTGGTGGCGGCTCGATGACGGAGCTCACGTATGATGTGCCGAGCAAGCTCAAGACGATGATTGGGCAGCTGGCGTATTATATGAAGGGCATGGAAAAGATGACGCGCCTCAGCCCGACGGAGCTGAAAATCCAGGCCGCAGGCGTTGGCGATTTTCATGAGGAATTTATGCTTTTTCTCATCTGCAACAGCAACTCGGTTGGCGGGTTTGAGAAGCTGGCTCCAGACTCGAAGCTCGACGATGGATTGTTTGACGTTATTTTGCTGCGAAAATGCAATTTGCCGGAGTTTATCCGCCTCGTGTCGCTCGCGCTGCGCGGGGAGCATATGAATGATCCGCATATTATCCATTTCCGCACGAATGAGATGAAGGTCACGACGCCAGACTACGTGCAGATCAATCTCGACGGCGAATACGGCGGCAAGCTGCCGTTTACGTTCTCGGTACTGCCTTCGCATTTGCGAATTTTTGCCGATGAGATGGGCGAGTCGACCTATCGGTAGTATAATGGATTTATGTGAGCGTGAAGTGGATAGATAAGATCAGGGATTCGTATATGATGGCGAGTCATTTTGTGAAAAAGAATAAGAGCAGAAAGTTGGCCGCTTAGCGGCCTGCTTGCGTTAATGGCGATATAGAGCGGAGCGGGTAGAGCAATGAACAGAAGGAATAACAGAGGTGGCGGCGGACGTGGGCGCAGCAGTTCCCAGTCGAAGCCGCCGGAGAATGTGCCGGTAAGCAAAAATGAAGAGGTCGTCCTCGATATTATCGGACTGACGCATGACGGGGAAGGGGTAGGCCGCGCTGAAGGCTATACTCTTTTTGTGCAGGGCGCACTTCCTGGTGAGCGCGTGCGCGCTAAGGTCATGAAGACGAAGAAGCAGTATGGCTATGCGCGCTTACAGGAGCTGCTGGTTGCCAGCGACGACCGCGTTGAACCGCCATGCGACATTTACAAGCAATGCGGCGGCTGCCAGCTTCAGCATATGGAGTATGGCGCCCAGCTGAGCTGGAAACGCCAGCATGTGGTGGACAATCTGGTGCGGATCGGTAAGCTGAGTGTGGCTGGGGAAGCGGAGAAGGCACAGGTTCAAATAGGCGGTTCTGTGGAAAATAAAGCGGCGGAAGCGGCCGTTATTGTGCATCCGACGATTGGGATGGACGAGCCTTGGCGCTATCGGAATAAGGCGCAGGTGCCGATTGGCATGATGACAGGCGGTCATGCTATTGATAGTGATGATGCGGAGAGTAAGCTGATTGCTGGTTTTTATGCGCGCGGTAGCCACAGAATCATTGATATGGACGATTGCCTGATTCAACATGACCGCAATGATGAAATTGTGCGGGCAGTGAAGGCGATTGGCCGCGAGTTAGGCGTAACTGGCTATGATGAGGAGAGCGGACGCGGCGTGCTGCGCCATGTGATGGCGCGTACGGGTTTTGTAACGGGCGAAATGATGGTCGTGCTCGTAACGAACGGACGCAAGCTGCCGCAGGCTGAGCGCTGGGTGGAGCGCATCCGTGAGGAGCTGCCAGGTGTGACGAGCATCGTTCAAAATGTGAATGAGCGGAATACGAATGTGATTTTTGGCGATGAGACGAAGGTGCTGTGGGGCAGCGACGTTATTTATGATGAGCTGGACGGCATTCGCTTTGCGATATCGGCGAGATCGTTTTATCAGGTGAACCCGCTGCAGACGGTGGCCTTGTACCGCAAAGCGGTGGAATATGCGGCGCTGACTGGGACGGAGTCCGTCATTGACGCTTATTGTGGGATAGGGACGATATCGCTGTTTCTGGCGCGGCAAGCGGGGCGTGTCTACGGCGTAGAGATCGTGCCGGAGGCGATTGAGGATGCGAAGCGTAATGCGGAGCTGAATGGTATTGGGAATGCTACGTTCGAGGCAGGGCCTGCCGAGGTCGTCATTCCGCGCTGGCGCGAGGAGGGCGGTATTGTGCCCGACGTCATCGTCGTCGATCCGCCGCGCAAAGGCTGCGATCCAGAGCTGCTGGAGACGATTCTGGCGATGCAGCCAGAGAGAGTCGTTTATGTGAGCTGTAATCCGTCGACCTTGGCGCGGGATTTGCGGGTGCTGGAGGATGGCGGGTATCGGGCGGTTGAAGTGCAGCCGGTGGATATGTTTCCGTGGACTACGCATGTGGAATGCGTAATAGGAATACAACGAATCGATACGTAGAAATCCTTTGTTTTCAACACTTAGTGCGATTTATGACGTTCACGTCAGACGGCAACGACTTCAAAAATAAGCTGCTCAAAGACAAAATCGAGTTTTCGGTCGTTTTGGACTTAGATTTGGACGTCGAGTGGGTAGATATGTAGTGAAGTGTAAAGAGCGTCCCTGAGTGGGCGTTCTATTTTATTTCTTTTGGTTGAGTTTAACAGGTGGATGCTCCATACTATATCAATATATATCCAATAATTGAACCGGGGTATTAATGCCAAGACATATGTATAAAGTATGTCGATGAAGATTCAAATTAAAAATATCCGTGAAGATAGGATTTTATCGTCGGACAAGATGAATTATTACGAGGAGATGAATAATCTATCATGTCTTGTATACTGTGTTTTTTTGATAATTCGTTTCAAAAAAAGCTTAAGAGAGCGTCTTTTGGTTTGGATACCTTCATTGAGAGGTTAGTATACTATAAAAATTCATTCATGGAACATTTCCAGACTTTGCAGCCAGTTACTGAATGCGATTGTGAATTCCATAAAATGACGGTCAGTGACCCCCTGTATATAACTTTTTGTGAGGATGTACAGAAAGACTTTCAGACGAAGGCGACTTATGTTGAAAAATTATTCGATAGTTTAATTGATATTTATCAAGCGGTAATAACAAAATCTCCTGATGTAAGAAACAAGCTTTTTTCATTCATTAAAGTGAATACAACCGGTTATTCATCGAACGCCCCTGCGCAATTTGCTGAGATGCTCTTCAGGGCAAGGCCTACTGGAAATTATGATCCTAATAAAATTCATGAGTTGTTTCATATCCCATTTTCTAAACGGCATTTAGTATCCAGCCAACGGTTTAGTGTGGCTGGAAGACCGATGCTGTATTTGGCCAAGTCGATTCCTACAACTCTTGCTGAACTTGATCTTCCATATGATTCACTAAATTACTCCTTGTATTTCCCAATTTACAGTTATTTTTATCGTTTGGGAAAAGGCATGTATAATATCACTAACTCCATTGATCTTACATTAAATCAAATTATTGGACTCATGATTCTGCAGGGTTCACAAATTCAATACAACAATTACACATTTACTTTTTCAAAACGAAACGCAGATAAACTCCTAGGTGATAGTGTTTTATTCCAAGTCCTTACTTTTCCTAAAAAAGAAGAATCTACTGTGATCGAAGAGTATATTTTGCCTCAGTTTTTTACCGATTTTTTGGAGAGTAGTGGTTACACAGGTCTAATTTATCAATCAACGAAGGAACTACGAGAATTTAGTTCTGAATTAAAGTATAAAAGCCTCGACTATAACTATTGCTTTTTTATACCGGAGACAGAACATGGAGACTATAATGAGAAATTTTTAGGATTGTTTTACTGTGTAAGCCAAGGGAACAAGGATCGGGATAGGACAATAGAAGAGGTAAAACAGTTGTTAGAGGAATGTCGTGTTGTGATAAAAAAATCCAATTATCTTTTAGATGAATATATCATTCTTTTAGGGAATATTGAACGTCATATTGAAAATATGGAAAGATTCAATTTTAACGGACACATGTATTATGAATCCGAATTGGGGAAAATTGAGGCAACATTAATGTTTTCATTTCTTTTGAAAATTGAGGATGTTGTAACCCATCCTATCAAATTTAATATTATTTTAAAAAATGAATCATTCTAACTGTGAATAGTATAAGAATATCCAAGAGAACGCCCCTGTAACTTCGGAGGCGTTCTCTTTTCATATATATACTTTTCAGGAAAGCCGATTGTCTGAACTTGAAGGTTCAGCGCAGTCGGCTTTTTTGCATGAAAGGGTTTATGGATATAACTCACGTTGGCATTTATGCGGGTAATGGCAAAGTAATGGATGCTTCGTTCAGCCGGGAGCAGGTTGTGTATCGGGATTTGTTTGACTCTAAAAAAATAATGTTATTAGGCAGGCTGTAGTGACTGTGCGGATATATATAATGTAAGACTGTCAACTACGATTGTACCGCTGCTCTAACTTGGTGCCATATTTTTAGCAGGTCCTAGAAACTCCTAAAATAAAGTTCTGATATCGCTGAAATAACTTTGTATTCTTGTGAAAAAACATTGAATATGTTGTAAGTATCAAGTAATATGTGTTTATTATGCATGTGGGGGATTTCTCATGAAGGTAAGCTATATTAAGCTGTGGAAGTTGCTTCTGGATAAAAATCTCAAAAAGACAGATTTGTTAGGACTAGCTGACATTAGTACTACAACGCTTGCCAAGCTATCCAAGAATCAGCCAGTCAGTATGGAAGTGATTGGGCGTATTTGTAAAACGCTTTCTTGTGATTTTGGCGATGTCATGGAATTGATAACAGACGATGATCATGAGAAGTAGGAGTGATTGTCATGTTTAAGGAATTACCATACACATCGTCTATTAAAGATATGCCGTTTATGTTTTACGAAATGCGTAGAACGGCAATACTCCTATGTGAAAAAAGAACAGCTGAAGACATTGTCGAGATGTCTTTACAAAAGAATATTTATCAACTGGAAAAAGAGAAACGCCGTAGGGATGTTCCTTTACGCATGCTTAAGCGTCTTTCAACAATCAGCATGCCTCTAATTAAGGTTGTGGCTGACGGAAATGAAGAGGATGCAAAGTTTATTGCATTTCTGTCCTTAATGAAGGCAGATCGATTGCTTTTTGAATATATGCGAGAAGTATACGCTGACAGATATCATCATAGCCAAGGCGAACTAGCAGATAAAGACTTCATTAACTTTATTGAACGTAAAGCGCAAAATAACGATTCTGTTGCCAAGTGGACAAGCACCAATCTTGTTCGAATTAAAAACACCTATAAGAATGTTCTCTGCGAAGCAGGTCTTGCTAAACGCAATGGGAACACACTACTCATACTGAAACCGATTTGTGAACCACAACTACGTGTATTGCTAGGTGAAGCTAACTCGATTTACGCGAAAGCAATGCTTCTGGAGGAATAAAGGGATGATGCCACTCAATAAGCGTCTTGATTTAATTGAGCCTAAAATTTTGGGTGAAAGTTTTCGCACCGGAAGAGGCACGGCGAACGAAGTGAATTTTTGGATTTTTGACTACGAAGCGGAGGATGAAATGGTTGTTCGCTCCCATGTTGATGCGCTGATTGATCGGATCAATAGCCTCTATGATGATGTACGCATAGTGAAATACGATTTGTATGATCTCATGCTGGATGTTCTAAGAGAAAAGAATTATCTGGAGAAAGTCATTGCCATGGAGGAAAGCAAAGGGAGCGATGCGATTATTAATCCTATTAAGAAGACTTTACGGCTCACCCTCGACGGTGATTTGATTATTGGTAAAATCACAAAAGAACTTGTGCCGGAGCGAGACGTCATTTTTCTTACAGGTATCGGAAAGGCGTGGCCGGTAATTCGCTCTCACACGATTCTGAATAACCTGCACAGCCGTGTTGATAAAAATGCACTTGTTATGTTTTTCCCCGGCGACTATACGAATGAACTACGG
Source organism: Paenibacillus sp. BIHB 4019 (assembly GCF_002741035.1). Classification (NCBI taxonomy): domain Bacteria; kingdom Bacillati; phylum Bacillota; class Bacilli; order Caryophanales; family Paenibacillaceae; genus Paenibacillus; species Paenibacillus sp. BIHB 4019. The sequence continues at coordinate 866,663 of NZ_CP016808.1, read as the reverse complement.
CTGTTTGGGGAGATTACCGACGATAATTATTATCGGGCGTTTAAGTTGATCGAACGATAGGAGTGAGAGGATATGAAAATCAATGAAATGTTTCAAAAACATATTGACAGACCAATTCAGGGTGTCGTAAAAATCGGTCAGGATTCCACCGAAATGATCACACAAGAACTGGATGAATACGTTGTAACCAAAGAATTGCATAAACACTTTGATAAATTCTTTGAGAACTACCGCAAAGGCAATCACCACCGTACGGACAAGATGGGGGTTTGGATTAGCGGCTTCTTTGGAAGTGGTAAATCCCACTTTCTGAAAATCCTTTCTTATCTGCTTTCTGACAAAGAGTATGACGGCAAGAGAGCCATTGATTTCTTTGAGGGAAAAGTTGCTGATGCCCGTGTCTTGGCCGATATGCAGGTTGCCGCAGATACAAGTGCCGATGTGGTTTTGTTCAACATTGATGCGGAAGCGGATGCCGACTCAAAAATCAATAAAGATGCCATAGTTAAGGTGTTTATGAAGGTGTTTAACAAGATGCAGGGCTTCTGCGGCAGCATGCCGTGGATTGCCGATCTGGAACGCCAAATGATAAAAGATGGTGTGTACGATGCCTTCAGTGCTCGATTCAAAGAACTGTCCGGCAATGACTGGGTTGATGCCCGTGAAGACTTCTACTTTGAAGAAGACAACATCGTGAAAGCGCTGGCCGACAGCACTAGAATGAGTGAGGATGCGGCTCGGAGCTGGTATGACAAGGCAGAAAAAAATTACTCCATCGATATTAGCGCCTTTGCTCGTAAAGTGAGGGAATACATAGAGGCTAAGTCAAAGAATCTAGGTAAAAAACACTTTGTTATTTTTCTGTGCGATGAAATCGGACAATATATTGGCAGCGACAGCGGCCTTATGCTGAACCTGCAATCGGTAGTAGAGAGCCTTGGGAACGAATGCGGTGGGCAGGCATGGGTGGTTGCTACTAGCCAACAGGATATTGACTCCATCACAAAGGTTGACCGGGATAACTTTTCTAAGATCATCGGTCGGTTTGACACTCGCCTTTCCCTGTCATCCGCAAACGTGGACGAAGTGATCAAGAAAAGGCTGCTTTCCAAAACGGTAGCAGCAGCTGAAAAGCTGCGGCTTTTGTATGCTGATAAGTCAGCCATTCTCAAAAATCTGATCACGTTTTCGCAGGATACACCAGAGAAACGTCTGTACTCCACAGAGGGAGATTTCATTGATGTTTATCCGTTTATCCCGTATCAGTTCAATCTCCTGCAGGCGGTGTTCAGCGGTATCCGTACCCATGGTGCGTCCGGCAAACATTTATCTGAGGGAGAACGCTCTCTGCTCAATGCGTTTCAGGAAGCTGCCATGCAGTACAGGAACTTCGAGGATGGTACTCTGATTCCTTTCGATGCGTTTTATAAAACGGTCGAAACCTTTCTTGACCACAATATCCGCAAGGTGATTTCCGATGCTGTAGACAGCGCAGAACGCAATGATGGTGCGCTCCAGCCTTACGATGTAGAAGTTCTGAAAGTACTGTTTATGGTCAAGTACATCCCCAATGTGCTGCCGGCTAATCTGGAAAATATCACAACCATTATGTTACAGAACATTGATCAGGATAAAATCGAAGCAAAGAAGAAAGTGGATGCCTCCCTACGCCGCCTGGAGCAACAAAAGCTGATCATCAAAAACGGCGATCAGTTTATCTTCTTGACCAATGAAGAACAGGACATCAACCGGGAGATCCGTGAAATCAAAATTGACACCAGTGAGATTATTGACAAGGTGGGCGATGACATTTTCTCTGTCCTGTTTGGCTTAAATAAGAAGTATCGGTATAGCGACCGTTATGATTATGCCTTCAATACCATAATCGATGATCGTCCCCGCGGCGCACAAAGGGAAGAAATCGGCATCCGTGTCTTGACGCCCATGTATGCTCATGGGGGGGCAAGTGACATGGAGATAAAGTCTCTTTCCATGCGGGAGCGCAATGTAATTGTATCCCTCTCAGATGATATGTCGTTCATCGAGGAAATGAAGCTGTCTCTACAGATTGAAACTTTTATTCGGCGTACAGCGGGTAAAACCACGACTGATGCAGTGGAAGATATCAAAACCACAAAAATCCGTGAAGGCAAGCAGCGCGCGGAACGCTCGCGGGAACTGACTATTGATTTGTTGAAACGAGCTGATATTTATGTGAATGGAAGCCGTCTCGACATCAAAGGAAAGCAGCCGACAGACCGCATCAATGAGGCATTCCGAGTTTTGGTGGAAAGCATCTACACCAAACAAAACTACATCACCAAGCCGTTTTATACGACCGATAGTTTGAATGAAATCCTGACCGTGCGGGATATGCAAATGACCCTTAACGGTATGGAAGAAAAGGAATCAAATCATCTAGCCATTAGCGAAATGGCTGATGTGATTAACCGTAGTTCTTTCAAGAATATTCCCATCACCATGCGCAGTCTGAACGAGCAGTTCGGAAAAATGCCGTATGGCTGGAAAGAGATGGACATTGCAGGAATTGTGCTGACTCTTTTTAAAAATCAGGAGATTCGAATAGACTTGAATGGCGAAACTATTGCTATCGGTGACCTGAGCGTAATATCTTATGTAACTAAACGAGAATACCTCGACCGCATTGTAATAAAAACACGAGTAAAGATTTCTCCGGCGCTGCTCATCAATGCCAAGAGTCTTGCTAAAGACGTTTTCGGAAGAAGTGATGTCCCTAGTGATGAAGATGGCTTGATGTTACGAATCAAAGAGTTTGCGACAAAGGAACTGGATCGGCACGATACTCACAACCCCGGAATTAAGCAGCTTCTGGACGAATACAATAAGGTTCGCTATCCTGGCAAGTCCGTATTGGAGGACGGAAAAAAACTGCTTGAGCTGTTGATTAAGATCAAGGAAATTAAGGCGTTTTTCGAGTATCTACAAGCTGAAAAGGATTCCCTCCTTGATTACGAGGAAGACGCTCAGGACGTTAGAAAATTTTTCAAGAATCAGCGTGAGATTTTTGATAAGGCGCTGCACATGCTCACGATTTACGAAACCAATCGCTCCTATGTGCTAGATCCTGAAACAATCGGGCTGGTGGAGAATATCGAAAAAATCACTCGCCTGTCGTCGCCGTATTCGGAGATACACAAACTTCCGGAGTTGGTAGAAGGATTTATGGCTCGATTTGTCCAATTGCTGGATGAAGAATGCAAGCCCATCCGCGACGATATAGAGGCTGACAGGGCGACGACTTATGCTGATCTTGAGCGTCGCTCCTTCAAAGAGAATTTCTCCGGCAAGGTTCGTGACGAGTTCTCGGCGTTGCTGGAGAGGCTTGCGAAAGCCAATAACATTTACGAGGCCATTGCTATGCGCACGGAGAGTGACAGGCTAAAGAAGCGCTTCATCCAGAGTTTTGATGAAGAAGAAGCCCGCCTTGCAGCGCGACACGGAGGAAATATCAAAGACGCTCCGCTGGTGCCTTTACGTAAAACAAAAGATGTTAGTCTGAAAACGTTGATTTCTGGCACAAGCCATATCTCAAACAAAGGCGACATTGACAAGCTATTGAATGAGCTTCGGGCCAAGCTGGAGGCTGAACTTGACAAAGACACGACGATACGGATTATATAAATGGAATTCTGCAAAGGGAGCTTAGGATAAGATGAACAAGACAGCAATCAAAAACTATGCCGTCGCCGCGCGTCGGAAGCTGATTGAAGCAGTCCGGCAGAAGGCATTCTCCTTATATATCTACGAGAATGGCGCAGAGCCGTCCGATGTGGCTGCGGCAAAGTTGCGCGCTAACAGTATCTATCTAACAGATAAGCAGATGGAAGCGCGGCAGAAGCTATGCGCTCACCTTGCGCAGCTTAGCAATGATATGGATAACAAAAAGGCGTATCACCATGTGGTGGAGGAAGTGGCTTACACTTGGTTTAACCGTTTGATCGCTTTACGCTTTATGGAGACCAACGATTTTCTCCCTTCTGGCATCCGTATCCTTTCCAGTGTGGAGGCAGGCCGGGCCGAGCCGGACGCCATGCGAGAGGCAGAGCGTTTGCCCTATGTGGACCAGGATAAGATCAGCGAATACCGCTCCGATACCAAACCCGGTGCGTTTGAAAAGCTATACAAATATATCCTGATTTCTAAGTGCAACGCTCTCCATGACATCCTGCCAGGAATGTTCCAGAAGATTAACGACTACACCGAGCTGCTTCTGCCTGATGCCCTTTATCAGCAGGGCGGGATCGTCCACGATTTGGTGAATGCAATCAGCGAGGCTGATTTCAAAGATCAGGTACAAATTATCGGCTGGCTGTACCAGTATTACATCTCCGAGAAAAAGGACGAGGTATTTGCGGATCTCAAAAAGAACATCAAAATCAACAAGGAAACCATACCTGCCGCCACCCAGCTTTTCACGCCAGAGTGGATAGTTAAATACATGGTAGAAAACAGCTTAGGACGGCTGTGGTTGGAGCGTGACCGTGCAGAATCCAGCCTGTCCGACGAGTACATGAATGCCACCTACTATGGCTGGAAGTATTATGTGGAAGAAGCCGAGCAGGAGCCAGAGGTTGCTGAACAACTGAAAGCTCTGGTGGTGCAGAACCCGGTGAAAAGCCCTGAGGACATTAAGCTAATTGATCCCTGCATGGGCAGCGGGCATATTTTGGTGTACGCATTTGATGTGCTACACCAGATTTATTTAAGCCAAGGCTACGCCGAGCGAGAAATTCCTAATTTGATTTTGCAGAATAATATCTACGGGCTGGATATCGACGAGCGAGCAGCCCAGCTTGCTTATTTCGCGCTGATGATGAAGGCTCGTAGTTACAGTCGCCGCTTTCTCCGGCAGGATAACATTCCTCAGCCTCATGTTCACGCCGTGATTGAATCGGACGTAGCACAGACATATCATCTGGACTCTATGGGCGATGGAATGAGCGAGACTGATCAGGAAGAGTGTAAGGAAGGGCTTGGCTATTTGATTGATCTGTTCCGTGACGCTCGTGAATATGGCTCCATCCTGAAAGTTGAACAGAAACTGGACTATGATAAGCTGCGGAATTTTGTGAAATCCATGCGCCCCGGTCAGATGGATATTTACGATGGGGATATTGAGGGTGTGGGAGATACTCTGGTGGAGATTTTGGACATTGCTAAGAGCCTGACACAGAAGTACGATATTGTGGTGACAAACCCGCCGTATATGGGTAGTAGTGGCATGGGGGTAAATTTATCGGAGTATCTAAAAAAGCATTATCCTGATAGTAAAAGTGATTTATTTGCTGTGTTTATTGAACAGTGTGGGTACTTATTGCAAAAGCACGGATATCAAGCAATGATAACAATGGAAAGTTGGATGTTTTTGTCCAGCTTTGAGAAATTACGATCCAAGGCCTTACAAAATAATGCGATAATAAATCTTGTACATATGCCGTACTTAGGTAAAGGTGGTACAAGTCTAGGCATTAGTTTTGGCACAGCAGCATTTGTTTTGCAAAAGAACGCTCTTACTCAATATGTGGGACAGTATATGTGCATACGGTATTATGAAACTGACAACAAGGGGGTGCCTTTTGAATTTCCAGTAAAGAATGAGCGGTATAAGCAAAAAGCAATAATTGATTTAGAGAGAGTCCCTGGACGCCCTTTAGCATATTGGGTAAGTGAGAAAATTCTCTCTTCTTTTGAAACAGGTGAACCAATACAGACATTTGCACCACCTAAGCAAGGACTTGCAACTGCGGATAATGATAGGTTTTTACGCCTTTGGTTTGAACCTCGAATAACTGATATAGGCTTTCATATGAAAGATAGTGAACAAGCTGAAAAAAGTGGTTTGAAATGGTTTCCCTACAATAAGGGTGGCCCCTATAGAAGATGGTACGGGAATAGAGAATACGTTGTGAATTGGGAGCAAGATGGCTACGAAATTAAAAATTTCAAAGATGCTTATGGAAAAGTTCGCTCTCGACCGCAAAATCAACAGTTTTATTTTAAACCTTCAATTACATGGTCTGATTTGACAAGTGCAACATTTTCAGGAAGATATTGCGAGGCTGGTTTTCTTTTCGACATTAAAGGTTCAAGCGGTTTTCCTAAGCCTCATAATCACTATTATGCTTTGGGTTTACTTAACTCTGTTATTGCTCAGAGCTTGATTAACATTCTCAATCCAACATTAACAACACAAGTTGGTGATATGTCGAGAATACCGGTGGTAATATCAAGTAAATATAAAAATGTAATAGAGTCTAATGTAATGGAAAATGTGCAGATCGCTCAAATAGATTGGGATTTTTTCGAAACTTCTTGGGATTTTCAAGCACACCCACTAATTAAATTCAGAATGGCCGGAGATTATGCTTGTGATGTAGCAAAGCCAATGGGTAGCATTTCATCTGCTTTTGAAGCATGGGAAATGTTTGCTGACGGACAGTTTGAAACACTCAAAGCCAATGAAAAAAAACTCAATTACATATTCATTGAAATCTATGGGTTGCAGGACGAGTCAACTCAGGAGGTTGAGGACAAGGAAGTAACTATTCGCAAGGCAGACCTTGGCCGTGACATCCGCAGCTTTCTATCCTATGCTGTGGGCTGTATGTTCGGGCGGTATAGCCTTGACGAGCCAGGGCTTGTGTTTGCCGGCGGCGAGTTTGACATGTCTCGTTACAAGACCTTCCTTCCGGAGGAGGACAACATTCTCTCCATCGGCTCTGAAGACTACTTCGACGACGACATTGTACTGCGCTTCGCCGAGTTTCTCCGTACCGTCTACGGAGACGCCACGCTGAATGAAAACCTGAACTTCATTGCGGATGCTCTGTATCCCAATGCCAACGGTTCTGCGAAGGACAAAATTCGGCGCTATTTCCTCAACGACTTTTACAAAGATCATTTGAAGATATACCAGAAGCGCCCTATCTACTGGCTGATGGACAGTGGCAAAAAAGACGGCTTTAAGGCGTTGTTTTACTTGCACCGTTTTGACAAATATACAGTGGCGCGGGCGCGTACCGACTATCTACACCCGCTACAGCGCAAGTACGAGGCAGAAATAAGCCGGCTGGAGCTGCTCTCCGCTTCTACCGACAACGCCCGTGAAAAAGAGACTTACCGTAAAGAGGTCGAGGCGTTGCAGGCCAGAATTGACGAATGTCGCATTTATGATCAGGTGGTGGCTCATATCGCTCACCAGCAGATTGGGCTTGACCTTGATAACGGGGTGAAAGTCAATTACGCAAAATTCCAGGGCGTAGAAGTGCCCAAGGATAACGGTAAGGTCGAGGAAATGGACTTATTAGCGAAGATTTGAGGTATAATATTATTATCAGAATTGTTCAAAAGGGGATATGAGGGTGTGAAGAAGAGGGGCAGGAATAGATTGCCCCTCAAAGCGCGCGGACGTCAATCTCCTCCTTCGACCGCTTGGGTTCGACGTCATAAAAGACCGCGTGACCACCCATAAAGTCAAGGCCTTCGAATCTTGCCGTTCACTAGGTACGGGGATACATGCGCCGCGGGCAGTAACCGTTTGGCATGCTACTCATCATCGTCCATGTGCTCGTAGAGCTACCGCAGGTTCACACTGCAGTACGAATTATTTATGTTTGAAGGGAGTGGCCATTGTGGGATTTAAGAAAATATATTTAGAAAATTTTACCGTGTTTGATAAGGTTGAAATGGATTTTTCTCCTGGGATTAATGTGTTCATTGGAGAAAATGGAACAGGAAAAACGCATTTATTAAAGCTTTTATATGCTTTTTGTGACAGTGACACGCTGTCACAGAACTCAAAGTTGCTGTTTTTTGAAACGTTATGCCAATGCTTTCGCACCGAAGAGCTTAATACATTATTTAATCAGATAAGGCAGCCTCTGAAAACCACTATTGAAATAAACAACAAAAAATTTTTGTATCAGGCGATTTTCAAGGATAGCATATCGGATGACGAGCGGCTAGAGCCGCCTTTGAATAATGTAATGATAACTTTTCAAATAGAAGGTCAGAGGGAAAAAGAAAAGCTTCAAACTGCTTTCATTCCTGCAAAGGAAATGCTGACACATGCAGGCATTGAAAAAGATTATGTAGAACGTTATGTCCCATTCGACAAAACACTTGTAGACATTCTGTTTAAGTCAGGGATATCAGAATTGCGTACTTTACCCCCTGCATCTCAAGCTATACTGGATAATATAAAACAGATTATTGGAGGCACGGTGTTATTTGAAAAAGATAAGTACTATATCTTGCACAATGATCACAACAAAGTTAGCTTTCAAAGTGAAGCGGAAGGATATAAGAAACTATCTGTTTTGTGGCGCTTGATTGAAACCGGTCTGATTGCAAAAGGTACGGTTCTGTTCTGGGATGAGCCCGAAGCGAATATCACACCCAAGCATATGCCATTGCTGGTTGACATGCTGTATGCTTTGCAAGGCGCTGGAATTCAAATTTTTATAGCGACGCATGATTACATTTTAGCGAAATATTTAGAATTAAGATCTTGTGATGACAACAGCATTTACTTTCATTCACTTTATAAGCAGGATCATACTGTCGCATCGGAAAGTGGTAAAAAATTCAAAGATTTACAGCATAACACTATTGCAGAGGCTTACAACAAATTGCTTGATGAAGTTTTCGATAACCAAACAAAGGGGTGACTTTGTGGCAGGAGGTATTTATATTGAAGAAAAAGGGAAATATAAAATTGACTGCACATCAGCATTATGGGCAACAGATGAAATTCATACCGATTATCATTCTCTAGGACTATCCATATTATGTGACGCGGACTTTGTTGCAGAAACCCAAGATCATATATATTTGATAGAATATAAAAATGCCAATATCCCAGAAGCCATTGCCCATAATTCTACTTTCAACCCTGCTGAGTCAAAATACATTGATAAAGTAGCTAGAAAGTTCTATGACAGCCTTCATTACTTGGCAGCTAAGGGGAAAAGAAAACCAGTAAAGTATATTTACATCGTAGAATATCCTAATGCTGGGACTACCGATAGAAAAATGCTTCGCAATAAAATCGCTACCAGCTTGCCCTTTGCATTGCAAAAAGGGCAAGCAAACGTGCTCATTGATGATTTTCAAGTGGTTTCAATAGAAGAGTGGAATGAAAGTGAAGAATACTCTCAATTTCCACTTACGCCGGTACAGCGGGGGGCGGCTACATAATGAACCTGACCGAAGTTAAAAAATCGTTGGAGCGACAGTTTTCCCGTGAGCTTTCGCAAGGTAGTCGACGCAACATTGTCTTTTGGTACGACGAAGAAGGAGTGTTTGCCGAGGATATCGACAACCTGTTGCTCCCTGATGTTAAAATTATCAAACTATACGACAACAACATGTTTGCCGTTAAGATTTACATAGAGGAAACCGACGGGGAGAGCAATCTTCTGGTCTACTCGCCATTACCGCGTCCGAGCAATCGGGAAAACTGGCTCACCGACACTATCAAGTACAGTCAAACTTTTTCCGCTGACGAAACCTCTAACAACATGCTCGTTTTAGGCGTGGGGGGCGCTTTGCGTTCAGTCGTGACTAAGTACAAGCTGTTCTTTCGAAACAGCGAACGCTTTAAAAGATTGGAAGCCTACGCTCTAGGGCCGGTGTATACCGAAACTAGGATTGATCTTGGCGTTCATTCTGCCCTGTGTAAACTGCCTGCACCTAATCTTGATAATGTGGTGCGGACACTTTTGATTGAGATGGTAAACGGTGAAAGCACTATATACGATAGCATTGTCAAATTCGGCGATACTGATGCACTGTGGCAGATGATACATAAGAACTACGGTTATGATTTCAATGAGCAGAGCCTTGAAAAATTGGCGATTTTACTCCTCTGCACACATCTTTTCCACAGCCTAGGTGGCAATATGCCTAAGGAATGGCAGTCCTATGTGTCTGATAACTCCAACTGCTTCGTCTTCGTGGACAACCTAATGAAAAACAGTCCCCTCTGGGATGCTTACAATAAGCTGGCTGTCTATGTGTCCGAAAAGCTGGGACTTTCCGGGCGCGCATGGAAGTGGGCGATGGACGAAATTGTGGAATGTGATACTTTCCAAGACTTCGACACGTCCATTATTGCTCGTATCCGTGACAATATCGTACAGGGAGTCGGGGAATATGAGCGTTACCGAAAAATCATACACAGCCGCAAGAATCGTCGCTATTATAAGCAGTTTGCCGGCGAATATAGTATCTTGTTGTATGCCTGTGAATATCTGGAGTTGGCACTTAAATACAAAACACTTCCGGGGCATACCCTATCTGAGTTGTTCGAAGGGTATGTGAAGAACTATCATCGTTTAGACAGCAGCTATCGACACCTCATTCATGCCTTTGATAAGCTTATTGACAACGAGGCTTATCGTCCATTGTATGACCAGATTGAGAACAGTTACACCAACTGGTATTTGAATGAGCTGTCTATGAAATGGTCTGCCCTGCTTGATGAGGAAACGATATGGCAGGTGCCCGGCGTCACGTCGCAACAAAACTTTTACGATAAGTATGCCCGCCGCTCTATAGACGATGATGAACGCATTGTGGTTATCATATCTGATGGTTTGCGGTATGAATCAGCGGTGGAACTGAGTGCTCTGCTCAACCGTGAGCAGAAGGGTTCAAGCGAACTGGACGTAATGCTTGGCGTCCTTCCTTCATACACAGCCCTGGGTATGGCTGCATTGCTCCCTCACAAGAGCATTTCAATCACCGATAAGGCAGACATTGAGATTGATGGCATTTCCAGTAAGGGGACTGAAAACCGTAGCAAAATCCTTCGACAATATAAAGCAGAGTCCATCGCCATCCAATTTGATGATGTCATGAAAATGAAACTGTCCGAGAAATTTACGGGCATCAAGCTTATTTACATTTACCACAATGCCATTGATGCGAGGGGCGACAATGCCGCCACCGAAAACGAGGTTTTTGATGCTACGGAGAAGACCTTTGACGAGTTGAACAGGTTGGTACGTAAATTGCGCAATGACATCAGCGCCATTAACATCCTGATTACAGCAGATCACGGATACCTCTACCGCCGTACCAAGCTGGAGGAGCGGGATAAGACGCCCAAAGAAGACGCCGTCAGCATCCTTTCCAAGAGACGTTTTATCCTTGCAAGAGAGGATGTTGACAAGCAGGGTACGCAAAGTTTTTCCATGGATTATTTGACAAAAAAAGAAGCCTCTGGCCTGTATGCTGTGGTTCCCCGTGCGACGAACTGCTTCAAGGTGCAGGGTGCTGGAAGCGGCTATGTTCACGGTGGAACCAGCCTGCAAGAGATTACCGTACCGATTATTCGCTTTAAGAGTGACAAGAATCTGCGGGGATCTATGGGAGCAAAAAAGGTATCGCTTGGACTTACCAATTTGTCTCGAAAAATTACTAGCGTAATTACGCATCTGACCTTCTTCCAGAATGAGCCTGTGGACGAAAAGAACTTGCCGATACGGGTGACAGCATATTTTGCTGACGCAGTGGGCAATCGTATTTCCAATGAGAACATCATTATTGCGGATAGTACAAGCGGCAAACCGGAAGAACGCAGCTATAAGGAAAAATTTACGCTGAAAGATATGGCGTATGATAAATCTAAAGAATATTATTTGGTTCTTCTGGATGAGGAAGAAACCGTGAATAAAGAGATTGAAAAAATCCCCTTTGTAATTGATCTTGTATTCGGAGGCAGTATTCAGTTTTAGAAAGGCAGGGTTCCGGTTATGGAGGGAAATATTAATATTTTATTGCAGGAACATTTTGCGGGCAAGATCGTTCGCAAAGACCTGACCAAAAAAATCAAAGAAGGCGCCAATGTTCCAGTCTATGTGCTGGAATATTTGCTGGGAATGTACTGCTGCACAGACGATTCTGCTAGTATTGAGGAGGGCGTAAAACGTGTCAAGCATATTCTGACCGACAATTTCGTGCGCCCAGATGAAGCGGAAAAGATCAAGTCGAAAATACGTGAACTTGGTAGTTATACCGTAATTGATAAAGTAGAGGCTAAACTTGATCCAGACAGTGACACATACAGAGCGGTATTTTCAAATCTTGGTCTTAAAAACGTGATTGTGGCCGACATCTACATCAAGCAATACGAAAAGTTATTAGCTGGCGGCATCTGGTGTATCCTGCGTATGAATTATAACCGTCTGGAGGATCGATATGATGAATACGATGTGGATGCCCCTAAAGGTAGTAAGAAGAATAAGTTCCCTTTGATATAGAGGAGTTAACTCCAATTCAATTGGCTCACATGGATATGAGAGAGTTTTTCGATGGCAGAAGGAAGTTTACGAAAGATCAATGGATTGACCTACTGCTGCGTAGTGTCGGCATGGAACCGACCCAGTTTAAAGTCAGGATGAAATGGCATCTGCTGGAACGTATGATTCCTTTAGTGGAGAATAATTATAATTTGTGTGAACTAGGGCCGCGGGGCACCGGAAAATCTCACATCTACAAAGAAGTTTCGCCCAACTCCATATTGGTTTCTGGAGGACAAACTACTGTCGCCAATTTATTTTATAACATGGCCAATCGTACCATTGGTCTTGTCGGTATGTGGGACTGTGTTGCTTTTGACGAAGTGGCGGGGATCACCTTTAAGGATAAAGATGGCATTCAGATTATGAAAGATTTTATGGCGTCAGGTTCCTTTGCTCGGGGAAAAGAGGAAAAGAATGCAAATGCCTCTATGGTATTTGTTGGAAATATTAATCAAAGCGTGGATGTGCTGCTAAAAACGTCACACCTTTTTGAACCATTTCCGGCCGCAATGGCATATGACAGTGCTTTTTTTGATCGAATGCATTACTACCTACCCGGCTGGGAAATTCCCAAGATGAGACCGGAATACTTCACCAATGAATATGGCCTTATTACTGACTATCTGGCCGAATTTTTTCGGGAGATGCACAAGCGTAGCTTTGGCGATGCAATAGAGAAGTATTTCCGTTTGGGTACTGATCTCAATCAGCGAGATGTGATTGCTGTCCGAAAAACTGTTTCTGGTATGATTAAGCTGCTTTATCCCCATGGAGAATTTACAAAGGAAGATGTAGCTGAAGTGCTTGTATATGCATTGGAGGGACGGCGCAGGGTCAAAGAACAGCTTAAAAAAATTGGCGGTATGGAATTTTATGATGTTCATTTTTCTTATCTGGATAATGAAAATTATGAGGAACATTTCGTCTCCATACCGGAACAGGGTTCTGGGAAGTTGATTCCTGAAGGACAAAATAAATCGGGACATGTGTATACGGTGGCTCGCGGCGATACAGGAATGTTGGGAGTCTATAAGCTTGAAACAGAAGTTGTAGGCGGCAATGGAAAGTTTGAAGTGACCGGGGCGGGCTATGATCGAGAAGCCAAGGAGAATTTGAAAACTGCTCAAAACTACTTCAAGGCCAATAAAAAGTTGGTAAGTGGTTCTATCAGCATTGATACGAATAATTTCTTGATGCATATTGCCGATAATCAAGGGACAGGCACTACAGCAGAACTGGCACTATGTGCATTTGTCGCCCTGTGTGGCGCATCTCTCCGAAAGCCAGTACAATCGCAAATGTGCGTCTTGGGAAATGTGAGTATTGGCGGCACTATCAGTAAGGTTGAAGAACTTGCTAATACGTTACAGGTCTGTCTTGATGCTGGAGCAAAGAAGATATTGCTGCCCATGTCTTCAGCCGCTGATATAGCAACTGTGCCAGCGGACTTATTTGCGAAATTTCAGACATCTTTCTATATGAGCCCTGAAGATGCCGTGTTTAAAGCATTAGGAGTAGAATGATTATAAAAAAGTAATGAAGTTCGTATAAAAAGGGAGTAATCGTTTTTGTATATGGGGATAGTTATTGTTACCGATTAACGAAAATGACCACCCCTCGTCCAAAGGTTAGTGGTCATTTCCTGATCCAAATTACACAGCAATAAATAGCTTGTTGACCATCTCCGTCATCGTCTTGCCAATTTCCGCTGTTAGAAGATCAAAGAATTCTTCACTCGCGAAAATTTCGAAGAATGTATTCTGTACTCGTCGCATCGAGCGATCATGGCTATATTGGGCACCGTAAACTTCCCGTAATCTACTACTAATTGAAGTGTTTCCGAAGACGACACTATAGTAAGAACAGTAGAACGGAAGTGTACCCCTTAGAATGGACATTGGAAAAACCCCTGGTTTATCCGATGGGATGCTCTCGTTTCATATAGATATCCTTTTAAGCCGATTGCCCTGAAATTCAGCGCAGTCGGCTTTTTTGCGTCGAAGGGAGGAAATGAAATGACTAAGGTAATCGCATTATTTGCCAGCGAAGGGGATTCCCCTTTTTGAGAAGTTACGAAAAGGATGCAGGAAGTATATTATAAATGGTTTGACGTTATAGTGAGAAAGCATTTGGAGTTCAATCATTTCCAGCTCCTCAAAGGGAAATAGAATTTTTTGGAGAATATGTAAGAATGACTTCTCCCTATTCGTGCTTGTTCGATATTGTTGGTGTCGTTACCACAATCTTCGACAAACTGGGACGAAGTCCCTTTTTTACTCTTGAAATCCTGCGCCTTACAAGGGTCAGGATTGTTATAAATACTCGTTGTGCAGTAGAGTAGCTATTTCTGACTTTCTGGAATAACTAGACCTAAGAGGGAGGAAGCAAAAATGGATGAGCTCATACTGGGTCTATTTCGCAGTAATGTTCGTGAGCTAGACGAATTAACTCAACGTAAATTGTTTATGACCTATAGAGAATTTGTATATCGATACATTTACCTTATGCTCCATGACCACGCATTTACAGAAGATGTCATACAGGAAGGCTTTATTAAGGCTATGGAGTTTGGCCCTAAAACAAAAGCTGATTCCAACATAAAGGCATGGCTCATGCAAGTTACACGCAGAACCGCCATAGATTTTATTAGAAAAAATAAAAAGTATCATCTGGTTTTTGACCTTGAGTCCGTTATTATTTATGAGAACAGTGAGTTGTTGAATCCAACAAGCGAAATAGTTGAAAAAACACTACAGAACGAACTACTGCTTGAAGCTCTTAATGAACTTAGACTTAATCAACGAATTATTTTAGTCATGCGATATATAGAGTACATGTCTTATAAAGAAATTGCTAAGGAGTTAAACATCAATGAACATGCATTAGGTAAACGTATAGAAAGAGCCAAAAAGTCATTAGCTAATCTGTTCAAAGGAAAATGGGGTGAGAACCATGAAGTCTAATAATCGAGAAGACAATAATAATGATCTATTAGCATCCGCAATCAATGAAATGTATTCTTCAATTGATATCCCAGATGGAGAAACAGCATGGAGACGGATGCAGACCAGACTAATGCAGCAGCAAAAACGATCCCACCGTAAAAGAGTTTTTAAAATTGGAATTGCAATAGCAGGCTTCTCACTTATTATTGGAACGTCTGCCACATCTCCAAAGGAGAGCTATGCCTCTATGCAAAGTTTATTTGCAATGGTAAAAGACGCTAAACAGGGACTGGTTAATCTCCTATTTGGAGAAAATCGTCCAAAGAATACTGAAGGTGCCAAGACGTTGCCCCCTCCTGATACTTTAGGAAGCGAGTCTGGGCATGATAACCATTCAATTTCATCCACTTTGTTAGGAGAAAGCGGTCAGGCAAAGGAAACAGCCCTTGAAACAGCTCGTAACAAATTAGATTACAAAATTCGTGCGCCAGAGCATGTACCTCATAATTTTTCTTTATTACTGAAAAGAAGCTTACTACTGATAGCACAGAATACGACTTGCTTGGTTAGAGGATAATGTTAGAAGCTAAGTGAAGAACAGGCGCTGAAGAGTGAGCGATCAATGAAATAGAAAGGCGAGCATGATTTCAAAAGAAAAAAAGCGCTACAACCCGAAAAAAATCGGCTTGAAGCGCTTTTTTAGTTAACTAAGAGGCTAGACGTAAAATTCTGCTAATTGCACTTTGATTTTCATTTCACATAATCTCATCGTTGTAAAATTTTATAAATTCATGTCAGATTTTATCATAATGATACGTTTATATAGTAAGCAGCCAATAATGAAAACACAAAAGGACACGAGAGGAGCGTAAGAGATATTCGAGTCAATGCGTTTATTATTGACATGCTAAATTTCATACGAGGAGGATTCACAATGAAATTAGCTAAAAAATCCATTATTGGTGTTATTGCTTCTGTTGCATGCTTGGCGTTCGCTGTAAATGCGTATGCAGGTACGAATACGTCTATCGTTCCGGCAACGGGTTATGGAACACTAACCGGTACATTGGAGTATGTATCTGGAAATGCGTATGCCATGTGGTATACCAAAGTTGCTGACAATACTGATAATGCATATCCGACCGTTGTCGGCTCACAACAGAATATTAGCGGAACAACACTTCACACATTTTCACAGAATGGTCTAAGAGGTACTGGGGGGATTGGTCGAGGTGATGACCTATATCCAGGTGCATACGCTTTTTATGGGACGCATGGTATACAGGGCGGTAATACGTATTCCGCTTATGCTGCTTACACCGTAACACATACGTAAAAGTGAATAATGCCTGCTTCATGGCGAAATGTTTATGACGTGGAGATAGAGCACAAAACAGAGATTAGTGCTTGATAGATCGTCAAGCACTAATCTTGATATGGAGCCGGAAATCAAGAGGGGGATGACAACACGGTGAAAAAATTATTAGGATTCAAACGCATGGCGTTCCTAATCATGATGACACTTGCAATCTTCGCGGGGGGATGCTCCCTGAACAAAATTGAGGAACCTACTGATACTGTAGATGCAACCCAAAATCCATTTGAGAAAAATAAACCGCAAACCACCGTTCTTGGTAGTATCGGTCATGGTTTCATCAATCGTCAGCTTGATGTAAACGGAAGGGTTCTTCCTTTGGAATACAATGGCGGCGAGTTGAAAATCGAATACTCTGTACGTGCTTCCGGTACAGCAAAAAATGTTGGATTTTTTATTTTTGTTGATGGAAAGGCTCAACCCTACAAATTGGACGAGAGTGACTCTCCGTATCTGTATATGCATCTCCTTGAATTGAAGGATGATGACAAAGATACGCCGTTCACTTTTGTATTTACTCCGGTCACAGGAAAACAAGGTGATACTTTGCAACTCAGTATCACTAGCCTATATAATCCAAGTTTTATACCTGATATGAAAGCAACAAGCTCCTACGGAGGCTATCAAACGACTTTGGAGGCAGGCAGACCGCTAATTTTCAATCAAGATGCAGAATCTGTTGATTTTGCTCCTTATTCACAACAAGGGGGTTTAAATCATGTTCAACTGTCAACGGAGCCAATGACACAAGAGCTATTGGATAAGCATAGTATTGTGGAAACTGTAGATATGGATAAATTGGACAAAAATGTGTATGGCGGTTTATATATGGATGGGGCAATGCGACAAGACCACTTTCAGATACAGAAAAGCGGAACGCTCCATGTGACCTTCAAGCTATTTGGTCATCCCGGCATGAGATATCGTACCACGTTTTATATTAATCATCGAGCGTTGGCAGCCGAGGATGGTGTATCCTTTGAAACGGAGTTGACCAAGGGCAATATAGCGGTTATTGACGCCGATATAGATTTAGAGAAACTAGAGGATTTCAGCACTTTTTATGTGGTCTCTGTTCCCATTAATGCAAATGATTTTCCTGATGATGTCGTTGTATTAATGAAGACCCCTTCTTTGCTACTATATAGGTGATGGGAGAAACATGTATGATGCGAATGAAGCTTTTGATTGTGACCATGATTTTCTCGTTGCTTATCGTGGGATGCACACAGGCAGAATTGAATTCTATACCTGTGAATGCTGCTGCTGAAGCTACTCCGTCTCTTCATGAGACGCCCCCTATAAATCCCACCGAATCATCTCCTCCATTGAATTTGCTCTTGGAAGGGATACAGGGACATATCAGGAACGTTCATTATGCTGACGAAGACCATGTATTGATATCAGCGAACAAGCTATATCTGTATGACTTAGATAGCGGTCGCATAATAGCGGAATCTTCGGATGAAGGAATTCAATCGATACGAAGGGTAGAGGATGGCTATGTAGCTATTCAAGTTGCTGCCGATTTCGGAAACAATGGCAGCAGGAGCGGTGGGGGAACATCAGGCGGCGTCCTTACATACAGCGCTATCTTTTACGACCCTGATCTAGTTAAACAATCAGAATTCAATTTCAGTTCTCTATTAAAAGAGAATGAACGGATTGTTTCCCCTGAGTCCATTGCGTTCTCGGCAGATGGTAAACGAGTAGCCTATGCTACGAATAACGGACTATATCTGTATGATTTCAATATGAGTCAACAAACAACGCTCATCGATTTAAAGCAAGCGGAGCTTACTGATCTTAAGGAGCGTTCAGGTGTTGTTGCATTTGAACAAATTGGATTTACGAATGGGGACAAGGACTTGGCCTTTACGGCGCAAAGCTTTGATGTTCCCCCTATTGACGGCAAACCATCCTTTTCTACTTGCGGCACAGTTCATTTGGATGGCAGCAAATTGACAAACCAAAAATTCGAGTCTTATACATGCAGAGAATTAATCGACTACAACGAGTTTGTATTTTTTGCTGAGGATCTAGATTTTACTATTCCTTCGGGAAAGCTGTTGGTTATGAATATGCCTAGCGGTAAAACGAGGTTTCTTTCCATGATCGAAGCAGGCGAAAGTCGATTTGTTTCGGGATCAGATAGGGGAAGCTATTTCGCGACAACTCTCGCAGATCAGACCGATTGGAAAGTTCGGATATATGATGGGAATACAGGCAAACTTGAAGATGAGCAACGAATCTCAAGCGATGGAGATATGCGTTATATGGCTCAAGATCCAATCGTTAAAATACTGGATGAGAGACGGGTTTATATCGTATTGGTAGGCGCAAAGAACCCTGAAATTCAAACAAAAGTTGTGATCGGCCAGTTTTAAGAGGAGTGAGCAGCCTGTGAAAGTAACATTTAAGGAGATTTCGAAACAATATAAAGGTAAATATGCACTACAGAATTTTTCCGCAGAGTTGGAAAATGGCGTTTACGGTCTCTTGGGAACCAACGGCGCTGGGAAAACAACGCTAATTAATATTTTTGTTGGCATTCTGAAAAGTGATAAAGGGCAGGTGCTTATCAATGATGTGGACGCAAGAAAATTAGGTATTCAATTTTTATCCCATATTGGTTACTTGCCGCAGTTCCCACACTTCTATAAAAACTTTGAAGTGATGGACTTTTTGAAATACATGTGCGTATTGAAGGAGATTCCTCTGCATCAAGGGGAGAAACGAGCGAAGGAACTGCTAGAGATTGTCAATTTAAGCAATGCAGCGAGTACAAAAATTGGCGCTTTGTCTGGAGGGATGCGCCAGAGAGTCGGAATTGCGCAAGCGATGTTGGGCGATCCAGATATTTTGATTTTAGATGAACCGACAGCGGGACTTGATCCTCAGGAACGAATTCGCTTCCGCAATCTCATTACCAAGTTCTCTGAGAATCGAATCGTTTTGCTTGCTACCCACATTGTTTCCGATATCGAGTTTATCGCAAACCAGGTTATTTTGCTCAAAGACGGACATCTGCTCAAACAGGATACGCCTCAAGCGCTTGTGGAAAGTTTGAAGGGAAAAGTATGGCATGTAGCGGCAACAGACAAAACTTTGGATGAGAAGATTCAGCGGCTTAGAATCAGCAATATGCTGCGGGAGCAAGATAACATCCTTCTGAGGGTTATAGATGATGAGAAACCCGATGTTCATGCAGTGAGCGTACAGGCCAATTTGGAGGATGTTTTTCTGTACTATATCGGAGATGGCGAACAATGGTGAGGCTGATTGGCTTTGAATGGCGTAAGCATTTTCTGAAGAAGTCCATGATTGCAGCAGTGCTGCTTTTTTCTGTCCTGAATGTCGTCAAAATATACAGCGTGTACGAAGGAAGCTCATTGTTTACAAACCCGGGCTGGAAAGAGTTGTATTGGGAGCAGTACGCTGATTTTGGTGGAACGATTAAGAATGAGAAAATAGAGAAGCTAATGGATATTTATTGGCCGCTAGATCAACAGGTAGCCGAACGGACGACAAGTACAGAATATCGTACTCCAGATACCTACTTGTCCAATGTCTACGAGGATTGGAACTTCTTTCGTTTCAACTACGTCCAACCGATGAAGTATGCATACGATTACAAAGCGTACGCCCAAGGTGTCGTTAGCGCGGCAAATGAAAATATAGCGTTTTATGAATCGTTGGGTAACACTTACGAGCGTAGTAAGAATGCTGCTATTGCTGAGCTTTTTCAAGGACGTTCAATCACGAGTTTTGTCTACACGGAAATGTATCAATATTATGTTGGGTACGATTTTTCAGGGTTACTAGTGTTGCTGATTTGCTTGTACGGATTAATGAGCGTTTTTCTGTATGATAAGGAAACAGAAATGGATATTTTGCTCCTTACGACTAAGGCAGGAGGAGGTGCGTCAATTAGGGCAAAACTTATAGCCTCTGCCTTATTTGTATCTGGTGTTTCCTTGTGGTTTTGGTTAATAGATTTTGTTGCATTTTCTACGATATTCGACTCATGGGATGCAGCTTCTTCTCCTTTGTACATGCTTGAAGATTTTATCCACGCTGCACTAAACGTGAGTTTGGGGCAATACGCTATACTATCAGCACTTGTTAAAACGGCGGGAATGCTTGTGTTTGCCTTGGCATTCTTGTTCATGTCGAATTTGTTCCGAAATGCACTTATTCCATTTATTATCGGTTTATCTGTTTCGTTTGTTTGTATTTACTTGGAGGAAGTTTATATGGGCTCGGGGCGTATTTGGATCAAAGTCATAAACCCATTTGTTTTGTTGGTTAATCGAGAATTGTTTCGAAAAATAGAGTTTGTTTCTATGGCGGGTTTTTCCCTTCCAAGTTATATCGCTGCCTTATTAATAACGACTGCCTGGGGAGTACTGCTTCTTAGTGGTATTTTAATTGTTGTGAGGAAGAATGCTCTGAGGAAGGGGGGAGAGAAACGTGTCCATCTGGAAGTATGAAATGAAAAAAATGCTTTTCCATCATAAGGGTTTTTTATTTATCGGTGTGTATATCATCTTGAGTATTGCATCAATGGTGATTTTGGATAAGCCTGCTAACCCGGACGTTGAGATGAATCGTTCGCAGTATCAGTTCTACCTCGATCAGGTTCAGGGTCCCTACTCAGTAGAAACCGAGCATTTTTTTGCAAATGAAGCGGCCAAAATTTCGGATGCGAAGGTTGCCTTGCAAAGAATAAGTGATAATTTCTATGATGGTGAGTTGGAAGAACAAAAGTTCCTTACCCATTCCGATTCACTAGCGAGTATTCTTAAGAACGAAAAAGGTTTTCAACTGGCTTACAATCAGTACGTCTATGTGCGTGAATTTCCAGACAATCGTTATTTTCTCTATACCAATGGCTGGGATGGATTACTCTCCAATGATAGTCTTGATATCCTGTTTGTGTTGTTGGTTTTGCTTCTAGTTACACCGATGTTTTGTTACGAGTTTGAAAGCAAGATGGATACGCTCCTTCTTACCGTCAAAAAAGGATCAAGAACTCATGCGTTATGTAAAATCAGCCATGTGCTTGTGATGGTTAGTGTTCTCTGTCTTCTGAGTGCCGGTTTACGATATGGCTTCTACGATTTCAAATATGGTTTAGATAATGGTCATTATCCCTTAGAAAGTCTGTCCTACTTTGGCACGTCGATTAAAGAAGTTACATTGCTTCAATCCTTTTTATGGATTACGGCAGGTAAACTATTTGGAAGTCTATGCTTTGCTATATTCATTCTATTTGCTTCGGTTTGCTTTAAGAAATATGCCATTACATTGTTTTCATGCACGGCAGTAGTGCTACTACCTTACTATGGACTGCAGTTGGAATCCACCAAATATTTCTTGCCAGGGCCACTTGGGTTCATGGTGTCAACAGGCTATTTTCGCGGGAACGAATTCAAGCTTAATTCGTGGAAGGATCAGATGGATATGGTTTTCCGAGAGGTTTCATTTACAGCATGGAGCATTGTTTTTGCCATTACAGTTAGTCTTAGCGTAGTCATGCTCTTTGTAATCCTACATAAGCGATCCAATGTGTGGATTGTAAAACAGCGAAAATATAGAGGGAAGAGACTGTTGCCTACGTTACTCATTCTTTGGATGGCGGTCTCCATGCTTGTTGGCTGTAGTTCTTCTAATGGTGCCATGGCAGGTGTTACTTATAATTACGCTTCTAAGCAGTCCTTTCAAAATAATAAGCATCGATTTTATATGGATCCAAAGGAAATAGAGCTTGGGAATAATCAAATTGTATTTGAGGATCAAACAAGCGGAGAAAAACGTAAACTTGTCCGTGATCCTCTGACCTCATTAACTCGAATAGCGGGAGCCATTTTTGGGGAAGGAACGGATGTCTACTATATGAAAATTGATTATGAGAAATCAGGTCTCAGAGAAGGTGCTACTCGGTTTTCGGTTATCGGAGTGGATACAACGAGGTTTAATGAAAAAATTATTTTCGAAAAGAAGCTAAGTGCCGATAAGGGTACCGTGCTGGGACTCGTGAAAGGGAATGCATATGTTGCAAGTTTTTACCTCACCGTGAGCGCCTTCTTTTTGGATGAATCTAGTCTTTACCTCATAGGGCAAACTGATGGACAAACCGAAATTCGGCAAATTAACCGACTAACAGGAGATATGCGTGTTCTTCTCCAAATTCCTGTATTAAGAAGCCTCGCATTTGACGGCCGAACGATTTATTATGTCGATGAGAAGTCTCAAATCGTTAAGTATGATACCAAGACAGACACCATGACAACAATCACCGATCTAATTACGAGGGAGTTTATTTTGACGGAGAGTGAATTAATATACGTAAACCGCAAGGAGCAACAAAAACTATACGCTATGAATTTACATGACTCGACCATCCGTAAGCTAACGGATGTTCCCGTACTTAGTTTTCGATATGACAAACCGTATATTACCTATATCGGGAAGATAGACATGAAAGAGTATCAGTTAAGTAATATGTGAAGTCGGCGTCGTTTTGATTGCCATAAACCTGATGTGAATTTGATGTGAAAAGATATGGACGGGGACGTTGCCTGTGGACGGTGCATGAGGAGTACATAATAAAATTATATCGGAATGATTGTGCTAAGCTTTTAAGCAAATTACAAAGTGGAGAACTTCCTGTACAGGAGGTTCTTTTTTCTACATTCTTCGACTCGCTGATATACTATTTTGGTGGATATTGGTATGATTATTATAGAACTCGGATCTTCTTGGATAGCGGAGGAGAAAGTGGAGAAAAAATATGAATTTTTATATAAAATTAAAGATGTATTGAAAGATAGGGCATTCCAAGGGGTTCCACTAGGCAGTAAATTTGATGAATCCAGATTTGAAGATATTATAATTCTAAAGGATACGGGGTATCCCATTTATTCATTTAATAATATGGAACTTGAAATTGTAGACGATTTAATTTATAGAATCGGAATATGTTGTGATGAATCGGTGCTTATTGATGATGTAGTAAAAATATTTGGAGATACTGAGTTTAAAACGTATGAGCAGTTTACATTTGTATCCTACATGTATGATTTTTGTGTGATAAATTTTAAATTTGTAGGGTTAAATGCACCTGCCATAGACATATCTATATGTTCAACTTTGTTTATGGACTAATTTAGTTTTATCTGAAAACATTAAGAAATACAAGATAGAAAATCCATGCTTAATGACTGATTTCAAACACACAGAGGTGTTCCATGAAGCAAGGTCTTTATGAACAGATCATCAATAACGGAACGTTGAGGAAGTTGGGGCATTAGATCCGTCGGCCTATGATATTGGCAAGGAGCCGCTTGATCCGGAGGAAGCTCGGAAGCTGCTTTCCAACTATATTGCGACGGTCATTCGCAGAGCATTAAAGCTGGTGCGTGAGAGTTCCAATAGCGACGAGGAAGCGGTATTAGCACAGGTTCGGGCCTGCAACGAAATGATAGCCTCACTCAGAAATAGCCTCGATCATCAGGATTATGAGGAGCTGGAGTTGCACGAGCAAGGGGAGATCCTTACATACGTATATGCCAAGCTAAATTCTCATCGCGCAATCAAAAATGATAAGGTTGTACGTCCAACTACGCCACTATCCCAAAGCTCGCTTTTCACAGGTTCACATGCCGAGCCCAATATGTTAAACGAATTAAAGCAGGAAATTGTAACGGCGGATCGCATTGAATTTCTTGTTTCTTTTATCAAGTGGAGTGGACTTCGTTGTCTCATGGAGCAGCTTGAGCAATTTACCGCACGAGGCGGGCAACTGCGGGTCATCACGACTACCTATATGGAGGCGACAGATTTCAAAGCGGTTATGGAGCTAAGCAAGCTGCCTAATACAGAAATTAAAATCTCCTATGATAGCAGTCGCACGAGATTGCATGCCAAAGCTTATGTTTTCAAAAGGGATACGGGATTTACGACCGCTTATGTCGGTTCATCTAATCTTTCAAATCCGGCGCTTACAAGTGGGCTAGAGTGGAATTTGAAGGTAACGGAGAAGGATTCCTACGACGTGCTGAAAAAAATCGAAGCGACCTTCGAGAGCTATTGGAATGATCGTGAGTTTGCCAGTTATTCAGCTGACGAACCGGAGCATGAAGAGCGATTAAAGCAAGCACTTGGAAAACGGGATAAAAAGGATTCGAATCAAGAAACGATGTATTTTGCCTTCAATATTATGCCTTACGATTATCAGAAGGAAATCCTTGAGAAGCTGGAAGCGGAGAGAACGTTATACGGCAGGTCGAAAAATTTGCTCGTCGCTGCTACAGGTGTAGGCAAAACGGTCATTTCCGCTTTTGACTATCGACGCTTTACTCAGCGAAACGCCCGAGCCAGGCTTTTATTCGTGGCCCATCGGGAAGAGATTTTGAAGCAAAGCCTAGACACGTTCCGCTTTGTCCTGAAGGATCTGAACTTTGGTGAGCTGCATGTCGGGAGTCATCAGGCCGAGTCTATTGATCACCTTTTTATCAGTATTCAAAGCTTTAATACACTTAAGTTAACGGAGCATACAACAGCGGACTACTACGATTTTATTATTGTGGATGAGTTTCACCATGCGGCGGCGCCGACCTATCAGAAGCTGTTAAACCATTACCGACC
Source organism: Paenibacillus sp. BIHB 4019 (assembly GCF_002741035.1). Taxonomy (NCBI): domain Bacteria; kingdom Bacillati; phylum Bacillota; class Bacilli; order Caryophanales; family Paenibacillaceae; genus Paenibacillus; species Paenibacillus sp. BIHB 4019. The sequence goes on along the minus strand of NZ_CP016808.1, from coordinate 841,341 downwards.
GAGCATCTTATTGGGCTTAACAGCAACGCCTGAGCGGATGGATGGCAAGGATGTTCTGCATTATTTTGACGATACGATTGCTGCGGAAATTCGTCTGACGGATGCGATTGATCGAAAATTGCTGTGTCCCTTTCAATATTTTGGGGTGAGCGATCATGTGGATCTGTCTCAGGTGAAATGGTCAAGACGTGGCTACGACCTGCAGGAGCTAGAAAACCTGTATACGAACAACAAAATTCGAGCCACACAAATCATTAACAGTCTGAAAAAATATGTGACCGATGTAGACGATGTAAAGGGTCTTGGGTTTTGTGTAGGGGTTAACCATGCGCTTTATATGGCTAAAGTCTTTAATGAAGCGGGTATTCCAGCACAAGCATTGCATGGCGGTTCGAGTGAACAAGACCGGAGCCAAGTCAAGCATAAGCTCGTAAATGGCGAGCTGAAAATGATTTTTGTAGTAGACCTCTATAATGAGGGTGTCGATATACCAGAAGTGAATACGGTGTTGTTCCTGCGACCAACGGAAAGTCTGACGGTATTTTTGCAGCAATTAGGTCGGGGCCTGCGCTTGGCTGAAGGGAAGGAATGCTTGACGGTTCTCGATTTTATTGGCCAATCTCATAAGGATTACAATTTTCAAGATAAGTTTCGAGCGATATTGGGCAAAACGAAGCATTCGGTCCAGCATTATGTAGAGCATGGTTTTTCGAGTCTGCCGAAGGGCAGCTTTATTCAGCTAGAGAAGCTCGCCAAAACCTTCATTCTACATAATTTGAAGCAGGCAACGATAAACAGAAGAAGTCTGATTTATAAGCTGAAGTATTTTGAAGGGGACACAGGACTTGAGCTGAGCCTTGAGAATTTTGTCCATTACCATGGGATGACCTTGCAGGAGCTTTATGGCGGGAGAACAGGGAAACGTTCCTTTCGAGGCTTGATGGTGGAAGCAGAGGTTCTAGATGCTTTCGAAATGGAGCAGGAGGATCATTTAGTCAAACGATTGCCTGCCTTGCTAAGCCTTAACTCTCGTAGGCTATTAAAATTCCTCATTGCTTACCTATCCGGTGAAAAAAGCGTGGCTACAGACGAAGATCAGCTTATGCTGAATCTGTTCTACTACACGTTCTACTCATCAGAGCCGAGCAAGCAGGGCTTTACGAGTATCGAGCAGGGCATTCAATTTATTATTTCCTGCCCAGCCTTCCATGAAGAAATCATTGATATTTTATCCTATAATGAGAAGCATATAAACTTTGTTGACGAGTCCCATGCTTTTCCATACGCATGTCCACTCCATTTGCATTGCAGGTATTCGACCAATCAAATATTAGCGGCTTTTGGGGTTTGGAATGAGGAGAAGGCGCCAAGCTTCCGTGAAGGCGTGAAATATTTAGAGGATAAGAGCACGGATATTTTCTTTATTACGCTCAATAAGTCAGATAAGGATTTCTCCCCGTCAACTCTATATGAAGACTATGCGATCAACGAGCGGCTGTTCCATTGGCAGACCCAAAGCCGCATCTCGGAGGAGACGAAAACCGCTCAAAGATACATTCATCATAAGCAGCTTGGCCATCGCATTGCCTTGTTCGTTCGGGAATACAAGGAAGAGCATAGCTTCACGTCGCCGTTTATGTTTTTAGGAGAAGTGGAGTATGTGAGACATGAGGGAAATAAGCCGATGAGCTTTGTGTGGCGCTTGAAGAAGGAGATGCCTCCTGCGTTAGTGCCGGCAGCGAATAAAGCCATCGTGTAAGAGGAGGGGATTGGACTGATCGAGGTGGCAGCGGCAATTATTAGCAATGAACAGAATCAGCTCTTAATCGCTCGGCGCAAAAAAGGAAAATCGCAGGAAGGACTATGGGAGTTTCCTGGCGGGAAAATCGAGCAGGGAGAATCGGCGCAGACCTGTCTCCGCAGAGAACTGCTGGAGGAGATGCAGATTGAGATTTTTCCTCATGAATGGTTTGGTGTGAACGACCATTATTATGGTACTACTCATATCCGGCTAACCGCGTATAAAGCCAAATACGTGAGCGGTGAGATTATTTTAGTTGATCATGACGACTATCGTTGGGTAAGCCCGGAGGAGCTGAAAGATTATAGCTTCGCGCCAGCCGATATAAAGTTTGTTGAGATGCTGGAGCTCGAACAGAGCCTAGAATAGATGGAAAAAGACGAATTCTTTACGGGTATGCTCCCATCATAGTAGATAGAAGAAAAAACAAAACTTCTACTGCTACCATGATGGGAGTTTTTGCAATGTCTAAAAGGAGTTCCATTTCATTAGATGTAGAACGACATGTTGTAAAAAGATGCCTTAAACATGATTCAAATCCTTATTATGAAGCTGAGGGCTATGAAGGATAATTCGTATTTTCTATACATGGTTCATTGATGTGAAATGGATGTGAAACGGCCGCATTTACCTTTAAAACAAGTCATAACCACCGCTTAGTCGGTGGTTATGACTTGTTTTTTGCAGGAGAAAACTACTGATCAAGGTCATTGTTCATGTAATAATTCATGTAATTTGGCATATATGCGTTCTTTGTGAAGGCAGCATGCTGTGGAATTATGTCGATTTTTAAGGTTTTTTTAAGGTGCGATTTTTTATACTAGGCTAAAAGGAAGGGGACAAAAGTACGACGATCTGTGGGGGCATACGCACATTGCAGGAGAGTTAAAAAAGCTTGTATATTTTGCAATTGAACAAAAGGAAGAAAGGAATATGTAATGAAGTATAGCGGGGGCTATGGCCGGATACCCCTCGAGAATCTGGATTCTCTGCCGACAATGGGCTATAAATGCTGGCGATGGTATTGTGATGACAAGGATGTCAAGGCAATCTTGGCGATCAATTCAGGAAAGGGTTGAGCACATGATATTTTATGAGATGAAAGAGCGAAATTTGGCGGGCTGGAGAAGATGGATATCCCTCTTGCTGGTAATTTGTCTGGTGCTGTCCGTCAGTCCGACGGTTCGAGCCGAAAGTTCGTCGGGTACAGATCAACTGCCTGCCATTGAAGTGAGCAGTACGGAGGGCAAGCCGGGCGATACAGTAAGTATGGCAGTGTTTACCGAGCCGGAAGACCTTATTTATAAATTTGATTTCTCGCTCCAATACGATGCCAGTTCCCTTGAATTGCTGTCAGTGGATGACGAGCTTCATGTAAGCAGTATAGAGACCTACACAATTGATAGCAGCACAACAGGCAGCATTCACTTCCATGCAATTCTTGCAGATACAGTAATTTTGGAGAAGACCAAGATTGCTACACTGAACTTCAGAATCAAAGAAAGTGTACTGCCTGGTGATTTAATGGTAAATGTAACGAATTATGCAGTTAATGATTCCTCCGATTCAATCTATGTTTCTAATGGAAGCATTACGGTTACAGCAGCGAAGTATTCAGTAGCCTTCGATTCACAAGGAGGCAGCTTGGTGGAGAGCATCATTGATGTAAACAGCGGAGCAACCATCAGCGAGCCGCTCGCTCCAATCAGGAAAGGCTACAGCTTCATGGGCTGGTACACCGACCCGGAAGGGACATCGGCCTGGGATTTCTCCTCAGCAGAAGTTAAGGCGAACACGACACTTTATGCCAAATGGCAGCGTCATACGGTAACGATCGGCATTGGCAGTGTAACCGGAGCGCCGGGTGAGACCGTCAATGTCTCGGTAAGAGCCGTTAGCGAGATTTCTGGAGTCGGCTCCTACATGCTGCGAATAGACTTTGATGCAGGCGCCCTGGAAGTGACCGATATTCAAGGTGCAGGGGGCGACTACTTCGACTCCAATTATAATAATACATCAGGCTGGCTCAAGACGGTCTGGGTAGACAGTGACGGTGGAGATACGCCGATTAGGGCTGGAGACGAGCTGTTCACGGTGAGCTTCCTCATTAAGAGCGAAGCGACAAATGGACAGAAGGCTCTGACCGTGCAGACGTCAGACTTGAATCAATTTAGTGTCACAGATGCTTCGGCAAATGAGATGGAGAAGACACTGAATCCCGGTAAAGTAACGGTCTTGCCGTCGTCTGGAAATTTGGACGTACCTGCTGTTCCACAAGGATTGACAGCAGTTGGAGGAGACAGTCAGGTTTATCTGGAATGGACTACAGTAACAGAAGCGACATATTACAACATTTACATGTCGACAGAGCCAGAGGGATATAGTGAACAAGAGATCGCGAGTGTAACGGACTCTGTCTACACGGTCAAGAATCTGAGCAACGGTCAAGCTTATTACTTTACGGTCAAAGCAGGCAATGCTCATGGGCTGAGCGATGCTTCGGTACAGCAGAGTGCAACTCCAAGCGCCGGAGGTGGTTCCGGACCTGACACACCGACGCCTGCAACCGTTCCGGGAGTGCCAACGAACGTGACAGCTATTGCGGGAAATGGACAAGCAACGGTCCGCTTCACAGCACCGGCAAGCGATGGCGGCAGCTCGATTACTGGCTACGAGGTTACTGCTGAGCCGGGCGGAGTTGTTGTGACGGGAATGGCAAGTCCAATCGTCGTGACTGGTTTGACCAATGGAACAAGCTATACGTTCACGGTAAAAGCTGTGAATACAATCGGGGCGAGCGCCGCTTCAGTTATATCCAATGCAGTGAACCCTTACAGCAGCACCAGTGGTGGTTCCGGTACGCCTGTAACGACAACGCCACCCCAGGCTGCCGGCGTGGAGATTCTAATCAATGGCAAGGCTGAGCAAGCGGGGACGTTGATCACAAGCGATCGCAGCGGCCAGAAGGTAATAACCATTCAGGTTGATCCGCAGAAGCTGGAGCAAAGGCTTGCAGCAGAAGGACAGGGAGCGGTCATCACGATCCCGGTCAGCACAAACTCGGATGTAATCATTGGCGAGTTGAACGGTCAAATGGTCAAGAACATGGAAAGCAAGCAGGCGGTGATCGAACTCAGGACCCTTCAGGCGACGTATACGCTCCCTGCAAGTCAAATCCAGATTGATGCCATTACGGAGAAAATGGGCAGGTCCGTTGCACTGAAGGATATAAAAATATACATTGAAATCGCTGCGACAACAGCAAGTATGCTGAAGATAGTAGAGGATACAGCTGCGAAAGGCTCGTTCACTATCGAGGTGCCGCCGATTGAATTTACAGTCAAGGCCGTGAATGGCGATACTACTGTTGAAGTGTCGAAATTCAATGCTTACGTGCAGCGGAGCATCGTGATTCCGGCTGGAGTCGATCCGAACAAGATCACGACAGGTGTCGTGGTTGCTCCAGACGGCAGTGTGAGGCATGTACCGACGAAGGTCGTGAATGATGGTGGAACCTATTATGCGCAAATTAACAGTTTGACTAACAGCACCTATTCCGTTGTATGGCATCCGGTGGAGTTCGACGATGTGGCTTCGCATTGGTCACAGTCGGCTGTGAATGATTTGGGGTCACGGATGATTATTGAAGGGACAGGCGATGGGCAGTTCAGTCCGAATCGCGATATCACCCGCGCGGAGTTTGCAGCCATCCTTGTACGGGGGCTGGGACTTGCTTTCGAGCAGGGAGAAGCAGCATTCTCGGATGTGTTGCAGACGGACTGGTATAGCAAGGCAGTCAGCACAGCACAAGCATACGAACTGATTGATGGATATGAAGATGGTACATTCCGTCCGAACGAAAAGATTACGCGTGAGCAGGCGATGGTCATGCTGGCGAAGGCGATGAAGTTGACTGGACTTAAGGACAAGCAATCTTCTGTGAACACCTCCACAACCGCGGTACTCGGTTCGTTCAAGGATGCAACAGCTGTATCGACTTGGGCGCAAGACGGTGTAGCCGACAGCGTGCAGGCAGGCATTGTATCGGGTAGAGGCTCTGCTGAGCTGGCACCTAAGCAGCATATGACTCGTGCCGAGGTAGCTGCGATGGTTCAAAGGCTTCTGCAGCAATCCGGTCTGATTTGATTCGTTCAGTTCAGGGGGCTATTCGCCCCCTGTGTTTGAATACGTTGGCAGACGCACTTTAAGCGGTATTTCTGCTTGCATCATGGGAAATGTGGAATGCATTTTTGCATTATCGAGAGGAGAAAGATCAATTTATGCTCAAAAAAGTAGGAAAAGTTGCTTTGTGCCTGTCGTTGGTCTCCACCTTGCTGGTCAGCTTGTTGCTTTCCAAGGACGAGGTACAAGCAGATGGTTCAGCAACGGCTCCGCAGTATAAATACACGCTGCTCAAGGATAACATAGGTTCCGCAATGAAGCTCTATTACAACAACGGTACCTTTTATTACAAATCGCAATTGAATGGTGGCTATAATGTCGCTCACCAATCCACGGATATGCAGACCTGGACCAAAATCATTGGCTCGGATACCTTCGGTTCGAGCAAGAGTTTTAGTCTGGCAAACCTGTCCTTTATTGGAGATAGAACCTATGCGACGGGATATAACATGTCTACAGACTTTTTTGATTATACGACTACTTCTTTCTTGGGTTACATGAATGATACATCCAATACCAGCTCCAGTTGGACTCCATCCGCCTTTCCAATTGATAGTTTGTTGCTTGGGCCCGTTGTTACTGACGGAAGTAATTTTGTAATGGGAGCTGGCAATAGCAATGTCATCTATCGGCAAGCTTCATCCACTGGGAATATAGAAGAGAAGGCATGGACGAAAAGTACCTTCAGTGGCGTTCGCATTATAAATGCTGTATACGATCAGGTTAACAGTCGATTCATCTTAGGAGATTTGAGAAAAAATATTTACTATTCGACTAACGGAGGCTCTACCTGGAATTCCATTCAGGTGAGCTCTACAGATACTGATTTTAGCGACCTTGCTCAAGCCGGAGGGACAACTTATATTTCCGGGGGAGACGGAGTATGGAAGCTTGTAGGCACTACTGTAACCAGAATATTGCCCTCAGGCAGCAATTACCGCGCTCTAGCTGTTGATGAAGACAATAATGTGTATGCATTGCGTTCTAACGGAACCGTGCTCATGTCATCCGATGCCGGGACTACGTGGACATCCATCGCGACACCAGACAGTGACATCACTTCCACTTCTTTTGGTGCTATGCAATATGGAAACGGGAAGCTGCTTGTCGGCGGAAATGCTGGATTGTACCAGTTACTAGGCAATTTTAGCATTACTAAGCAGCCGGAAAATACACCAGTGGATGTTGGTGCAGCTGCTACCTTCTCTGTAATAGCCGGCGGCAGCGGCCTTACCTATCAATGGCAGGTAGATACGACAGGTACAGGTAACGGCTTTACGGATGTGAGTGGAGCAACAAGCAGCAGCCTGACTATTAATCCGGTATTACAGAATATGAACGGTTATCTGTATCGCGTCATCATTACCGGTGCCTCCGGGCAGCAATTAATCTCGAACACAGCGGTCCTTTCTCTCCATTTATTGAAGGTGAGCTATCAGCCTGGCGATCATGGGACAATCAGCGCACAGAGCGAGGACGTTGAGGTTGGAGCCAAGCCAGTAGCTGTGCCGACTGTTACTCCAGATAGTGGCTATCGATTCATAGGCTGGAGCAACGATGGTGGTGTGACCAAGCTGAGCAGCGAAGAGTTGAAGGCGCTGATAATCACTGCGGAGACCACATACACAGCCTATTACAACCAGATTGTTAAGGGTGATCTTGATGGCTCTGGCAGCGTATCGTCTGCGGACGCCCAGTTGATAGTGAAGTATCTGAAGGGACTAATCACACTAGATCCGGATCAACTGGTAGCAGCAGACTTCAATAATGATGGAATTGTGGATGAGCTGGATGTTAAGGCAATCCTGGCCTATATTATAGGAAGATCCTGAGAAATCAGTAATTGGAAAGTAACTCTATGTAATGTCTGAGGTCAGCAGCAGACCGTACTCCTCGATCATTTGACGCTGCGGTCGCTGACTGCTCCAGATACGGGTTGAATAGCATACATTGTAATCTTCTGTGTTCAGCTTTCTTGGTTCCCGCATATGACACATGTGGCGTGCTGTGTGTTGTTGGTGAGGGAGTAGTGATTTGGTAGAAGGCCGGTATCCCGCCGCTTCATGTTCCTCAGATGACAGCCCTGAACGGGGCTGGATTTCTGGACCGGATGAATGATATGGAGACCGAGGATATCGGCAAAACGCCGAGTTGGTCCTTCAGGATGCCAACCCCATAGAAAGCGCGCAAAATCTTCATGGTATTAACGCTGTGATTAGAATCTAAAGCCAACATTATCCGCATAATGACAGAGAATCCTGCAAATTTTTATGATATGGAATTTTCAATAGCTTTGTGTTGTTCAGTGTTTTCAAATGCCACAGTGAGACGTGGTAAAGATATACCTAATTTTTTTGCTTCTCTCACAACTTCAATTACCGCAAAACCTGCTTTACTGTTGTTGTATTCCACAAAAAGTCGCGGTAAGCTCCTTTTTGCAAAAATAACCTTGTTGAAAAGCATGCCGAGAAGTACCGGTGGAATCTTAGTTAACAGTAGAGAAATCGTATCCATCTTTGCACCTCTTGCTTTAAGTACAGGCATAATTTCCCTCATATTTTTACCAACATTTGCAAATGAGTCACTATGATTCATGAGTGCTGGAAAACTTCCCCGTCTTAACACCTCGCTTTCCATAGCTGCATTCATGGCAAAGTGATTCCATAGCCAGTTTTGCATATCCTTTACCCAACTAATTTTAAAATGGGCACTTTCGAATAGTTCTTTGACCTTGTTGTTAATAGGCTCAGTGCCTGCCCGTGGTTTTTCAAGAAATATCATTTTCAAAAAGCCGCCTCTAAGCCTATTGTCCGCTATGCCGCCTCCTGCTCCGGGGAAGCCAAAGACAACATTGTTCATTGACAATGGTGCGATCGATGATTTCAAATCTTGCCAAACGTTATTGAATATGAGGACAGGGGTGTTTCCGGCAGCAGTCGATAGGAATTGTGCTGCTTCCGGAAGTTGTTCCGTGTTGACGCTCACAATAATGAGATCATAATTTGGAAGCATCTCCTCATGCAGTTTGACATTCCAGCTTTCTTTTATGAGCTTTTTCCCTCTCCGTGCGTCCCACATTTCAAGCTCTATACTGCGTCCGAAGGTTTCTTTTCTCCCTTTTCTAACGTAAAACTCAACTGTATGCCCTGCCTGTTCAAAAGCCCACGCATACTGGGTCGATATGACACCTCTACCGAAAAATAAAATTCGCATGTTAGCCTCCCTAAAATAGTTGATAATCCTTGTTGATGATCAAACAACGTGTTGTATAATAATATTGTATGTATTCACTATACGGTCATCAACCATCAGATTTTTAATATCTGTCGGATAATGTATTGAACAGAAACTGGAGGCTAATCATGAAAAAGCAACCGGAAATTACGGACAAAACAAGGCAAGCATTTATAAGTGTTTTCTGTGATTTATATAGCCAAAAACCAATTGAAAAAATATCTATTCAAGAGATTGCTAACAAGTCCGGATATAATCGCAGTACATTTTATCAATACTTTACAGATATCTATGAGTTGTTGGACTATGTGGAAGAGAGCATTTTGAAATCCATTAAGGAGGAAATGGCAAGCAGGGAGCTTTCTACGCATAATTTCCAAGATGCCCTTCAATGCTTGGAAAATACAGAAGAAATTTCAGTCCTAAAAGCCCTCTTAGGTGACTATGGTTCTGTTCATTTTCTTGAACGTCTGAAAAGAGAAATTCCCTTTGAGAGATTGATTGTGGACCTTCCAACAAATGATATCTTAACGCCATACCTGATTGAGTTTTACATATCAACATTAATGTCTATGTTTCGCCTTTGGATACGCAACGGCAAAGATTTATCGTCGGAAGAATTGGTCAAGCTGATAGATAGCCTATTCGCAAATGGGATAACACCGTTTCATATCTTTGGCACGGTCAATAAAGAGTAAAAGCGGATCAAAATGATATTCTATACACCTGTGGAAATTCAAAGGCGGGGAGGGTTTGCCGATTACCTAGAGAAGCTTCACACAGAGTTTGGGATTGTGGCCTTAGCTCACAACCTACTGAAAGTGGCGAGGATCCGCCTTGCCATGCACCTGCAAAAGCAGGCACACAAAAAGGCTGGACGGAAAACCATGCGTTTTCTCGCCCAGCCCTTTTATTTTTGGTGCTTTCCAAACAGCGCCTTCGTATTATGAGGTCAGCCAGATATTACTGGTTGGCCTGTTCTTTATGGTCATTCTATGATGGCGGTAGCCGGGAGAACGTGACAGCCCCTAAACCGGCTTATTAAACCTTTTGTGCGACTTCTTGCTTTAGATGCAATGCCCTGTACATTATTGCGACAAACTGCACGCGCGTCACGGGTTCATCCGGGTTGAATTTGCCGTTATCGCCTAGTATAATCCCTAGTTCTGCTAATGCAGCGACATAAGCATAGCTCCAATGCGTTGATGGCACGTCTTGGAATGGACTTGTTCCGCCTAACTCGATCTTAAGGGCAAGCGCCACAATTTTTGCCATCTGCGCTCGTGTTACGGGTTCGCTTGGATTAAATTTTCCATTTGTTCCATCTACGATTCCGGCTTGCTGCAGCAACGCGATGGCTTCATAATTCGCATGGTTAGGCGATACATCAGAGAACGATTCCAATTCACGTACGGGCTCGAGCTCGAAAGCACGCATGAATATCAGAGCCATATGTTGTCGCTGAATGGATTCATTCGGATTAAAGGAGCCATCTGCGAACCCCGTTATGATCCCTTGACTAGCCAATTCCTCAATCATTTCTTGTGCCCAATGTCCCGAGATGTCTTTAAAATTTACAACCGGCTTCGGATCAGTTGTCATGACTGCAATCCATTTCGCATACAATGTGGTGTTTGTTGTCACACGATCCTGTTCATAATCCCACTTTTGGCTCAATGCTGCATCGTGATACCAGCCTCCAAAAATAAACCCTTCCTTTGTTGGTGTTGGAGGCTCCGTTATCTTTGAACCATTCACAATAACGAGACTGCCTATAACATCCGCGCCATTTGTTTCAAAATGCACCGTATAACGAAGTATTGGCGTTGGCACATAGCCCCCAGAGGAAGGATTCGCAATCCACTTTGCATACAACGTCGTATTCGCCGTGACCCGATCATTGTCGAAGCTCCATTGGTTGGTTAATGTCATTTCTTTATACCAGCCACCAAATATAAATCCCGACTTCGTTGGTACATCAGGCTCTGTTGCCAATTCATTGTATGATTTCGTCTGATTGGCCACGACATTTCCTCCATCGGACTCAAAAGACACTGTATAATGATTCATTTCCCATGTTGCATACAGGGTGACATTAACTCTGCTTATCGTAAAAGTATCATTGGCGACATAGCTTGTCCCGCTTCCATTTGCTTCAGTATTCCAACCAATAAACGTAAATCCAGTCTTTACGAGACTACCGATATGATCAACGACTGAAACGGTATTCCCGGTTTCATAAGTTTGACTATCAACAGGTACAAGTCCTTCCGTAGCTCCATTTCCGTCGTAGCTTACTCGATATTTGAAGATACTGAACGTAATGGTGATTGAATTACCTGCTTCATCCGTAACGATAAGCACATAGGAGCCCTCGGCGTCCACAGTCGAGCCGTTTATAAAAACGTTGCCATTTAATGTTGCTGTCCCTTCATTAAAGGCAATTGTTCGTAAAGAGTCATAGCTCTGTCCATCCGTTACTCCCGTAACGATTGGCGCAGTGTTGTCCAGTGCTATACTTGCTTGAGCCAAACCCGTATTTCCTGCCCGGTCAATGAATCGAACATAAACCGTCTTGCTGCCATCGCCTGCCGGCAGCGTGTAGCTCATGCTTGCACTATATGCTTGTTCGGACGACCACGAAAGGTTGTCATTCGAGAGCTGTACGCTCGCTACATCCGTTACACCTGCTGCTAATGCGAATTCAAGAGTTACCTCACGATCTGCTGTGTAAGCAGCACCTCCATTAATCGCTACTGTTCCTGTTGGAGGCTCGGTGTCTAACGTCACATTTGAGCTATATACAGACGATTCATTGCCTGCATGATCAATGAGACGAATGGTAATTGCCTTCAATCCATCTGTGCTACCTACGTCTATCTGGAAACTGCTCATATAAGCAATTGTCGTTGGTGCTCCTCCGTTGATGCTATAGCGAATATTTGCAATATCCGTTACGCCTGCATCTGGCGTTATATCAACATTTACGTTGGCATTATTTGTATAAGCACTACCATTATTCACAACGACCGTACCAGTGGGCGGTGTTGTATCCAAAATAATACTATCTTGAATTATGGTAATATTACCTGCCCGATCGATTAAACGAACATACACCGTTTTATTTCCATCTCCAGCTGGTAACGTATAGCTTTTTATCGAACTAAAGGCTTCAACTCCTGACCAAGAACTATTGTTATTAGAAAATTGTACCGCTACCACATCTGTTACACCGTTTCCTAAAGATAGATTAAGCGTTACTCCAGAATTAGTTGTATACACGTTGCCATCATTAATAACAATAGAGCCTGTTGGCACTACGGTATCCCGTGTTATCGTTCTTTCATATTCAATTGATGCGTTCCCTGCACGATCAACTAACTTAAATTTTAAAACTTTATCTCCATCAGTAATTCCTATTGCTAGCATAAAGCTTGGTACATAAGGTATCTGTGTAAATGGGGCTCCGTTAACCGAATATTGGATATGCGTGATATCAGTTACCCCGGCATCTGGACTTATTGAAATAGATACGGCCGAACTATTCGTGTATTGGTTGCCTAGATTTACAATGATCGTTCCTGTCGGGGGAGTCTTATCTATTCGAAATTGAATCGTTTCTTGTTGACTACCAGCCGTAACTGTTAACGTATAGGTGCCTTCATTGGAAACGGTCGTACCACTTGTAAAAGAGCTTCCATTTAACGTTGCTGATCCTACATTAAATTGAGGGATAACATTTGTATTGTAAATCCCACCATCCACAACTCCTGTTATTTCAATATTAGGAACTTGTGAATACGTAATAATTAAATACGGACCCAAAGTACCATTGCCCATATTCGTTTCGGTCATCTGAATATAATGTTCAAGAGAGTTTATTCCGTTACTTGCTGCTTCTTGAGCAGTCATTCCCGATAAAATAAAGGTTGCTTTCGGATTAGTTTTTGTAAATTCCCCTAATATGTAGCTAGTAAAATTAAAGGGAGCTAGTGTAGGTTTAAGTAGGGGGACATTACTGGCTAATGTCCTTGTTTGTGTAGAACCTGAGGTTGGAGTTGGTGGGGACGTTATATTACTATCCTGTATCCAGCTATGATCTGTACTAGTAGAAATTTTTAAGGAAAAACTAGTCGTTGGTTGCAAATGACCACCTGATACAGGAATATAAAGATTCGCAGTTTCAACCTCGTATCCTTCAGGAGTTGTCGGTAAATCAAACTTAAGCAATACTTGAACCTCTAAGGGGTTACCATGTGTTCCTTGATAGCCAACATCCAGATATCCGAGATTTCCATCCTCATAAATAGATCCGGCATTGATACCCTCGTAAATGATCGTTGTATCCTCAGATGCAAAGATAGGTGTTGGAGGTATGTTAGCTGAAGCTACGCTCTGACTATTTAAAAATACGATAATTGCCATACAGAAGATTACGAGTAGCATGCTTCCTCTGGAAACAAACTTTTTACCCATCACATGTTCTTCCTTTCCGTATTCGAAATATTTTCAATGATTCATATGAAGTAGTTCATCATCTGTCTTCCTGCTGAGCGTTAATTCACAAAACTAACACAATTTTAACTATATTTATACATATCATTAATTACTATACTTCATAATTTATTCTTTTCATAGAGTTAGCTTCATTCCTATTGTGATTTGAACAAAAAGCTGGAGTGCTACGATAAAAATGCAGTCGAAAAGCACCCTATACGGTGACGGAGCGCAAAGCACCCTATACGGTGACGGAGCGCACGCCGGGAGCGGTAAAGGCATGCCAGCTCAATGCTTTCATTCGTGAACGACAGGATCAATGGACCGTCAAGGCGTTGAGCGAGCACTTGCTGTCAGCGGATCGGGCTATCCTTATGAATGTGTTTTCCGATTACATGTGTTCATCACAGGATATATGCTCGTTACCATTGGTGTGTTGCAGGCGCGAACATAAAGTTTTCTTTACATTTCATATATGGAGCAATCCACCATGATAAATTAGAAGTAATATTTGTAGGTTTTTGACGAAAAAAAGTTAGCTGTCGTGGGAGATGGTAGAAGCAGTTGTGTGCTTGGGCCAAGGCATCGTTGCATGTGACGATATTTGTAATTAGGGGGAAATGGCGTGAATGTAAAATCCGTGCAGCTGGTCAGTGATTATTTCAACGCAATGCAGCAAAGCAAGGATGCTAGCGCGACGAAGGAACAGTCGCGTTTAACATCGATTCGAAATATACTCATACAGGGCAAGAAGCTGCGCACCGACGAAATGGACTACTTACAGCGCAATGATTCCAATTTATATAATCAAGCACTTAGCCTCTCGATGGAACGCCAAGCGTATAAAGACGCATTGCAGCATAGTCGGAGCAAAGCGGATGCGAGTTATTACAAAACCTTCAAGCTGATGCAGATTGCCGGGCAGCTGAAGCATGGCGGTTCCGAGGAGCAGTTGATGCGCGTGAATTCGATTCAGGAAGCCCATCGCGAGTTCATTCGATCGAGCAAGTATGCCTCGTTGAGGTCAGGTGGGGCGTAACTGCCAGTGAATGGTTAAAAAGCTGGAGTTAAGCAGCGACAAAACAGGATGGATCAGGAGAACAGCGGAAGTGCCCTGTAGGCTGTCAACTACCGGCTTCAGGGCACTCCTCGTTGATTATTTGCGTTGATTCTGCTCGTTCCGCTCCTGTGGAGTGTGTGATAAGGATATATTGGGTTCATAAGCATTGATGGACTTGGGAAAAAGAGGGTCAGTTATATATTCCCGTATTTAGAAAAATGTAATGAGGATCTGAAAGGTTATAGCTTTGCTCCAGCCAATATTAGTCGTGTACACGATCAACCTTATCGCTATGCTCGCGCTTGCTGGCAACCAGCATATATCCGGCCCCCCGAATTGTAATGATTCTCTCAGGATTGACAGGATCAGCCTCGATTTTTTTCCGTAAATTACTGATGTGTACGGCGACCGTTCTCGTATCCTCCAGACTCTCCATTCCCCAGATGAGATGGAACAGCGTATCGACAGGGACGACACGATTAACGTTTTGTGCCATATAGGACAGTAGACTAAATTCTTTTTTTGATAAAAAGATCGTTTCACTATCTATGTTGACGGACTGTGCGTAGAAATCCAGCGTCAAGCCCGGTAACTCCAGCAATTGTTCCCTTCTGCTTGTCGACACTCTGCGAAGGTGAGCCTTGATTTTGGCCATGAGTACGCCGGGACTGAACGGCTTGGTCACATAATCGTCGCCGCCATCGGATAATGCGCTGATTTTCACCTCGTCTTCATCACGACTGCTCAGAAACACGATGGGCGCATTGGTGAAGATACGTGCGTTCCTGCACCAGTCAATGCCATTTTCATTAGCCAGCAGTATATCCAGTACAATCAAATCCGGATCGAGCGATGAAAGCAGCTTCATGGCTTCTGTACCGCTGTGGCTATACGAGGCTATAAAGCCTTCCCGTTCGCAATACGCCTGAACAATCTCACATATATGGGGATCATCATCGACGATCATTATTTTGTACATGTCCTTCATGCTGTCACCTTCCTGCTTTTCAAATACAAAGGCAGCGATACATAAAATATCGACCCCGTCTTGCCATCGCTCTCCGCTCGAACCGCCCCTCCATGCGCTTGTACGATCTCCCTGCAAATTGCCAGCCCGAGTCCGCTGCCCGCTACTCCCTTTTCCATGTCTGATCGATCATACCTGTAATTGCGATCGAAGATTTGCTCGAGCTGCTCTGGGGGAATACCCGTGCCAGAGTCTTGTAAGCTAATGATCGCGCAGCGGGTATCTTGCGCCTCATCCACGGCTAGTGCAAGACGCACCATCCCGCCAGTAGAGGTGAACTTCATCGCGTTCGACACTAAATTAAACAATGCCTGCTCCAATCTTTGCGCATCCATCTCGATAACAGGCAAGTCAGCCCGTTGATCTTCCGTCTTTCCGATATCCAGTATGAAATCCAGTCCTGCGTCACGCACAACCAACTCATATTGTTCAAAAAAACGACGCAAGAAGTCAGTGGCATGAATCGGCTCCATTCGATACGATACTTGTCCCGTCTCTAGATGCGACAAGAAGGATAACTCCTCGATCATACGGTTAATTCTTATCGTGTTATCCCGGATATACTTCAGGTACTGTTCATTGCGTTCCGGCTTAACCATGTCCTTCACAGCCTCGACATAGCCAAGCATGCTGGACAGCGGCATGCGCAAATCATGCGTAATGTAGGCAAGCAGCTTCTTCCTGCCTTGCTCGGAGTGAAGTAGCCGCTCATACGACGTGCGGAGATCTTCGTGAGCTGCGGATAACGCATGTGTGCGCTCCATCACGATCCGCTCCAAATTGGTATTCATTTCAGTCAGCTTGTCGTTAGCCTCCTGCAGCTCACGTGCAATTCTCTCTTCATTCGTTGCTGCCCTCGTAAATCTGGAAGAAAGCAAAATCATCTGTGCGATCGTAAATACCAACAGACCAACCGGAGATGTATTTCCGATTGGCGACCATTCGTTGTAATATAAAAAATCGTTAATAACCGTAACAAGAGTTACCACCGACACGAGCAGGAAGATCAGCGCTCCCTCCATACGCTGCACAGCCGCTTGGGCAAGCCCTACCATCAGATACGCCATGTGCAGAACAACGATTACACCAATCACTAGTAACATTTTTGAATAGACTAATGCAGGGGTCATCACAACAATTAGACAGAGTGCGCCGGTTGCGATACGGGTGCTAAGACGAAACCATCGCGATACATAATTCGGGAAAATGCATTCAAAATACATGGTGATGATATAACCACTGATGCAAAGAATCAAATACTCGATCTTAAACTGCAATTCCCACGGAAATGGAGGAAGCAATTGTGTAATCATAATCTCGCCGTTAAGCAAGGAGCGAATGCCGAACAAGACGGTGAACAGGCCAAAATACAACGGCGCCCTGTCCTTGCGTCGCAGCATGTACAACAGCAGATTATACACGCCAATCACCAGCAGGCTTGCCGTGATGAACATGTCTGCGGCCACCTTCAGATTTGTCCTGACCGTTAACACGTCACTGCCACCCAGCTCTATATCCTTGGTGATGCCGCCTCGCTTATGATGAAAGTTCGCTACCTGCATAATCAGCTCTACCGTGTCGTTTTCGGGCTGGAAGAACACCAGCTTCGTTGCCAGATGCGGTTTCACGCCACTCTTATCCGGACCAACCTCACCGACCTCTGCCAGCAGTTCTCCATTCACCCATAACTTATAGGCATGAAAAATAGCAGGCAGCCGCAGAGCAAGTTGCTCATTCTTATCCTGCTTGCTAAGCTTAATGACCAGCCGAAAGGTTGCAAAGCCTTCTCCCTTCAGCTCCTGACCACCTATCGGATAGCCTAGCCAGGAGCCGGGGATGTTGATATATCGATCAGCCTGTTCCCCTTGTTCCATACGGCTCCGCATATCCTCTGGCGAAAGCAGCTCTTGCCAGTAGAATGCCCATTCTCCCTGTAATTTTAGCGGATTGTTACTAACGTGATCCTGCGTTAAATCTAGTATGCCTGCTTCGCTTTGAATCCGAGGGGAGTCCGGTGCAGATACGATGGCATAGCTTGCGACCAAACCAACAATAATGACAACAGCTATATGAAGCAAAATGGTACGAGAACCGAATCGAAGGATATCCCTCATCATGATGTCGACCCCAATCTACAAGATGCGCTATAAATAAGTTAATTACCTTAATGATAGCATCATAGAAAGAAAATGTGTTAATAGAGGTGAGAAAATCCTCATTTTACACACTATGGACAGAATATTGCTTCCAATGATCTGGATAAGCACCTGGATCTGGTTCTGGTTCAGAATCAACAAGGGTGATTAGAGGGCAATAAATTTTTTTACTTCATTATAAAAGCCGCAAAGGCTTGGTGCTGTGCGGTTTTTACGTTTTCGAGTCAAATTCTATCATTATTCTTTTATTTGGCTGTAATAAGCTTATTTATAAACGTCTCAAGGATAATGGAGGGGAACAAAGCAATGCGTAGATCGGGAGCAAAATGGCTGGTCGTGCTGATGACGGCGGTCATGTTATGGAATGCCACAATTGGAGGAGGCTTCGAAAGCGGCAAAGCGTTCGCGGCGAATGAATTTTCTGGTAATGGCACATCGAACAGCCCTTATCTTATCGGAACGGCCGATCAGCTTAACCTGATCAGGGGTACTTATCTGAACAAGGATCTTTATTTTAAGCTGACAAAAAATATTGATTTGAGCACCAGCAGCTATAAGGATAACTGGACGCCGATTGGGGATAGGTCGAATACACCTTTTCGAGGGAATTTCGATGGCAATGGATTTGTGATTTCTGGGCTGACTATCGATAAGCAGAGCAGTAACCTGGGATTGTTCGGTAATACCAGCATAGAGAGTGTTATTCATAATATAAAGCTGATAGATGTGAATGTTAGCGGGGGGAATTCGGTAGGCGGTCTGGTTGGCGCTAATAAAGGTAAAATCACAAACAGCTATGTAACTGGTCTAGTAAATGGAGCCGATCATACGGGCGGTTTAGTTGGTTACAATGGTGTCACGCTTTTCAATGCGAATGCGATTATTGACCATAGCTTTGCAAATGTGGATGTGAATGGAGCGTATGGAACAGGCGGGCTTACAGGCAGCAATACAGGAGCAATCACGCATAGCTATGCGACGGGAGACGCGAAAGGAGATTATGCAGTAGGGGGCTTGGTAGGCGAGAATGATGGATCAATTAGCTACAGCTACGCCACCGGGGAAATGTTGGATGGACAAAGTATAGGAGGCTTAGTGGGCAGCAACATTGGAACAGTTGACAGCAGCTTCGCCACGGGCCGGGTGAACGGAACGTATTATACGGGTGGTTTAACTGGCTACAATTATGGAGCAATCAGCAAGAGCTATTCCACTGGGGATGTATACGGAGAGCAGCATGTCGGGGGCTTGGTCAGCAATCTTGAAATAGCCGGCTCCATCAGCGATAGCTTCGCCACAGGGAATGTAAGCGGATCATATTATGTGGGCGGTTTGATTGGGTATGATTACGCTAATAGTACAGGGTCATATAGCAACAGCTACGCCAGCGGGAATGTGAGCGGAATTGCTGATGTAGGAAATTTGAGCAGCAGGGACTTGGGAAATAATGTGGGTAGTCTCTACCTAGACGCAAGTATGAAAGGACCTGTTGCCGGGTGGGATTTTGTAAACCTATGGGCGGTAGATCCGCAGCGTAATAACGGCTATCCTTATTTGCAGGATTTTCTGTTTCAGCTGCAATATGACGGGAATGGGAACACTGGCGGGACGGTTCCAAGCGATGCCAATTCGTATTTTCCGGGTGAAACGGCCAGTGTGTATGCGGGCCCAATTGACCTAACGAGGACGGGATATACGTTCAGCGGCTGGAACACACAGCCGAACGGGCACGGGAATAGCTATAGCGGTTCTTTGCAGATTATGCCATATACGACCTTATATGCACAGTGGACCGCACTAAGCTCTGCGGCCACATTGACTTCCGGTATCGGAATTGTCAGCCAGGGCGGAACG
Source organism: Paenibacillus sp. BIHB 4019 (assembly GCF_002741035.1). Taxonomy (NCBI): domain Bacteria; kingdom Bacillati; phylum Bacillota; class Bacilli; order Caryophanales; family Paenibacillaceae; genus Paenibacillus; species Paenibacillus sp. BIHB 4019. Next base: position 821,530 of record NZ_CP016808.1, on the reverse strand, counting down.
GCGAATGAAACGATAACAAACCTCCCATACGGGACTTCATTAGCTATATTAAAGGAAGAAATCACGCCAGCACCGAATGCGACGTTTGAAATTTACGATGCCGACGGAACGACTGTGGCGACGACTCTGGCTTCTGGTCATAAGGTCATTGTAACTGCGGTTGATGGCATGACGAAGGTTACCTATACCGTGAGCGTCATCGCTAGCAGTGCAAAGGATATTACAGCCTTCAGCTTCGCTGAACAGACCGGAGCAGCAACGATTAATACGGCTGCCCATACAATAGCGGTAGAGGTTGCGGGCGACGCAGATATCACTAGTTTGAAAGCCGTATTCACGTTAGCTGCTGGAGCCACGGCTTCGGTTGGTTCTGTTGTTCAGGTAAGCGGGACGACGGTCAATGACTTTACAAATGCGGTCATCTATGAGGTGAAGGCGGAGGACGGCAGCACGCAAAATTGGACAGTCACCGTGACGAAGAGCAGCGAGAAAGCGATCACGGCATTTTCAGTAATAGGGGTTACACAAACGAAAGCGGCCGTTATTAATACGACTGACTATACTGTAGATGTTGAGGTCGCCTACGGAACCAGCCTGACTAGCTTGTCTAATTTGAAGGCAACGTTTTCCTTGTCTCCTGGAGCGACAGCGAAAATCGGCAGTACCGTTCAAGTAAGTGGTTCTACTGCCAACGATATGAGAACACCTGTCACATATGTCGTAACAGCGGCAGACGGCAGCTTTCAGGAATGGCTCGTCAATGTCTATATTGAAGCAAGCAATGCAAAAGACATTACGGCGTTCAGCTTTACTTCACAAACCAAGCCGGCAACGATCAATGCAGCTGCCCACACGGTAGACATTGAGGTGAAAAACGGCACGAATGTGGCTAATTTGGTCGCCACTTTCTCGTTAACTTTAGCATCCAGCGCCAGAATTAATGGCGTATCTCAAAGAAGCGGCATAACGTCTAACAATTTTACGAATCCCGTCACTTATGTGGTACAGGCGGAAAATGGAACAAGGCAAAACTGGGTCGTTACGGTGACCGTTGCGCCGCCGAGCAGTGCAAACGATATTACAGCATTCAGCTTTGCGGAGCAAAGCAGAGTAGCAACGATCAATGCTGCCGCGCAAACGGTTGAGATTGAAGTGAGGAATGGTACTAGTCTGAATGGTCTAAAAGCGAGCTTCACATTATCGGCGGGAGCCGCAGCTAAAGTCAGTAATGTAACACAAGTGAGTGGTACGACGGCGAATGATTTCACGACCCCGCTTACTTATGTCGTGACGGCGGAGGATGGCAGCACCAAGAACTGGACAGTCACGGTGACTGTCGCGGCGAGCAGCGCGAAAGACTTTGTAGCGTTTAGCATGGCAGAGCAGACCGGAGCAGCGACGATTCATGTTGCAGCACATACGATTGCGATTGAAGTGGCATATGGAACGGATTTGGATGGCCTTGTGGCCACCTTCGCATTATCACAGGGAGCATCGGCAATGGTTGGTTCGGTGAATCAAGTGAGCGGTACGACCGCGAATGATTTTACGAATGTAGTGACCTATATAGTGGAGGCAGCAGATGGAAGCACGCAGAACTGGACGGTCACAGTGAGTGTCGCGGCAAGCAATGCGAAGGCGATTACAGCGTTCAGCCTAGCAGAGCAAACGGGAGCAGCGACGATTAATGCGGCAGCACACACGATTGCGATTGAAGTGGGGAACGGAACAGACGTGAGCAACCTGGTTGCTACGTTTACGTTGTCCGCCGACGCATCCGCCAAGGTCGGCACGGTAGATCAAGTGAGCGGAACAACCGAGAATGACTTCTCTGCTCCGGTTGTATACTCGGTGAAGGCGGAAGATGGCAGTACGCAGGACTGGACGATTACGGTAAGCATTGCGACGGCTGCTGCAAGCAGCGCGAATGACATCACATCATTCAGCCTAGCGGAACAAACGGGAGCAGCGACGATTAATGCAACAGCACACACGATTGCGATTGAAGTGGCGAACGGAACGGACGTGAGCAACTTGGTGGCCACGTTTGTATTGTCTGCCGACGCATCTGCCAAGGTCGGCACGTTAGATCAGGTGAGTGGCACAACCAATAATGACTTCTCTATTCCGGTCGTGTACACGGTGAAAGCGGAGGATGGAAGCACACAGGACTGGACGGTTACGGTAAGCGTTGCGACGGCTGCTGCGAGCAGCGCTAAGGCGATTACAGCATTCAGCCTAGCGGAACAAACGGGAGCAGCGACGATTAATGCGGCAGCACACACGATTGCAATTGAAGTAGCGAACGAAACGGACGTGAGCACCCTGGTTGCTACGTTTGTATTGTCTGCCAAGGCATCCGCCAAGGTCGGCACGGTAGATCAAGTGAGTGGAACAACCGAGAATGACTTCTCTGCTCCTGCCGTGTACACGGTGGAGGCGGAAGATGGCAGCACGCAGGACTGGACGGTTACGGTAAGCATTGCGAAGAGCAATGTGGCTACGCTAACGTCTGTGATAGGGATCGTAAGCTCAAGAGGTACGGTTAACGAAACCATTACGAATATTCCATATGGTACAACGTTAGCCGCATTCAAGGCGGCGATTACGCCAGCAACGAATGCAGCTTTCAATGTATACGATTCTGACGGTAATACCTTGGCTACCATATTGGCAACAGGTAAGAAAGTCATCGTTACCGCAGAGGACGGAATCGCGAAGGTGACATATACGGTAACCGTGAATGCTGCCCCTGGAGGTAACGGATCGACGCCTCCAAGTACAACTCCATCTGATGGTGGTTCCGCTGGCAATCCTACTGATAATGGATCTGAAGAGAATCCCTCTACAAATCCTCAACCGACGATTGTTTTCAGCGACATTAATGGGCACTGGGCTGAGGAGGCCATTAAGCAAGCCGTACAAGGTGGCATTATTAATGGTTATCCGGATGGTACTTTCAAACCGAACCACACTGTGACTCGGGCTGAATTCGTAGTCATGCTGATGAACGCGTTGAAGCCAAAGACAGTGGGAGGGGAGCTAAGCTTCATAGATGCGGAAAATATTGGGACATGGGCACGGGAAGCCGTCGCGAAAGCCGTGCAAGAAGGTATTATTAAAGGGTATGAAGACGGCTCGTTCCGACCGAACACGGAAATAACGCGTGCGGAGATGGTCGATATGATTTCCAATGCGCTTAAGCTTCCGACCGAATCAGGAGCAACGGGCTTCGCGGACGACAAGGATATTCCTGAATGGGTGAGAGGCGCAATAGTCGCGATAAAAAATCTTGGCATCATTCAAGGTATGGGGAATAACCGGTTTAATTCGAATGGCCATGCAACGAGAGCGGAGGCAGTAACCGTTCTGATCAACATGTTGGCTTGGCAGAACCAGTAAGGTTAGCATTATGGAAGGTGCGGGAGCAAATGAATACAATCTCGCTGCGAAAACGAACATAGAGGAAGCCGTTACCGTGATGTGCGAACAAAAATCACCCTGTCCTTTCGAGAGGACAGGGTGATTTTTTTGTCGAGCTACAATAACCATCTAAATCAAATCTGATTTTTGCAGCAAGCGTTTAACGATCGTAGCAGCCTCAGCTCTGGTCATATAATCGTTCGGAGCAAGATTTGTGCCGCTTTTTCCCGTAATGATGCCAGTTTGTATACTGTCTGCGATGCCGCTTTGCGCCCAACTTGATGCTTTTGCCGCATCTGTATATGGACTTAGTATCGTGTCGAGCGATTGACCAGAATTAGCTATCAATCCAGTGATCTTCATCGCTTTAGCGGTGATGACCATGGCTTCTTCGCGAGTGATCTTAGTATTCGGGTGGAAGCTGCCGTCCTTCAAGCCGTTGACCAAATGATACGAATAGGCGGTACTAATCGCGCCGTTATACCAATCAGAAGCTTTTACGTCCGAGAAAGGAGCAGCTTCGTTTTCCGGCTTAAGTCCCAATCCGCGAACGAGAATATCCACGAATTCAGCACGAGTGATATCTGCCTCTGGAAGGAAGGAACCGTCTCCTGTGCCGTTGATGACTATGCGTGAACCCAAATCGTTGATCGTTTCTTTAGCCCAATGATTTGCAACATCGCTAAACTCTATTGGATTCCATATGATTGAGTATGTGCTATTGGTCAAACTATTTACTTTTGCGTAATATTTGCCGTCAATTAAGATGATCTTGGTAGGTACATGACGAACTGATCCGTCCGCTTCCACAACAACGCCTGTTGTAATCATGTTAGGATCAACACCGTCCGGAATGGCAATCGTGCGTTCAACATAGGCGCTGAACTTGGATACGACAACCGTTTTACCTCCATATATCGCTTTAACTGTAAATTCAATCGGCGGAACGACAATGGTGAAGGCTCCCTTATTCGCTGCATTCTCCACCACTTTTACCGCATCCGCGGTCGGTTTCGCAACTTCAATCTGCACCATAATATCTTTCAGGTCAATCGATTTGCCAATCTGGTCGGAGATCGAATCAATGTTGATTTGTTGTGCGGGGATCGTGTAGGCGGCTTGATTCGTTCTCAATACCAGAACTGCTTGCTTACTTTCCATGTTTTGAATCATTTGCCCGTTCAGCTCGCCTACGACGATATCGGACTCGGCGTTCACTGGAATGATGACAGTCGCGCCTAGGCCTTCCGCCGCGAGCTTGTCCTCGAGCTTTTTCTGGTCGATAGTTACTGTAGTTACGGTTCGTCCATTAACTTTGGATGTTGTTGCTGTTCCCGCGCGTTCCACTTTGCCGTTAACGAGCACATCCACGCTTGTTGTAGTATCGTTCGTTGTCGATGCTGGTACGTTTACTGGCGATGTCGGAACTGTCGGGACGTCTACTGATGCTGCTGCGACAGCCGAGGTCAATACGCTCTCCACTGCCGATCCCGTAATCGTTCCTGTCTGCGCAATCGGCGTCACTTCGAAGCTCATGTACTTTCCAAGATCGGCCGCCTGTAAGGTATAGGAGGTTGTCGTTGCTTCCGAGATTGCTGTTTTGTTCGCCCCGAGCGCATCATCGGATCGGTACCATTTGAATGAGCTCGCACCTTCCTCATCCGAGTTCGCATCGTTATAGGTGTAGCTTCCGGTTAAGGTTGAGCCAACCTGAGCCGTTCCCGTGATGCTCACATGGAGTGCTTGCGGTGCGGCCTGTCCGATGATAATGCCGGACGTGCTTCCAACGTTGTTAAGCGCCAGATTAGCTTGGAGGCCGCTTCCATCTTTACCTATTAAAGTTCCTCCATTGGGAAGCAAGGAGCTTCCTAACGCAATGCCATCGGTGTCCAAATCAGAAGCCTGCAACACATATTTGAATGTCAGGATATTGGTACGTGTCCCGCTGGCATACATTGCATTAACCGTGTTGCTGCCAATCGTAATTGGCAAAATAGCAGGGCTTATACGCGCCCGCACGACTTCCGAGAAATGAACCTTAAAGAGCAATTCATCGCCCGCATAATAAGTTTTTGCTTCAGGCACTTCGACCGACGTAATTGTCGGAGCAGCAGCATTTAGAAAAATTTGGACAAAGTTCGTATAGGCAGTGTCCGCCTGGCTGGCATTGCCTCCATTATCGACAATCGTTCCGTTCGTGCTGTCAAGCAATCCTAATGCGTCAATAGTGACATCTCTATCCGTATCTTGAACGGTATAACGGAATACGAGATCGGTCGGTTCTAAGCCGGGTACATCGGACACATATACAGCCTGAGCTACGGAGCGGGCACCAGACATTAACGACAAACTCGGAGTACCGCTGACCTTTACGGGCTCCGTGAAACGAATCCTGAACTCAAAGCTTTCTCCTGTAACGTAATTCTGGTTGATCGGAGTGTAAAAGAAATGCTGCACTTTAGGGAGTACGGCATCGACTCGCACGTCCGAAAGCGCAAGCTTGTTAACGGCAATGGGCAACGGTGTCGGCACACTCGAGTCGATGATACTTCCGCCGTTCAATTGGATTGCACTGCCGACCCTTATACCGTTCAGAGCTTCATCCCCGCTCTGAACCATATATTGGAATATAACCTTGTTCCCGGATACTGCCGCAACCTTTGCTTGGTGCTCTGTCGGTGCTTCTGTCGTGCCGAAGAACAAGGGGAGATAAGGCTCGCCGGTCACGTCTACGGTCACGCCCGGATTATAAAGGAATGCGAAATTCAAAATATCGCCTTCTTTATAGTAACCTGCATGAGGGATTTCCGTTATGAACGAAGCTCCACCAGCACTAACTTGTACGCCGGGAAGAGCTGTAACCGTTCCATTCGGGAAAACCGGATTGATCGAATTATGTGCGGCATCTTCAATCGTGCCTCCGTACATCTTCATTTCATTGTCGATCGTAATTCCATCGAGATCTTCAAGTCCAGCTTCTACGATATATTGAAATACAATCTGATTGGATCCATTGGATAAATACTGTTCTGCATCCGCGCGTACTTCCGTTCCACCGATATTGAGACTGAGATAGGGCTTGCCATACCGGGTGTTAACGACGATATTCTCAGAGAATACCACAGTAAATAAGAGCGGTTCGCCGACAGTATACGTTTGATCAGAAGGATAACTGACGGAAAGAATACTCGGAGTGACCGTATCTATCTTTATAGCGGTATCCAGCACTAATGCACCGCTTGGGCCAAAACCGTTGCCGAGATCAGCGGCCTCCGCAGCAATATTCGTTATAGAGGCGCCATTTAATTGAACGGGGCCTACGACTTGAATGCCGTCCGCATCATTATCGCCTGGTTGAATCTTGTAAGAAAATTGCAAATACTTTGAGGAGCCGGACACATAAGTATAAGATGCTTCCCTCATCGTCCCGCCAATATCGAGCTGCAAGCCAGGCGTTCCGCCCGTCACGTTCACATTTTCAATAAATACCACGGTGAAGTTAAGCACTTCTCCGGCTTTATATGTTTTGACCAAGGGCAGATTCAGTCCTGTAGTCGTTGGTGAAGCTGCATGAGTCTGAATCACGCCAAGCGATGTCGTTAAGAGCAAAAATACAAGCAGTGCTGCGGTCATCTTTTTGAATGCCATGATGTTACCTCCTAAATTGTCTCGTAATTCTATTCCAGAATATATCATTATTCTGTATCAGTAAACAGAAATTTAGAGAGAGTAAATGCTGCTCTAGCCGTCCCCACGCCAGCTCGAACGGATTATAATAGCTACTCCCCAATAAATCAGTTGAAAAATGAAAATCGGTGATATTTCGAAAGATAAATGAATTAAAAGTGGCAGTCCAGTATATCCATGAGCAGGCTGCTATATTCGAAATGGAAGTTTAATAATCATGCATTATTTTTAATATTTATTCAATACTGATACAGGTGCAGCAACACGTTCTATTCGTTCGAGTCCTGCGACGAGTACAAAGATATTTTGAAGCGCTGGAGAGCGGGCATATTTTAGTCATGAAACAAGCGGTATATCAGCGACAGCCAAACAGATAAAAAAGACGACTTCCCAACCCTTGGAAGTCGTCTTTTTCCATGTCACCCCGTAAATTCGGGAAACGGTCAATCCGTTTCAAATTGTAAATCGTCCATTTTCCGTAATTGCGCATCCTTTTCGGTTATTGAACATTGATGATTGGGGGCGATTTCGCTAAATTGATGGAGTGGTGAAGGAACGGGCAGCTCATAAGTTTCGGAATTTCATGATGTGTGTAGGTGGAGCTAGCAAGCTGCAAGCCGTCCTCGCCATCCATTATTGCTCCAATTAGTGAAAGCGGTTACGAAGTTGAAAAGATAATTTGAACGGTTCACCGAATAACATTTCGGGGGTTGGCGTTTTAGGGAGGGCGGATGGACGATCAGCGTCAAGCTGTATAAAGATTCATTTTAATAACATGCAAAATGCAAATTTTCATAAGGAAGTGATGATGCAATGGCAGCTCATGCACGAGCCAAGGCTGTAGATCCAACGCCGCTTTGGAAACATGTGAAAAAGGAATGGAAGCTGTATTCGTTCCTCATTATACCGGTGATCTACTTTCTCATCTTCAAGTATGCGCCGATGCTTGGGAACATTATTGCCTTCCGGAAGTATAGGGGCGGGCCAAATATTTTGGGCTCGGAATGGGTAGGGTTCACTTATTTCGAAATGTTTATGAAGGACCCGACGTTCTGGAGAGCCTTCTTCAATGACCTGAACCTCAGCGTGAGTTATCTGCTCGTCAAATTTCCGATTACGTTGATATTCGCGCTGCTGCTGAACGAATTGCGGAGGGTCAAGTGGAAGAAGTTTGTGCAGACGGTATCGTATCTTCCCCATTTTATATCCATGGTCATCGTGGCGGGGATGGTGAAGGAGATCGTTTCCTTAACGGGGCCGATCAACAGCGTATTGAACTCGTTTGGCTTTGAGCAAATATCATTTATTTCCTTGCCCGAATGGTTTCCGGCGATTTACGTCACCTCTGGCGTCTGGCAAAGCCTAGGCTGGGGAACGATCCTGTATTTGGCGGCAATGACCGGCATTAATCCCGCACTCTATGAAGCGGCGAAAATCGATGGCGCGAGCCGATTAAGACTCGCAATGCACGTCACCATTCCGGGCATTTTGCCAACGATTATGGTGCTCTTGATTTTGGACATTGGCAGCATTCTTGGCTCGAACTTCGAGAAAATCTTGCTTTTGTACAATCCGCTAACCTATGAAACGGCGGACGTCATCTCCACCTATGTGTACCGGATGGGTATTACCGGCGGCAACTTTAGTTATGCGACGGCGGTAGGGCTGTTCGAAGGCATTATTGGTTTAATTTTAGTGACGACCGCAAATGCAGTATCGAAGCGGACGACGAAATCCAGCTTGTGGTAGAAAGGAGCCGTTCAAGTGAAACGAACCTCGGGCTTTAGCACCTTTAACATCTTAAACGGATTATTTATGATTCTGGTTGTCATTTTTACCTTATATCCATTCGTCTATCTCGTGGCCCAGTCCTTCAGCTCGGAAGCTGCTATTTATGCGGGCAAGGTGACGATCTTTCCGGTGGAATTTACGACCAAAACCTATGAGGTCATCTTAAGCAAGCCTGATTTCTTCCTTTACTATTGGAATACGATTGTTTATTCGGTCATTGGCACGTTCATCGCGGTGGCGGCGACGGCTGTTATGTCGTATCCGCTTTCCAAAGAAAAGCTGCGCCTCAATAAATTTTTTATACCGTTCGTGCTGTTTACGATGTATTTTGGCGGCGGTCTCATCCCTAACTATATTCTGATTGCAAAAACGTTAGAAATGAGAGATACGATCTGGGCCATCGTCATTCCAGGGGCGATCAGCGCGTTCAATGTGATTTTGATGAAGACGTTTTTTGCTGGCTTGCCCGGTGAGTTGGAAGAGGCGGGGCGCGTCGATGGCTTAGGCGTGTTCGGCATTTTCACAAGAATTATTCTTCCATTATCCAAGCCGATTCTAGTCACCATTATGCTGTTCGTTATCGTCGGCATGTGGAACAACTGGTTCGGACCATCCCTCTATTTGCAGTCGAAGGAAAAATGGCCGATTGCCTTGTATTTGAAGCAAATTATCGACAACGCGGTCAGTCCGACTGAAATCGGGGCTACGTCCGAGCAGACAAGCCAAATCGCGGCAAGCGTCAAATCAACAGCTATGGTCCTGACCTCGCTGCCTATTATTTGCATCTATCCGTTTGTACAGCGGTATTTTGTGCAGGGAATGATGATCGGGGCTGTCAAAGGCTAAGCGATATAATGGGGGGCGCTTCAGGCGTTTCCGTTATATATAAAAAAAAGCTCGAACCAATAAGGGGAGGCAAAACGATGAAATTTGGTAAATCATTTGTAATGGGATTGCTGGCGCTGCTGCTTATGTTTATGACGGCATGCACGTCTGGAAGCGAAGGGACTTCGGGCGGCAACAACAAGCCGGCTGCATCAAACGCGGCAGGCACGACCGAGCCGGCAGCGGGTGAAGCTAAGGATTATACTTTTGGGGAAGACCAGACGTTCCACTCCAATGAAGCGGTGTCCTACTCCATGATGTACAGCGACCATGAGAATTATCCTTATAAAAAGGACTGGAGACTATGGAGCGCGATTCAGGAAAAAACGAATGTAACCTTCGATTTGTCGATTACAGCTAGAACCGAATATGAAAATCAGAAGTCTTTGCTGGTAAATAGTGGAGACGCGCCTTATATTATTCCTAAGACGTATGATGAATCCGCTTTCGTGGCAACGGGCCAAATTGTACCCGTCAGTGATTGGGTGCAATACATGCCGAACTATATGAAAGCCGTGAAAGACTGGGGAATGGAAGAGGATTTGAAAGCCAAGCTGAAGGAAGACGGAAAATATTACGTCCTTCCAGGCATGTGGGAGATCGCTGGCGGCGGTTATTCCTATATTATACGCAAAGATGTGTTCGAAGCGGCAGGAGTAGACGTCGAGGGCCAGCAAGGAAATTGGACGTACGAGGATTTCTACGCAGCAATGAAGAAGGTTAAGGAGCATACGGGTGCAAAATACGTCATCTCCGACCAGTTCAAGGGCGAATCGGCTTTGAACATTACCGGTGTGCAGTATGGCGTTACAGGAGGCTGGGGTTTGTCTAACGGTCTGGTTTTTGACCATGATAAGCAGCAGTTCGTATTTGCCGATGACTCGGATGACTTCAAAAACTATCTTGGTTATTTCAATAAGCTGGTTACGGAAGGCATTATGGACCCTGAAACCTTTACACAAGAAGATGATGTGGCAAAAGCTAAATTTTTCAAAGGCGACACTTACGTCATAAGCGGGATCTATCAGGTACTGGCTGATTTCAAGAGCAAAATGCAAGATCCGAACAGCGAATTATATATGATTACCCAGCCCGGCGGGCCAAAAGGACAGCTTCAGGTCGAGACCTCCCGTTTGGAAAACGGCATTATGATCAGCCAGAATGCGCTTGATGATTTGGGCGAAGAAGGTTTTATTAAAATGCTTCGTTTCATAGACTGGTTCTGGTACTCCAATGAAGGACAAATGCTCAGCCTATGGGGCGTAGAAGGCGAGACGTATACGCTTGATGCGGAAGGAAATGTCGTGCTTAATCCGGAAATTTATTACAACGGGATGAATGAAGGAGCGGCAAAACAGCTGAACGTCGATTACGGCTTTGCCGGAGGGATGTTCGCCTACGGCGGCTCTGAGAAGCTGAGAATGTCCAAGATGACCGAAGGCGAGCAGGACTTCGTAAGCCGCGTTCAAGCGACACGGGAGGCGCGCAAGCTCGTACCGCCGATCATGTCCACTACAGAGGAAAATGAACAGATGAAATTGATCTCGACGCCGCTTATGGATTTCGTCAAGACGATGACCTTAAAGTTTATTATTGGCCAAGAAAGCTTCGACAAGTGGGATAGCTACAAGGCTCAGGTTGAAGCGAATGGCAGCACGCGTTATACGGAGATGGCAAATGATATTTTCCAGAAGACGAAAAGCGTCTTAGGCTATTAATTTCTAAAAGCAAAGGGCTCGGTGTGCAGTCTCCCTTAGGGGGCCGCACCTAGCCCTTTTTGAAAATATAGGAAAGGGGATCATTTCGTTATCCTATCGCTATATTTCTCGGAATGAAACGCGCCGCTCCTCCAAGGACGGGGACAGCCGTTTCACCTTGAGCTATTAGCCTGTTTATCTCAAAACCTATGAAAGTGAGCTGTTGGACCATGAATACGAAAATACTTTTCAATGATGGATGGGCATTTGCCAAAAGCGGTCTGGACGTTGCCGAACATGCCGGGCTTCGCTTCGATCCGGTCGATCTTCCTCATGATTGGTTGATTTATAATACATTGGCGCTTTACGAGAATAGTATTGGCTGGTATCGCAAGACGTTTATAAGGTCGCGGAGTGATCGTGAGCTCTTGCTCTGCTTCGACGGCGTGTACATGGATTCTACCGTATACGTAAACGGCCAGCCTGTAGGCGAATGGAAAAATGGCTATGCATCCTTCGAGCACAATATCACGTCTGCGCTCATTGATGGGGAAAATGAAATCGTCGTGAAGGTGGTGCATCAGAGCCCGAACAGCCGCTGGTATTCGGGAGCAGGCATCTACCGCAACGTCTGGCTCAAGGAGCGGGACAACAATTACATCGTGACGGGCGGTGTTTATGTTGCAACCAAGCAGCAAGAGGGCGGCACTTGGCTAGTGGAAGTAGAAACGGACGTACATCTTGATGAAGATGTGCTGTTGTCGCATAATATCCTCTTTCAAGGGCGCACGATCGCAACCGCTTCGGAGCGGGTAGAGGCTGGACGCGGCGTTGTCACGAAAAATAGCCAAACGTTAACCGTTCATGATCCTTTCTTATGGAGTACGGACGAACCGAATTTGTATCAGATCACCACGCGATTGCAGCGGGAATTGCCGGAATTCGGCGGGGAAGAGCGCTGCGAAGATGAAGGTGAGAAATTGGAGATGCTCTCGCAGCCTTTGGGCTTCCGAAGCATTATTCTTGATCCGCAGCAGGGGCTTCAGGTCAACGGGAGAAAGCTGAAATTGAATGGGGTTTGCGAGCATCATGATTTTGGTGCGTTAGGAGCAGCATTCAACATCTATGCGCTGCGAAGAAGATTTGAGCTGCTCAAGGCGATGGGTGTGAACGCCATTCGCACAGCGCATAATATGCCAGCTCCAGAGCTCATGGATTTGGCGGATGAAATGGGACTATTCGTCGTTACGGAAGCTTTCGATATGTGGGAGCGATCCAAGACGGCTTACGATAACGCAAGGTTTTTTAAGGATTGGGCGTATGCGGATGTAAAAAGCTGGGTGCTCCGCGATCGGAATCATCCAAGCCTGCTCATGTGGAGCATCGGCAATGAAATTTACGATACGCATGCCGACGAGCGAGGACAGGAAATAACCAGAATGCTCATGGACTATGTATTGGAGTTCGATCCGAAGCACAATGCCCGGGTTACGATTGGCTCGAATTATATGCCGTGGGAAAATGCGCAGAAATGCGCCGATATCGTAAAGGTTGCGGGCTATAACTACGCGGAAAAATATTATCGCAAGCATCATGAGGAGCATCCGGATTGGATCATCTACGGCAGCGAGACCGCATCGGTCGTCCAGAGCAGAGGGATTTATCATTTCCCATTCGAAAAATCAATTCTTGCCGACGATGATGAGCAATGCTCGGCCCTGGGGAACAGCTCGACAAGCTGGGGCGCCAAGTCGGCGGAGGCTTGTATTTTGGCGGAGCGGGATACGCCGTTTTCGCTTGGCCAGTTTTTATGGACGGGATTCGATTATATCGGAGAGCCGACGCCGTATCATACGAAAAATTCCTATTTTGGCCAGCTAGATACGGCTACATTCCCGAAGGATTCCTATTACATCTACCAGGCGGCTTGGACAGATTATAAAACGAAGCCGATGGTCCATCTCTTCCCGTATTGGGATTTTAATGCGGGGCAAATGATCGATGTCAGGGTTTGTTCGAATGCCCCGAAGATTGAATTGCAGTTTAATGGGGATACGATTGGAACTTACAATATTGATCACGAGCATGGAACAAAGCTTGTGGGTTGGTGGAAGGTGCCTTATGCGGAAGGGGAAATGAAGGCTATCGCCTATGACGAGCATGGCAACGTAATCGCAACCGATGTTCGAGCCTCGTTTGGGGATGCGACAAAGCTTCGTCTTGAGGCCGATAAAGCGGTGCTGACGGCGAACGGTACAGATTTGATTTTTGTGGAAATTGGTATGCTGGATGATCAGGGGCATTCGGTAGACAACGCGAACAATCGTGTTCACGTCGAGGTGACAGGCGCAGGCCGATTGCTTGGGCTTGATAATGGCGACAGCACGGATTTTGATCCGTATAAGGGAACAAGCAGAAGATTGTTCAGCGGCAAGCTGATGGCGATTATCGGGGCGACGCTTGAGCCGGGGAAAATCCGAATCGAGGTTTCCTCCAAGGGGATGCAAGCTCAGGTGGCGGAATTTGAGTCGCACCCTACAAGCGATGTGATCGATGTGAACGATGTAAGCTTGAACGGCATTTCAGCAAATACGAGCAATCAAGAGCTGGCATGCGTGACGGGAGAGGATGAGGAAACGCCGCTTCGAAAAATCGAAATGATTAGCGGCTCTGGGCAAATCATAGATGAATCGACCAAAGAAATCGTTGTTCGAGCTAAGCTATGGCCGGAAAATACGTCGTATCGAGACGTGGAATGGCGTGCCGTAACGGACGAAGGGATTGATTCAAATATTGCCAAGGTCGAAGCGAATGGGCTTGAGGCGAAAATATCCGCTATCGGCGACGGTGCCTTCCGTCTGCGTTGTACAAGTAAGAACGGCACGGACAAGACGAAGCTGATTTCCCAGCTTGAGTTTAAGGCAGCAGGTCTCGGAACTGCTTACAAGGACCCGTATGGCTTCATCTCGGCTGGGCTTTACGATTACAGTAAAGGCGAGGTTGGGAACGGCAACGAAAGAGGCGTAGCGACAAGCCGGGATGGCGAGACGCAAGTAGGCTTCCACGATATCGACTTCGGCCCGTATGGCTCCGATACCATTACGATGCCGATCTTCGCCTTGTCCAGCGAGGCGTATACGCTGCAAATTTGGGAAGGGATGCCCGGTGTGGAGGGAAGCAGCTTAGTTGCCGACGTCATCTATCAGAAGCCGTCCAAGTGGAACGTCTATCAGGAAGAAACGTATCGTCTGACCAAGAGGCTTCGCGGCATAACGCCGATTTGCTTCGTGCTTCGCCAGAAGGTGCATATTAAAGGATTTTCTTTTGAACGCCAAAATAGGGCTTTCGAGCAAAATGCGGCAGCCTCCTGCGATCGGGTATATGGCGATACCTTTACCTTCGCAGATGAGCGTGTGGAAGGCATCGGCAATAATGTTTCACTCGAATTTGCACATATGGATTTTGCGGGTGAAGGCGCTTCGAAGCTAGTCATCAGTGGGAGCTCGCCGATTGACAAAAATACGATCCATATTCGATTCGCTGGCGAGAACGGCGAAAGCAATCAGCTCGTCGAATTCGAGAAGTCGGAGGGATACGAAGAACGGACATTTGAATTGGAGCAGGTCACAGGACTGCAGAAGGTGACCTTCATCTTTCTGCCGGGCAGCAACTTCGACTTTGGCTGGTTCCGCTTTTTGCATCTATAATAGAGGAAGCACGAATAAAACTTCATTTCAGTCATTGGACTAGCTGCGTTCCATATTAAAATAGGGGTACAGCGGGGATGCTGAATAGGAAGAGATGATAGCGGAGCAAACTTTACTATAGAGCAGAAGGCAGGGATTTCGGATGAATGTCGAAGAAGTTATGCAGGAGCTTGAAGCGCTCGGCAAGGAGCGCACCAAAAAAATATATGTTTCCAATGGAGCCCATGAGCCGTTGTTTGGCGTGGCGACAGGTGCGATGAAGCCGATTGCCCGGAAAACGAAAAAAAATCAGCCGCTGGCCGAGCAGCTTTATGCGACCGGAAATTATGACGCAATGTATTTTGCCGGCGTTATTGCGGAGCCTAAGGCGATGACGGAGGCTGACTTCGATCGCTGGCTGGACGCTGCCTATTTCTTTATGCTGTCTGATTACGTCGTAGCGGTAACGCTGGCGGAAACGGATATTGCACAAGAGGTGGCCGATAAATGGATTTTAAGCGGCGAGGAGCTGCGCATGTCGGCAGGCTGGAGCTGTTATTGCTGGCTGCTTGGCAGCCGTCCGGACAGTGAATTTTCCGAGAGCAAGCTAGCTGGGATGCTGGCGACGGTCCGCGATACGATTCACGATGCTCCTGAGCGCACCAAATATGCGATGAATTATTTCGTCTATACGACAGCGGTATCCTATGAGCCTCTGCATGCCAAGGCGGTCGAAACCGCCGCAGCTATCGGGCCGGTAGAGGTGACGGATTCGAAGGCCAAGAGCAAGCAGCTCGACGCAGCTGGCAATATTCAGAAGGCCGTCGATAAAGGGCAGATCGGCTTCAAGCGCAAATACGTAAGGTGCTGACAAGGCTTGACCTGGCTCAGTTCTCAATTGACATTGAGTATGGAAGCGTCCATACAGCATGATGCCGCTCAACATTTTGAGTAAGCTATTCCAAAAGGTTCAGGCCCCAGCGGCTTGAACCTTTTTCATGAGACCGTCATGAATCAGGCCAATTGATGAGACAACCCTAGTAGTTCATTCAGCACGGCATTAGCATTTTGTATAGATAAGCTCTGGACTCTTTTGCATTTTTTCCTCCTCTAAAGTTCCAAATCAACTACCGATTCTGCATATAAAGGGGGAAGCAGAGCCCCGACAGGAACGGGGACTCATCGTCTCCCTTGGAAATAACCATCGAGATAATAGGACATTGTATCCATAACATCGGCCTTGAAATCGCGCTTAAAACCATGCATGCCGTTTCTTTCAATAATTTCAATCACTTCATTCGGCAAGGTAGCAGACAATTTGCAGCCAGTAATAATCGAGGCTTCCGCTTGGAAAATATCCATCACTGCGGCTTCCGTCACAATGCCGCTGTCGCACAGCAAATTTGTCATTATGATCATTTTGTTATAAAGACCGGATTTCAGCTCCAGCATTACTTCGGCATCAATATTCTTTTCCAGCACCGATGTGCGAATAGACTCAAGCCGAATATACAAAGGATTGTGGTCGACCAGCTCGATGAGCTCCTTCATAACGAGTTGCTTGAAATCGTCCTCATTATTGATTCGTGTTTCTATAATCATATTCATCAGATGCTGGAGCCTTTTTTCATATTCCCTGGTGAGCAGATGGAAAAACAACGATTCCTTTGTTTTAAAATAGACGAACAAAATACCCTTAGACATGTTCATTTCTTTTGCAATATCCGACATCTTGATCTGTTCATAATCATAGGAGGTAAACAGCTCCACCGCTTTATCCAGAATGGATTGGGCCTTCAAGGCCTTTGCCTCATTTGTCATTGCACGCTTTGCCATCTCAACCTCCATTTCAAACAACAACTCGATTTGGAGTCGTACTATAACAGGGACAACACAACACAGTTAGCTGAATCTTTTAATCATTTTGTCGAACACGCGATCACCAAAAACGGTTTTGATAAATACCATTGGTTTTGCGCCAAAGCCAACCAGATAACGGGTTTTCGGCTTTTTGACCGTTGCGGCCTTGCCAATACAGCGAGCGATCACTTCCGGCTTGGTTAGGCTGCTGCCAGAATAAGTCTTCACCATATTATCGGCCGATTTATTGGCAGCCTCCATGTAAGCTCCCTTTGCAGAAGCGATTCTGAGATTCTCGGCTGCGATGACGCCCCAATCGGTGGCAATTCCACCCGGCTCGATGACAATGACATCAATTCCGAATGGTTCGACTTCCAATCGCAAGCAATCGGAGAAGCCTTCAACCGCGAACTTAGTAGCATGATACCAGCCGCCAAAAGAGGTCCAGACCTTTCCTCCCATAGAAGAAATGTTGATGATTTTTCCGAATTTATGTTTTCTCATGCTAGGCAATACAAGCTGAGTCATACGAGCGAGCCCGAACACATTCACTTCCATTTGACGTCTTGCTTCCTCCATCGGCACATCCTCTACTGCTCCGTATGAGCCATATCCAGCATTATTGACGAGTACGTCAATCCGGCCTTCCTTCTTCAAAATTTCGTTCACGCAGCTGACCATCGACTCTTCATTGGTCACATCCAGAGAAATCGTGCGTATCCCCAATTTAGCGAGATCCTGCATCATCTCTTTGCGGCGGGCTGCACCGTATACAATAAACCCTTTGTTGTGAAGCTCGATGGCTGTCGACTTTCCAATACCTGCAGATGCTCCTGTAATTAGCGCTACTTTTTTGCTCATTTTTTATTCCTCCTGTTATAGTTGACTTGTGGTCAATTATAAATGACTTAAGGTCAATTGTAAAGGGCCAATATACTTTAATGGTGAATAGGCTGGACAAATGAGGATCACAATAAAAAAAATGAACAACAACAAAAGGGCATCTGCCTCGTTTTTTGACGAGCAGACGCCCTTTAATGGACTCTTATAGTGTTCTAAATAGAGGTAATCTAAAGGCTATCCCTTTTGTAACCGTCCAAATAATTTTTCATTGTTCGGAGAACATCTGTTTTGAAATCACGTTTGAATCCTTCTAGACCGTTTTCCGTAATGATTGCTTCAAGCTCCGCTGGTATCATGGAGGAAAGCTTGCATCCAATGATAATGGAGCCCTGTGCTTGAAAAATATCCATCACTTCCGATGGATCTAATATATTATTTTCACAAATTAATGCTGTCATTTTCATCATTTCGGCATATAAATTTGTCTTCAGTCGCAACATCAGTTCAGCATCTACATTTTGCTCAAGAACGGCGGAACGCATAGCTTCCAAGCGAATGTAGAGCGGATTATGATCAACGAGTTCAATCAGTTCAGTCATAACTAAATCTTTGAAGTCGTCGAATTTTTGTATTTGGCTAGCTTGAATCATTTCCGTAAGCCTAATAAGCCTTTTTTCATATTCTGTGCACAGCAGGTGAAAAAAAAGCGATTCCTTCGTTTTAAAATAAACGAACAAAATGCCTTTCGACATATTCATTGCTATAGCAATATCAGACATTTTAATTTTATCGTATTCTGAAGAAGCGAACATCTCTGCCGCCTTATCTATAATGGCTTGGGCTTTTAAAGCCTTTGCTTCATCCGTCATTGCTCGTTTCGTCAAAGATATCTCCTCCATTCTAAAATAAAGGTATCATCATATGGTTTTGGAGTCAAAAGAAGCAGCATTGAAACAAGCAATGCGGCATGTGAAACGATAGACGAGGCAGGAAATCGCGTAACGAATGTCAAATGAAAGGAGGATGCACACGTAAGGTCGGAAGGTTGGGTAAGCGGCTTGCAGCAGCATGATATTGAAGGGAGAAATGAACATGACAACGCGTTCAAACAGCTCTACAAAGGAGCTGTCTGCAGAGCTGCGTGAGGAATTGCTTAAAGTCTTGAAAGCCCGTTTTAATAAAAATATAGATCGGCATAAGGATCTTGAATGGGCTAACGTACAAGCAAAGCTTGAAGCTCAGACCGAGAAGCTATGGTCGCTTTATGAAATGGAGAGAACCAGCGGTGAACCGGATGTTGTTGATTACGACAAGGAGACGGGCGAGTTCATTTTTTATGATTGTTCGGCGGAAAGTCCTAAAGGTCGCAGAAGCATTTGCTACGACCGTGAAGCGCTAGAGTCACGAAAAGAGCATAAGCCGCAAACTAGTGCGATGGAAATGGCAGCATCCATGGGTATTGAGCTTTTAACAGAAGAACAGTATCGGGGGCTGCAGGAGCTTGGGAAATTCGATTTAAAAACGTCCAGTTGGGTGAAAACACCCGCTAATATTAGAGAGCTCGGCGGTGCTGTTTTTTGTGATCGTCGCTATAACACAATTTTCTTATATCACAATGGAGCAGAATCCTATTATGGCGCTAGAGGGTTCCGGGGCTGGTTAAGGGTCTAGCCTTTCAGGTGGAGACCGATTGATTTTTTACATTAGATAGCAAGAAATAGGTTAACCTCTTCCCTCATTACATATATTGTTTATAAAACATCGGAAGGCCAAATTGTAAAGGAATACAACAATAGAGATATTGTCCCGATTGCGAATTCGGATGTCTCTCATGGATGAACAGAAATCGATTATGTATTTGCTTTTAATAAAAAAAGATACTTGAAGTGAGAAGAACACCTGTACTCTATGGGCTGTTCTTTTTTTAATTAGTAGGGAAGTGTGAACAGTTACTCGCTTACAAATAGATGTTTAAATGATTGCTTGCTACTTTGATTAGAGTTGGGAATTAAGTGGCAGGCATCAGACTTGACCTTATTTTAAATATTTACCTAAATTGGAAACTTTAAATTTTTCCTCCGACATTAGGATGGTTTGCGAGGCAAACCACGTTAATAGCAAGAATTATGTTAACCTCCCCTGTAGCAGTGGAGGTTTTTTCATTTGAACATAGTGGATTGAGGATTGGTTATTGTATTATAGATGATAGCAAGACTGTATCGAGAGGCAGTTATTAATAGAGAACATAGGAGGAATACATGTCCTGGAGCAAAATGAAACAAAATCTGGAGAGTTTTCTTAGTCCTGCGTTACAGGGAAGGGTTGAATATCGTGCAACCAGCTATCGTTATTTGCCTGATAAAGCAGGGCTTTGTTATATTGCGGTAGATAAGAAGAATGTGCTCAATATGAGTGATAGGGCTAACGCCATCAGATGGTACCAGACAGAGCTGGAGATTAAGAATGATTCAAGCATTCAAATTCCTATCAGCATGGAAGAAATGGAAGCCGTCAGAAAAGAGACCAAGGGTTTAGTTCCAGAGGATCGTCTAATCGTCATTGCCCGAAGCAGAAAAATTTCCGAGCATGCAAAGGAGCTTATGGCGGCACAGTCCTTATTAAGCAAATCTAATTTTATCACTGCAGCGACTAAGTTTTTATCCACCTCTATTGATGAAAGTATGGAGAGCCATGATATTTTATTGAATATACTAGCTTTGGTGGACAGGCGCGTTGGGAAAAAGCGGATTTTAAACATGAGCGAGAAGATGAAGCTAAAGCATCCGAGTGTGCAGTATTTTTATGAACTACGGCTTAGTACGTTTTAGAAATAAAAGGCTAGATGTAGTCAGTTATTTGCGAAATATAAAATATAAGAATTAATAAGTTTCCCCCTTACATAGTTAAGTTAGTGTTCTCCGTGCAGAGAAGGTTACATGCAAAAAAGTTGAAGGAGACAAGAACGAATGATTCGTGTAATGCTCATTGACGATGAAGAGGATGCGCTGGATTTGTTGGAAATATTGCTTGGGCAAATGGGCGATGTTCAAGTCGTAGGAAGATATTTGAATCCGATTCAAGCGATTGAGGCTGTAGGCCAGTCACTCGTAGATGCCGTGTTTCTAGACAACCAAATGCCGGGAATGAAGGGCACGGAGGCTGCCAGAATCATCAGAAGCATGTTCCCGCAAATGCCGATCGTATTCACAACGGCTTTTGCCGAATATGCGGTCGAAGCGTTTGAAATTCAATCGATCGACTATTTACTGAAGCCATTTACGATAGATAGATTACAGAACACGGTGTCGCGCATAAAGCAGACCTTAGCCGAGTCCGCTATTCTTTCACGCCAAAGAGCAGGGACCGCCCCTGCTGTTCAATGCTTGGGAGGCTTCCAGCTTGTACTGCCTGATAACACGAGCAAGGGACTGACATGGAGGACGAAGAAGGAAAAGGAGCTCTGCGCGTTTTTAATCCATTATGCCGGAAAGTCTGTGAATACTGCATCTATCATTGAGGCATTATGGCCGGGTTATGATCTGAGCAAGGCGAAGACGTATTTGTATACATGCCTGTCTTATTTAAGGAAAAGCCTGGCGGAGCATCATATTCCAATTCATATTATAAAAGCAGATCAAGGCTTTGGCGCTTCCTTGGACGGCGTGACGGTCGATGTCATTGAATTCGAGCAGCTGATCAGCAGCACCTTGGCTATGGTGGAGCTGGATGAAAGGTCCTATCATAAAATAAACCAGCTGTACAAAGGTGAATATATGGAAGCCTGCGATTTTAATTGGGCTACTGCTAGACAGCTGGAAATTAAATCCTCTTACGTTCGCTTGCTTCGCAGAGGGTATGCGCATTTTCAAATTCAGGGCAATCTTTCGCTTGCAATAGACAGCCTGCAAAAGCTATTGTCGTTAGCCCCGGATTCGGAGCTGGACGGACGCGAATTGATTAAGCTGCATTTGAAGATGGGCAATCGCAATGAGGCGTACCGTGTCTGTCTACAGCTGCAGCAAGCAGTCCGCTTGCACTTGGGAGCTGACCTAGAGGCAGAGACCTTGCGGCTAATTGAAGAAACGACAGACCAAACAGAGCGGCAAGCCTGATGAGAAAAAAAGTTGCGGCGGCGCTGATCACTTTAACTTTGTTGATTGCAACCTACGTCATGCTATTGACTTATTCAACGTTCCAGCTGAAGCCTATGCCGGCAGCAGTGAATGGAATTATGGACTTAACGGCGTGGAGGTTCGAGGAGGAAGGGGCCGTTCGATTGGATGGGCAGTGGGAGCTTTACCCGAATCAATTGCTCACCCATCAGCCCGCTCTCTCCTCTGGCGCTGCGGGGGATATGTCACCGGCGCTGATTCAGGTTCCCGGATCATGGTCAAAGCAGATAGACACCATTGGCATGGCGACCTATCGCTTGCAGCTTCAGATGGGCGATACGGGCGGAGTCTATGGCTTGAAAACAGCGTCGATCCTGATTTCCAATCGGCTCATTGTTAACGGCGAAATCGTCGGATCAAGCGGGAATCCGGCTGAGCAAGAGCATTACAAAGCACTTAATAAACCATATGTAAGCTATTTTACATTGCAACCAGGCTGGAATGAAATTCTGGTTCAGGTAGCCAATTACGAATTTCGTGTTGGCAGCGGAATTGGTGAATCCCTTCTCTTAGGCAAGGCTGAGCAAATGACCAGACTTCGCGATCAGGCTACCGCTCATGATTGGGTTGCGTTAACCGCATTTCTGATCATGGGGTTATATTTTATCGGATTATTCTCGCAACGTCGAAATGATTTATCACTGGTGGTGTTTGGCTTCGTTTGCATATGTATAGCTATATTTACAAGCGTAAGCGGTGAAAGAGTGTTATTTAATGCGGTCGGCTCCTTTCCATTCTGGCTGTACTTTCGCATCCAGATGGTCTCTACAGTGGGTGTTGGTCTAGGATTTTTCCTTTATGTCTATACCGCTTTTCGGCCTTACTGCTTTAAATGGCTTACGCGAGGAGGGCTAGCCTTTGGAGTGATACTTGTCATGCTGAATATGGGTCTTGCCTCCCAGCTTTCAACAGGCCCCTTTCGCCAATTGACGTCGCTATATGTAACGATCTCGTTACTGTACGCCACCTATGTATTCGTATATACGGCTTTGCATAAAGTAGCGGGCAGCGGGTTTTTAGCTGTGGCGGCAATGGCATTGAATGCGCTAGTGTTAAACCAGAATATGAACGTTTATTTCGGTGTGCCGATCTATACGCTTCCGCCGATTGAGCCTTTTCTTGTGCTGCTAATGCTTGCCTTGCTGATGTCGCTCCGTTTCTCGAACGCCTTCCAAAAAATTGAGGAGCTGTCCGGGCAATTGCTGCAAGCGGACAAGCAGAAGGATGAGTTTCTCGCCCGAACCTCGCATGAATTCAAGACGCCGCTTCATGGTGTATTGAATATTTCTCAGGCTATGCTAAGCGATGCCGTGCATCCGCCAACTGTGGAGCAGCGGGAAAAGCTTCAGATGATTACCGACATTACAAGGAAGCTTTCGCAGCTCGTTTATGACATCTTGGATTTATCCAAGCTGAAGCAGGGGGAAATGAGGATGGTTCCGGTGCCGATCGATGTTCGTTCGGTAGCGGAGGTTCAGGTGCGCTTTTATTCCTATCTATGCACGGAAAGCGAGATTGGGCTTGTGAACCAGGTGCCAGCGCAGCTGCCATCTGCTTTTGCCGATGAAATTCGCTTGAGTCAGATTATCGGAAATTTACTGGATAATGCGATTAAGCATACGAAAAACGGAGAGATCATCATTACCGGAAGAGAGCAGGGAGGTAGACTCGAAATTTCGGTGCAGGATACAGGAGAAGGCATTGAGCCGCAGGACCTTCCCCATATTTTTGAACCATTCAAATCACTTGAGGGAGCACACCATCGCGGCTTTGGATTAGGGCTGCCCATTGCGAAGCAACTGGTCGAGCTGCAAAAGGGAACGATTGCAGTTGTTTCCACACAGGGAGTCGGTTCGACCTTTACATTCACGCTTCCGATTGCCGAAGAGCAGGGAGAAGCGCCTCGGCTCTTATCCAATTCAAATCCTCAGGCGATGCTCAAGGAACCCGATTATTCTTTCCATACGCCGTACTATTCAAATCCGGGCGGAAAGCACACGGTTCTAATCGTCGACGATCAGTATGTGAACCTTAAAGTTTTAATAGACGCTCTTCAAGCTTTCGACTATCACGTCATTGCGGTCAAGAATGGGTACGAGGCGCTGGAGCAGCTGGATCAATCGGGCCGAATCGATCTCGTTATCCTCGATTTAATGATGCCAGGCATGTCGGGCTATGAAGTGTGCCAGGTAATACGCAAGCAATATTCGCTGCTGGAGCTGCCCGTTCTAATGGTTACGGCAGCTTATCAGCCGCAAGATAAGGTGGCGGCCTTCCAAGCGGGTGCGAACGATTACTTACCAAAGCCGTTTGATCTTAATGAGCTAAAGGCAAGAATCGGCAGCTTGCTCGCCATGAAGGAGTCGCTTGGCCGTGCTGTCCACATGGAGGTGGCGTTTTTACAATCGCAGATCAAGCCTCATTTTTTGTATAACGTGCTGAATAGTATTGTAGCATCCAGCTATAAGGATGTAGAGCGCGCTCGGAAGATGATTGTTGATCTGGCCGATTATCTGCGAGGAAGCTTTCGGTTCAGCAACACGGAGGAGCGCATCGGGTTTGCGGAAGAGCTTAGCCTTATTCGAACGTATGTGGACATTGAGCGGGCCCGCTTCAAGGATCGTATTCGTTTCGAATATGCGATCGAGGAGGCTGCTTATGGCTTGCGTATGCCGCCGCTTGTGCTGCAGCCGCTTGTAGAAAATGCGATCCGTCATGGCATCGGTGATCGCATGGAGGGCGGAAGGGTCACAATGACGGTGGAGGAGCTGGATGGAGGCTGGCGATTTGTCGTAGCCGACAATGGAGTCGGAATTGCGCCTGAACGATTGGAGACGCTGCTGGAACGGAGCGATACGGCTGAGCAGCAGGGGGTCGGCTTGCGTAATATTAACAAGCGCTTGAAATACGAATACGGGATTTCGCTGGAGCTGGAGAGCGAGCTAGGGCTCGGTACGAAAGTCACCATACATATTCCTGCCTCGCGTGTTTAACAGGCTGTTAGGCTTAACAAGACAGGTTTTCAAAATAGGCTTCCACAACAGGTTCTCATCGTTTTGCGATGGGGCCTATTTTTTGTAGAAAAATGTCGGTTTTTAAGGTTTTTTTAAGGTGTCTTCCTGTATGCTGAGCTAGATCATATGGACTATGCGACAGAATGCTAATGTGGAGAGGAAGATGAAGTTTGATCCAAGTAATAAGTAAACACAGAATGAACGATAAATTCCGAAAAACGGTACATCTTGTACTTGCTGTTATGCTTGTTCTATCGCTTCTATCAAGCGGAGGTACGGCTTGGGCGGCAAACGAATGGACATCAGTGGATGGCGGCGGTACGAATGGCATAAACGTAAACGTAAACGCTGCAAGAGATGGCGAAAACACGGTATTAGCGGTATTTAGAAATGAAGTATATGCAGCATGGCAGGAACCGAATGGAACGGCGAACCAAATACGTGTTAAGAAATATAATGGCACGAGCTGGATAAGTGTCGACGGTAACGGGGCAAGCGGAGTGAATGTAGATCCTGCAAAAGCGGCGACTACCCCTGCTATGGCTGTTTTTAACGATGAATTATATGTCATATGGGTTGAAAGAAACTCAGCTACCACCATTAATCAAGTAAAGGTCAAGAAATATAATGGCACGAGCTGGACGAGCGTTGATGGCGGCCCAAATGGACTAAACATTAATGCCTCAATAGGAGTATCATACCCTGTTTTGTATGAATATGACAATAATCTGTATGCGGCTTGGAGCGAGGCTAACAGCAGCAACGCCGGTCAAATCCGGATCAAAAAGTATGACGGCACGGCTTGGACAAGCGTTGACGGCGGTGGCGCGAACGGTTTGAACGCAAATACGTCATTGGGAGCGGGTCTTCCTAAAATGGCAGAATACAATGGTTCTTTATATGTGGCGTGGAGTGAATCCAACGGAAGCGCTGTTCAAGTTCGCGCCAAAAAATATGATGGGACGAATTGGACGTCCATTGACGGCGGAGGTACGACCGGTCTGAATGTAAATGTGGCAAAAACCGCAGCCAACCTCTCATTTGCTGTATTCGACAACAACTTATATTTGGCATGGGACGAAGTAGTCGGAACGAATGATAATCAAATTCGAGTCAAGAAATACGACGGAAGCACTTGGACGAGTGTAGACGGCAACGGGACGTATGGTATAAACAAGGATATTAATTTCAGAGCAAACTATGCTGAGTTAACGGCACTCGATAACGCTTTATATGCAGTGTGGCAGGAGTACAATGGAACGGCTTTTCAAATTCGGGTTAAAAAATATGACGGTACGAGTTGGACGAGCGTAGATGGAAACGCAGTTAAGGGCTTGAACGTAAACGTCTCGAGGGCCGCACAATTTCCTGCGGCAGCAGCGTTAAACAATGTTTTATATGTTGGTTGGCAGGAGACCAATGGAACGTCTACTCAAATCCGAGCGTCCAATTATGTGCCGCCTGTGCCTCCGACAATTAATAGCGTAACGGTGAGTCCAGCCATTGCAAGCGTTGCACAAGGAGGAAGCAGACAGCTCACCGCTACGGTGGATGCAGCAGGCGGGGCAGCGACGACGGTGACTTGGACGAGCAGCGACGCGAGCAAGGTCGCGGTGAACAGCACGGGGAATGTAACCATAGCGGCAGATGCCGCGCCTGGCGATTACACGATCACGGCAACATCGACGGTGGATAGCAGCAAAACAGGAACGTCGACGATTACCGTCACAGTGGCGCCGGCTATCAACAGCGTAACGGTGAGCCCAAGCACGGCAAGCGTTGTTCAAGGAGGAAGCAGACAGCTCACGGCTACAGTGGACGCAGTAGGAGGAGCGGCGACGACGGTGACTTGGACGAGCAGCGACGCGAGCAAGGTCGCGGTGAACAGCACGGGGAATGTAACCGTAGCAGCGAATGCAACGCCTGGTGATTACACGATTACGGCAACGTCGACGGTAGATAGCAGTAAAAAAGGCACCTCGACGATTACCGTAACGGCAGCGCCAGCAGTTAACAGTGTAAGCGTGAGCCCGGTCAGCGCAAGAGTTGTACAAGGAGGAAGCGAGCAGCTAACAGCTACGGTGGATGCAGTAGGCGGAGCAGCAACGACGGTCACTTGGACAAGCAATGACGCGAGCAACAAGGTGGAAATAGACAGCACGGGGAATGTAACCATCGCACCGGATGCCACGCTAGGCGATTACACGATCACGGCAACGTCGACAGCAGATGGCAGCAAAACAGGAACGTCAACGATTACGGTCACAGCAGCGCCAGCCATCAATAGCGTAAGTGTGAGTCCGAATAGCGCTAGCGTTGAGCGGGGAGGAAGCAAGCAGCTCACAGCATCAGTAGATGCAGTGGGAGGAGCAGCGACGACGGTCACTTGGACAAGCAATGACGCGAGTAACAAGGTGGAAGTAGATAGCACAGGGAATGTAACGGTCGCATCGGACGCCGCGCTAGGCGATTACACGATCACGGCAACGTCAACGATAGATAACAGCAAAAAAGGAACATCGACGATTACCGTCACAGTAGCACAAGCCATCAACAGCGTAACGGTGAGTCCAAGCACCGCAAGCGTCGTGCAAGGAGGAAGCGAGCAGCTCACAGCATCTGTAGATGCAGTAGGAGGGGCAGCAACAACGGTCACTTGGACGAGCAACGACGGAAGCAACAAGGTGGAGGTAGACAGCACAGGGAATGTAACCGTCGCACCGGATGCCGCGCTAGGCGATTACACGATCACGGCAACGTCAACGATAGATAACAGCAAAAAAGGAACATCGACGATTACCGTCACGGCAGCAGCTTCCTATTCAATCGCTGCCATAACGGATCAAACGTTAACGGGACTTACTCAGGGTTACGAATTAGGTACCCAAGAGACTAAGAGCATTCCAGTCATGAATACCGGCACCGGCAATTTGCTGAACCTGTCGGCAGCGCTTAGTGGAGTAAATGCTAATGATTTTGTTATGACACAGCCGAATTCTACTTTAGCAGGCAGCGCATCAACAAGCTTTGATATTCATGCAAAAGATGGTTTGCCAGCTGGCACCTACACGGCAACGGTAACCATAACTGCGGATCACATGACACCTGTAACATTTGACGTTACGCAAGCAGTGAACTTGCCTAATGCTCCCGAAAATCCGCAAAATCTTGTGGCTGTCGGCGGCGACCGTCAAGTTGCGCTGAACTGGGGTGCAGTATCGGATGCAATCCAATACCGTGTTTACATGGCAACGGATGCTGACCCAAATAACCTCGTTGAAGTGGCGATTGTCACATCACCTACTTACAGCGCACAAAATTTGGTCAACGGTACCACCTATTACTTTGTAGTAAAATCAGAAAACGCAGGCGGCTTGAGCGGGGCGTCGAACCACACAAGCGCGACTTCATCAACCATCCCGGGAGTGCCAGCTAACGTATCCGCAGTGGCGGGCAACGGACAAGCTGTCGTAACCTTTACGGCTCCAACTGATAATGGCGGAAGCGCGATTACAGGATATGAAGTGACCGCTTCACCGGGGAATATCACCGTGATCGGAGGAGCAAGTCCAATTACGCTCACAGGCTTGACGAATGGAACAAGCTACACCTTTACGGTAAAAGCGATTAATGATGCAGGTAGGAGCGCTGCTTCTGCGGAATCGAATACAGTTATTCCAGCAGCATCAAATACGCCATCTCAGCCTTCTGCTCCATCGACATCGGGCAATACGAGCACTGCAAACAACGGTGTGAATATTCTGGTTAACGGGAAAGTTGAGAATGCGGGTACAGCTACGGTGACAAAGCGAAACAATCAAACCGAAATAACGGTGATTGTGGATCAGAAAAAACTGGATGAGCGACTTGCTGCAGAAGGGCAGCATGCCATAGTCACAATTCCGATTGATCAAAAATCCG
Organism: Paenibacillus sp. BIHB 4019; assembly: GCF_002741035.1. NCBI lineage: Bacteria > Bacillati > Bacillota > Bacilli > Caryophanales > Paenibacillaceae > Paenibacillus > Paenibacillus sp. BIHB 4019. The sequence continues at coordinate 792,551 of NZ_CP016808.1, read as the reverse complement.
ACATTTTCGTTGGAGAGTTGAATGGCCAAATGGTGAAAAACATGGAGGACAAGCAAGCTGTTCTGGTGTTCAAAACCGCAAATGCGACATACACGCTTCCAGCAGGCCAAATCAATATCGATGCTATATCCAAGCAGGTTGGCGAATCAATAGCTTTGCAAGACATTAAAGTGCAGATTGAAATTGCCATCCCGACAACGGATACGTTGAAGCTTGTGGAGAACGCAGCAGCCAAAGGCCGGTTCACCCTTGTCGGCCAGCCGCTGAGCTTTACGGTGAGAGCTGTATATGGAGATAAGATCTTCGAAGTAACGAATTTTAACGCTTATGTGGAGAGAACGATTGCGATTCCGGATGGCGTTGATCCGGGCAAGATTACGACAGGAGTTGTCGTTGAGCCGGATGGCTCCGTACGCCATGTGCCGACTAAAATCCGAAATATGAACGGGAAATATGAGGCTCAAATCAATAGCTTGACCAACAGCGAGTATGCGGTCGTATGGCATCCGCTCGAATTTAGCGATATGATGAATCATTGGGCGAAAAATGCCGTTAACGACATGGGGTCTCGAATGGTTGTCGACGGAACGGGCAACGGGATGTTCAGTCCTGACCTGGAGATCACCCGCGCCGAATTTGCAGCGATCATCGTTCGCGGATTAGGACTCAAGCTGGAAAATGGAGCAACACCATTCTCGGATGTGTTGTCGTCCGATTGGTATAGCAGCGCGGTCAATACTGCGTATTCATACCGGCTAATTAGCGGCTTTGAAGACGGCACGTTCCGGCCGAATGACAAAATTACGAGAGAACAAGCGATGGTTATTCTATCTAAAGCGATGGCGATAACTGGGCTGAAGGATACGCTGCTCGAGCAATCGGCAGACCATGCCCTTCGTCCGTTTGCAGATGCAGCGAAAGTAGCCGCATGGGCACAAAGCAGCGTTGCGGACAATGTGCAGGCTGGCCTTGTATTTGGAAGAAACGGGGCTTTACTTGCTCCGAAGGGGAACATGACCCGTGCCGAGGTTGCAACTATTATCCAGCGATTATTGCAAAAATCGGATCTGATTTAAGCGGTTAACGTTCATAAAGTCCTGTCACTATCGAGCCTCGCGCTGGATAGTGGCAGGACTTCTTATTTTTTGGGAAAAATTGATTTATGATAAAGTAATCCGTGTTAGGAGTCTCGAAATTTGATAAGATATATTCATACGGCTAGCCTATTCAACCTGTGTTAACCATAGTCTTTGTTTCTCCAAATTTCTTTATTTAAAACGATACTTTACATAATCTTTTTGCTCCGAATCACCATTGAAAGTAGCATATACGGAACGCCCTAAATAAAGAGGGACTTCTAACTTATTCATATTTGGCATAGTCCAGCCATCTATTTCTATAAATTTTTCTTCATCTTTGTAAATAGTCTGGATTTCTCCTGTTACAAAGTCATGGCTGCCATAGTTTCTTGAATCTATTACCTTGCACTCATAAGCAAAATAGGCTTCTTTTAATATGGGAACGTTCAGATTTATGCCATTGTCATACTCGATGTTATACTTAGAGAACTTATCTTCATCTCTCCCACTTCTAGTTCCTACAATCTGAATGAGTTCAGCAAGGTTTGCCGGAACAAAATTAATACCAAAATTACCGCTTTTCATAATCAAATCGTATGAATAGGTTTCTTTTCGTAACGAAAAACCATAAATTAGAGGAGCATAACCTATCGTTGTATGAAAGCCTGCCGACATTATATTTTGCTTATCTTCATAGCTAGATGTGACAAGAGCCACCATACCAGGGTAAGCATGCCCTGAAACATAATCAATCGGTTTTCTCATTTGTAATCCTCCTTATTTTTACTGTTCGATCAATGTATGATCTGGCAACAGTTGTTGTAAAGTGAATTGTAAATGGATGTTCATTTATCTTCAATCATCAATGCTGGCGTTTTATCGCTTAAACAACAAACCAAAAAAATAGTTGTCCATCTCTATAGGAGAGAGAGGAGTAAACAGGAATGACACCAAAAATAGATCCGCGTATTTTACGAACAAGAAAATTGTTAATGGATGCTTTTATCAAACTAATATTAAAAAAGAGCTTCAAAGATATTACGATAAAAGATATTACGGATGAAGCTACTGTTAATCGTGCGACTCTTTATTCCCATTTTAACGATAAGTATGAATTATTGGATATCGTCATTAAAGAAACGGTAATAGATAACACTATTAACAACCTAGATTATTTCGATAAATTAAATGAAGAAACTTATGTGAAAATTTTTCTTGCCTTAACTGATTTTCATACAGAGTCGATTACAAATTCAAACTTAAACGCCCAATGCAGAAGGAGCTATGAATCATTTAGCACAATCGTTGAACAAAAAATGAAAACAAATCTGGAAAACTTATTTTATTCTCTACTTTTAAAACAACAGTCTAATCTTGAATCGGAAGCTTTAAAGCTGGGTGCACTTATATTAAGTTCTGGCATTTACGCAGCATCAGTAGATTGGATCAATAAAGGGTCTCCCTCGGCAGAACAATATATAGAAAAAGCCTTGCCGTTTATAGTGACCAAAATCGATAATCTAAATCATTTATCTGGTTAAGAGGTTTATATAGAAACTGAGGGTTGCTGATATGCCAAAAAACGATAATATGCTGGCCATTCTCTGGATGCTGAATTCGGGCATGAAAATGACGGCAAAACAAATAGCTGAAAAGCTGGAAATAAATATAAGGACCGTTTATCGGTATATAGATGCATTATGTGCCAGTGGAGTGCCGATCATATCCGACACAGGCCATAATGGCGGGTATCGCTTGCTCAATCAATTTATCAGATCCCCTCTGCTATTTGATATGGAAGAGAAAAAGGCGCTCCTTCATGCGGCTGCTTTTGCCAAAGAGGCCGGATACCCTTTAAGCGAGGCGTTAGGCAATGCGACCTCCAAATTGAAAATGTATTCAAACGAGGAGCAGGAAAGCATGCTTAGCCGCCAGTTAGCCGGTTTTGAAGTGATAAACCGCAGCGGATACCCTTCGGTTCAGCCGATATTGGCGGAATTGGAGCAGGCTGTAGCAAATGAATACGCTGTAGAAATGGACTATCGCACAGGACGGGAAGAACAACCTAGGAACAGGGTGATAGACCCCTATGGAATGGTTAACTGGAACCATAAATGGTATACGGTTGGATTTTGCCACCTAAGGAAGGAGATTCGCAGTTTTCGGGTAGATCGAATTGTGCAAATCAAGCGGACTTCCCTGCTCTTTAAGCGTTCGGAAGCATTTTCGGCCCGTGAATTTTTTATGCAAAATCTGTTGCCTAAGTTAGTCGGCAAGGAAGGATTAATTCCTGTAATGATTGAAGGCAGAGCAGAGGCATTGGATGACTTATGCTTGCATTGGTTTATGGGGCATCATCTGCAAGAGCGGACAGCCAATCAAGCCATCTTTTTACTTGAGGAAACATCCATTCAGACACATGTCCCGTATTTTCTCCTATCCTATGCGAAATCCATTAAAGTCGTCGAACCACAGAGTTTGAAGGACAGGCTTGTTGGTGCTGCATCGGAGTTAATGGAATATTATCGGCTTTAATAGCTTCACTGACAGCAGCTGTCAGTGAAGCTATTTTATAATGGGGGTAATCATGGATTGCCGATGCATGGATGGTTGGAATCCCTTGATGAGTTGTAAAATAAGGGGAACTTGCAAATGACGAATATAGTCTATCTTTATGTGTTTGACACGATGTCAGACTGGGAAATCGGTTATTTAACAGCCGAACTGAACACGGGAAGATATTATAAAAAAGGGCTGGCTCCATCCAAAATCGTTACCGTGGGAATGGATAAGACGCCTGTAACGACAATGGGCGGATTGAAAATAAGGCCAGATATCAGACTGGATGAGTGCAGCATTGAAAGCACAGATACATTGATTTTACCCGGTGGAGAAACCTGGACAACCACCATTCACCAACCCATTTTAGAAACGGCGGAAAGGTGTTTAAAGGAAGGGGCATTAGTGGCAGCGATTTGTGGGGCTACAATCGGACTTGCCCAGACGGGGCTGCTGGATTCACGCTGGCATACAAGCAATGATTTGGAGTACCTTAACATGATCTGTCCCACTTACACAGGCGAAAAATATTACAAGATGGAGTCTGCTGTAACGGATGGAAAACTAATTACTGCATCTGGCATAGCACCATTGGAGTTTTCTGTACATGTCTTGAGGGCGCTGGAGGTGTATTCACCAGATACATTAGATGCCTGGTATAGCCTGAATAAGACGCAGGAATCCAAGTATTTCTATGAATTGATGAATGCCATTGGGTGAAAATATAAGCAGGGTCTCGTTTTAAAATCAAACTTATTTTAATTATACTATTTTGAGGAAAGAGTGATGATATGGAAACAGCTATTTTTACTGTAACAAAATGGGAGGAGCAACCGATTGAAAATAATCTTAGCAACTTCCCCGTTAATACTGCAAAAGTTGAATACGAAATTAAAGGGATTTTGGAAGGGAAAGCAACTTTAGAATATTTGCTATATTACTTAGATAGTACGATTGAAGATGCTGAAAAGGCCAAATCCAAAATTGCGGGGTTTCTGCACTTTGAAGGTCATTACGATGGACATTATGGAACATTTACAGCCTGTGAAAACGGCATGTTTGATAACGGCACTCTTGATAGCCCCGCTCAAATCATTAACGGCACAGGAGAGTTGGAAAAATTAATCGGAAGCTACAACTATAATTTCCTCGGTCACACGAGTGAATTGGTATTAAATTTCGAATTTACAAAATAGGCTGTTTACAGCAGCTTGCTCGTCATCGTTTGGTAATCGGGGAACTTCCTGAACAGGAGGTTCTTTTTTTATTTTCCGACTTATTCATATATTAATTTGGTGGGAATTGGTATGCTTTAAAGAGGAAGTTACCTTCGAGGAATTCGTCACGACCATATTAAAAAAAACAGGAGAGATATGAAATCGGCATATATTGGACGCTTCAAAGAGAAGAAATTTGGAGCCTATTTGAGAATCAAGGGTATCTAGAAGGCTCTGAAAAACATGCCCTGTTTCCACAGGAATATCAGTGGATGATGACTAAAATGAACGAAAGGCTTCCCAACTATTCCGGAGAAAGTCCTATTTGGCTATGGGTACAGAAGCCGGATATGCGTTCGTCAGGTCATTTTGAAAGCTGTACCTCTTGTGTAAGAATACGTCTAGAGTTGGATGATAAAGAGGTATTAATTTCTGATTTTGATGATTGGCATTTAGTTCTAAATGATAGTTTCTTAGCTGATAACGAAAAAGAGTGGGATGACTATCATTTAGGAAAGCTGTCTATGAGCAAGGAAGAGAGCTGGGATCGAATATTCGATTTCAATAGACTGCGTGATCCTGATTGGCATGGAACGGACAGCAGATGTTCTCAGGGAGTTGCTGGTAGGATCCATATAAGCAGAGTCAATAAGGTTGAGCATTTTGTGACAAGGAAGCAACGTGAAATATAGGGAGGGGATAGATAAGGTGAGCAAGATGGAACTGGTATTGACCAAACAGGGAAAGACGTTTAAAGATTATCGGCATTTAGCGATTACCGAAGGAATAGAGGTTTATATCCTTAATATCATCAAGGGCCGGCTTTATGCTGACAAGAAGACGATGAACCCGACATACGAGCCCTATCCCGTCAAGCAGGAAGCGATCGATCGGCTGAACGAATTGGCTGATGAACTGAGGGATAAAGGTTTTGTGGAAGAACCGCGAGATATTTTATTTCAGATCGCAGAAAAAGAAAATTACGTCTACGATAAGGCGAAATGGCATTACGATGGCGATTTTCCGCAAGAGTTGGAGCACCACCAAGCTTACGTTCCGTCGGGCATGTTCATCGCTTGGATAATCAAAAATGATTTGCTCAGCAAACGAAGCCGCAAAGAAGATGCAGCGGAAATTGAGCTTGTCAAAAGAAATGAGATGACCGGAGCTCAATTTTATCGTAAAAACTGGGATGGCGTGCTGAGCTCGAACGAATTGTCGGATGAGGCAGATGCGTTTGCCCGCGAATATCTCAATATCCAAAACGACATCTATACGGCCGTTGATTTCACGAATGGATTGGCAGCCGGCTTGCCGACGATCTACCATGTAGAAGATTCGTTTGAAAACTATCACATCATCGAGCCGATAATTACGGAGCGTTACCAGGACTGGAAACGTCGCAAAAAATCGGGAGCCGAATAATGTAGTTTTACGATGCAAAAGGAGGGCATAAAAGTGCCGACTCCTTTTTTTGTTGATAAAACGCATATAGCCATGGCGGCCGAGAAAAGCAAGGCCACGGGCAGGTAGGCCAGATCTGTAATCGGCGACTCATCCTGCTCAGTAAAAAATAAGCTTAGAAAATGAAGGAAAAACCTATAATCTACAATGTATTAATGTATGCGCTTACTTGTTATAATTTACCTCAAGAAGGAGGTGATAGTAAAATGATGGCGAGACATGACACAGGATAAGTGTTGGGCGGCATAAAGAAGAAACCCTAACACATAGGCAAATAACGATAAAAAATGAGGAGGTATCTTATGTTCAAATTAAAGCTGAATAAGAAAATTTTGACGGTATGCCTTGCAGCCTCTATGAGCTTGGGCTTGTTTTCGGCAACCTCAAGTGCAGCGACTGACTATTGGCAAAATTGGACCGATGGCGGCGGAACAGTAAATGCTGTCAATGGATCCGGCGGCAATTATAGTGTTACATGGTCAAATGTCGGGAATTTCGTTGTTGGCAAAGGCTGGCTTAACGGATCGCCAAACCGGATAGTTAACTATAATGCCGGCGTCTGGGCGCCGTCTGGCAATGGATATTTGACTCTTTACGGGTGGACAAGAAACTCGCTAATTGAATATTACGTCGTTGACAGTTGGGGCACGTATCGTCCTACCGGAACGTATAAAGGAACCGTGTCCAGCGACGGAGGCACATATGACATTTATACGACTATGCGTTACAACGCGCCATCCATCGACGGGACACAGACCTTCCCTCAGTATTGGAGTGTCCGCCAGTCGAAGAGAGCAACTGGGGTCAACTCCGCAATCACGTTCAGCAACCACGTTAATGCATGGCAGAGTAAAGGAATGAATCTAGGGAGCAGCTGGACGTACCAGGTATTTGCGACAGAGGGGTATCAAAGCAGCGGCAGCTCTAATGTAACGGTGTGGTAAAAGGCATCATTTCATTTTAAATATTGCTTGCTAAGGCCTGCCGGTCTCACAGCTGGCGGCCTTATCTATTTCAACAAAAGATTTTTGCTTGTATCCTTTTCCTATTCGTTAAAAGGAGAAATAGTAATGAGAAAACGATTTATTTTCCTTTTGCCAGCAATATTATTGGTAGTCATTGCTTGCTCGCAAGAAATGCCTGAAAAGACCGAGAAGACCGAGAAGCCCGAGAAGCCCGAGAAGACCGAAAACAATAAAAACAATGATAGCCTTGTATTTGTAGAAGGCGGAAATTTTGTGAATACAAAGTCCAACTTTTATGGAAAAGGTGTAACCATACCGAGCTTTTATATCGACAAATATGAGGTAACTCAACAAGAGTGGGTTGAGGTTATGGGAAGCAACCCCTCCGGCTTCAAGGGAGACCATTTACCGGTAGAAATGGTGAGCTGGTATGATGTTGTTGAATACTGCAATAAACGAAGTATTAAAGAGGGCCTGAAACCGTATTACGAGATTGACAAAAATAAAAAAGATCCGAGTAATAAGAGTGATCACGATAATCTAAAATGGACAGTAACGATCAATGAGGGAGCGAGTGGTTACCGATTGCCGACGGAAGCGGAGTGGGAATACGCCGCAGGTGGAGGCCAGGTGAGCCACAGCTACACCTACAGCGGGAGCAATAATGTAGATGAAGTAGCTTGGTATTGGAAAAATGCCGGAGACAAATACTTATCAGGAGAATGGAACTGGACGATTATAGAAAGCAACAAAAATAAAACAAAATCTGTCGGTGCCCAAAAACCCAATGAGCTAGGTCTTTACGATATGTCAGGTAATGTAAGGGAGTGGTGCTGGAACTGGTACGGGGATGGGGACTTGGATAACGAGAGCGGTTCTTTCCGGGTTGTAAAGGGCGGCGGTTGGATCGGCGACGTCAGAAACAACGAGTTATCTTATCGGGGAAAGTTTGAGGCGAATGGGATTGGCCCGGATCAAGGTTTTCGTGTGAGCCGGGCCCAATAAAATCGGAAAATGGCTACCATATATTAGGCAGTATCAGGCCGAAGTTCGCAAGTGTATAGCGCCTGGCAAGCCGCGATTTTTGAAGCAAAGGGAAGCAAAGATAACCCTTTGCTTTTCTTATGTAAAGTCTATATGCTCCTAGTACGCTCTGATATAATCAACCCCAGTCTTGCTTTATGATCTGCTTATTCTGTACATATATGAAAATGTTCCGATCTATAGAAGAAGATTTTGAGCAAGTAGTCGATGGAAAACTCACGGTATTCTTTTTGGAAATTATATTTTATAGTTAGTATCTAATTGGAATGAGCTTTAGCAAGGGAGTGAGATTACGATGTACGGAATCATTATTGTCGACGATGAATTATTTGTCCGCAAGGGCTTGATTGAAATGGTGGATTGGGCAAGCAGCGGTTTTGAGGTGATAGGTGAGGCAGACAACGGAGAAGACGCTCTGGAGCTAATCTGCAAGCAGCAGCCGCATCTTGTCATTACGGATATCCGTATGCCAATTTTAGACGGAATCGGGCTAATTCAAGCGGTAAGGGAGGCGAAGCTTGAAACCGAATTTATTATTATTAGCGGCTATAATGACTTCCGTTACGCCCAGCAGGCGGTTCGGTACGATGTGCTGGATTATGTGCTTAAGCCTATTAATGAGAACGAAATCGTGAAAGCGCTTCACAAATATCGCGACAAGTTTTCTGCACAGAAACAGTTAAAAGAGAGGCTTATTATTCACGAGGAAGAGAAGCTGATTGAGACGCTCATTCGCGGTGAAGTGAAGGACGAGGCACTTGAGGTCTGGGAAAAGCATTGGACTGGAATGGGAGCGAAGGAGTTTATGTACGTATTGCTGGAAATTAATAATGTGTTTCCGTGGGGAAACAGGCTTATGCCTCCTAAGGCAGAATTCAAAAATGCAATCCAGCAATCGGTTCAGCAGCTTTGTTCGGAAACCCCGATTGTGCACGAGCATCGGCGCGCATTCGGATTTATTATACCCGATCTCTATTTAAGGGGGCATAATGGTGATGCACGAAGCTTCATGGCAGATTGCCTGCTTCAGCTCAGCAATTTGTTCTCCTTAGACATACAAGCCTATGTGGGCAGAACGGTAAGCTCCTTCATGCTATTGAAGCATTCTTACATCAGTGCTAAGGAGACCGTGCAATATAAATACTTTAGGCACACCCAGCCAATCCTGCTGCATTCCGATATTGCCGAGAAGGATCTCCGTTATGTCCATGTCAAGGACGAGGTGTACCGTACAATCATTGAAGCCATTGAAGAGAACAACGAGCAAAAGCTTGTTTTGGTTATCGACCGGATGTTTGCGGAGTTTGCAGAGAAGGCGGTATCGCAGGAAGCTATAAAAGCGGCCACGATTCAATGTGTCCACAGTGTGCTGAATACGGTTAGAAGTATGGAAGGAGATGAAAAGCAGCTGGCAAGTCTTATGCCTATCATGAACTGGCAGGATCATAACATTACATTTAGCGAGCTCCGGGCCTTATTTGAAACCTTTGCGCTGGAGGCTGCCAGATTGATTCAGAGTCTTTATCAAAGCTGCGGAAGCAGCGGGCTTTATAAAATTAAGTGTTATGTAGATAAAAATTTTCATGAAAATCTTAATCTGAAAAGTATAGCTAATCAGTTTTACATGAGTTCTGCTTATCTCGGACAACTATTCAAAAAAAACTATGGGATGTATTTCAACGACTACTTGCTCCAGCTGCGTATTACGGAAGCCAAGAAGCTTCTAAGACAGACCGACTTGCGGATCTATGAAATTGCCGAGCAGGTGGGCTTCAAAAATGCGGATTATTTCGTGACCCAATTTGAAAAGCTGGGACAGATGACCCCTACGGAATATAGAAGCCGGATCGGCAAGCGCTAAAGCGAGGAGGGAGAAGGGGAAGCTATGTATTTTCTGAATAATATCCGGCTGAGAAACAAAATGTTTTTGGTATATTTCCTTGGTGTCATTGCTCCAATCATTCTGACGAATGCGATTTTTTATAATATTATTACCGAGAATGTAAAAGAACAAAGAATCAATGATATTGACCGTGCCGTGGAGCAAATTAAAAATGAGTTCCAGTTAATGGTTGATCAAGGTGTAGGATTATCCTCCTTTTTTTATGCGGATTACAAAACCAATGAAGTGTTAAACATGAATTTTACGCATACGGAAGACTATGTAGAGGCCTATGATCTCTATCTAAGATCGATTCTGAACAATTACTCCCCGTTTTCTTCTTCTCTGCAGAACAAAACAATATATGTAGACAATCCCACGCTTTTGAATTCAGGAAATATCGGCATATTATCCGACGAGGTTCGTGAAGAAGCATGGTATAAGCTTTGGCTGAAGGATGCGTCATCCCAGCCTGTATTCGTTCGTATCGAAGACCCGGAGGGCCAATTTCAATCGTTTTCGCTGCTCCGGCGAATGGATTATTTTGCGGATCGGATGGCCAAGGAGAAGCTCATTAAAATTGATTTCAAGACGATTGATATTATGGAGATTTTTTCTAATTTGAATGTAAAGGGAGATATGTACCTGCTGGGTCCAGGAGACCGAATAGAATACACAACCAACCGGGCAATCAACTGGCAGGATAATGCTGAGCATCTGTACAGCTCCCTGAAATCGGATAATCTCATTCAATTTGAGAAGGGATATGGCAGCATCAGTTATTTGCGCGGCTGGAAGGTCGTGGGTACCATTAATGAGCATGAGATTATTAAGGAGGAGCTGAAGTCCCGCTATTTCATTGTTTGGTCCGGATGCGTGATGATGATTGTTCCTACTGTAATCATCTTAATCATTACAAGGTCCATTAACGTACGGATTATTGAAATTTTAAAGCATATGAAGAAAGTAAAAACACAGAATTTCCAGATGATCAATTATGGGGAAGCCCGTGATGAAATCGGCCAGCTGACGCTCGAATTCAACAATATGATTATGCAGATTAAGACATTAATTAACGATGTGTATATTACGGCTATCCAGAAAAAATCGCTTGAGCTGGAACGGCGGAAGGCGCAGCTAAATGCTCTTCAAAGCCAGATTAATCCCCATTTCCTGTTCAATGCGCTGGAAACGATACGGATGCGAAGTCTGCTTAAGCATGAGAAGGAGACAGCTAAAATGATTCAAAGCATGGCGATGATTTTACGCAGCTCTCTAACCTGGAATAAGGAATGGGTAACAGTGGAGGAGGAACTGGGTTTTATCATGTGCTTTTTAGATATACAGAAATACCGTTTCGAAGACAAATTGAAATACCATGTCGAGGTAGAGCCTGAAGCCCGTGCCTGTGTAATCCCGAAGATGGTGTTTCTTCCCTTTGTGGAGAACGCTAGCATTCATGGAATTGAACCGTTGAAAAAAGGCGGGGGAATTGATATCCGGATTGGAATGGAGGAGGATTTTGTCGTTTTCTCGGTCAAAGACAACGGAATTGGCATGAACGAGGAGCAGGTCAGCAAGCTGTATGACTACCTTAAGGGGGAAGAACTTATTGGCGACCGGATTGGGATACAGAATGTAATTTACAGGGGCAAAATGCTGTATGGCGACCGAATTGTATTTGAAGTACACAGCCGCCCTGGTGAAGGAACACGAATCGTGCTGAAAATTCCATCGAATCCATAGTTTTCAAAGAATAAACCATAATTTAAAGGGTAACGATGAAATGAAAACGCTTTTATACTAAGGGAGTAACACACCATTCATATAAAAGGGGGAGTAAAAGCAATGAGCAAAATCAATAGAGTTTGGCTTCTCTGTTTAACAGCAGTATTATCATTATCTGTGATTACAGCTTGCTCTGGCAACAATAATACGAAGGAAAATACGGGATCGGCGGAGCAGAGTGGCAGTGCAACTACAGGAGCCAAGCAGGATAAAGTAACCTTTAAAATTTTCAACGGGGTAGCCGGTTCGAAGGATGGCAATACCAATCAAACTACAATCGGCAAGCTCCTTGAGGATCAAACCGGCGTGAATTTCAAACTGGAGTTTGTAGTCGGCGACTTAAATACAAAGATTGGAACGATGATTGCCGCTAACGATTACCCTGATGTGCTAATCCCGGATGCAGCAATAGAAGAAGTGCTGAATGCAGGCGCTTTTATACCGCTCGATGATCTCATTGAGCAATACGGTCCAAATATCAAGCGGGTTTATGGAAAATCGCTGAATCAAATGAAAGCGAAAGATGGAAAAATCTATTTCCTCCCTATTGCTGCGCAAGTGAACGATTTTATTCCCGAACCGGAAGCAGGAGCAGCCTTCTGGGTGCAGCGTCGTGTGCTGGAGGAAGCCGGATATCCCAAGATCAAAACTTTGGATCAGTACGTCGAGCTAATTACGAATTACCGAGATAAGCATAAGGATGAAAATTTGACAGGATTAGTGTCACTTACACATGACTGGCGTTTTTTTGCTACCTCCAATCCGCCTATGCACCTTATGGGTTACCCGAATGACGGCAATGTTATTGTAGATACCAACACTTGGGAAGCAAAAACGTATGCAGGTTCTGACGCTACCAAGAAGTGGTTGAAAGAATTAAATAAACTGAATGCAAATGGGCTTTTTGACAAAGCGTCCTTTGTAGATAACTACGACCAGTATATCGCCAAACTAACTTCCCATAAGGTACTCGGCTTTTTCGATTACCGCTGGCAGGTAGATAATGCGCTTAATGTCCTGAAGGATGCGGCAAGAAAAGATCCTTCCCTGGACGGATATAATTACTTCCCGCTGCCCATTACCTTTGATGAAAATACCCCGGATGCTTATCTGGACCCTCCGGGCGGTCTAGTAACCAACCGCGGAATCGGGATTACGGTCAGCGCCAAGGACCCGGTCCGAATCATCCAGTACTTTGACAATATGCTGACAGAAGAGAATCAGACGCTGTTGTCATGGGGAATCAAGGGCGATACCTATGAAGTAAATGAAGAAGGCCGCTACTATCGTACTCAAGAGCAAATTGACAAAATTGATGAGACGTTCAGAGAGAGCTTTGGCTTCAAATATTACAGCTGGAACTGGCCTATGTATAATGCTACCTCTACACTGGCTAACGGAAATGCGCGAAATGTTGCCAGCCAGCCAGAGGTTTTCCAAATGACACTGACGGAGAAGGATAAACTCATTCTGGAGAAATATGGGGTGCAAACCTATAGCCAGTTGTACGCTGAGCCGATCAGCCGTCCTTACTTCCCTGCCTGGGGATTTGCGAAGGAGCAAAACTCGCCGGAACAGCTATGGGAAGCAAGCAAGGATGAAATGACGAAGAAATACTTCCCGAAAATGGTAATGGCAACTCCGGATAAATTTGATGCTGTATGGGAGGAGTATATGAAGGAATTCGGCAAGCTGGACACTGCGGGTTATGAGAAATGGACAACGGAGCAAGTGAAGCAGAAGGTTGCGATGGCGAACCAATAATCCCGTTTATGAGAAAGGCCAGACTGCATCGGTTGAGGCTGGCCTTTCTGAATGTTTGCTTTACCCGTGTGGTTTTGGAAGGAGAGAATACAGGTGGACAAAAATACGGTATTGGCCATTTCCCAGTCCAAGGGAAATAAATACGAGAACCGAATCAGGCTTTTCTTTAAAAAGCTGTTTCAACAGCGTGCCCTCGCCATAATGTCTGTTCCCTTTTTAATATGGCTGATTATATTTAAATATTTACCGCTATGGGGCTGGACCATCGCTTTCCAGGATTATAAGCCGGCTAAGAAATTTATGGATCAAGCGTGGATTGGGTTTGAGCATTTTAAATTTTTGTTCGGGGATGACCGATTTCTCAGAGTTCTCCGCAATACGCTGGCTATGAGCTCGATTAATTTGATTTTTGGCTTCGTTACAGCGATTACACTTGCTTTGCTGCTAAATGAAATACGCAATATCGCCTTTAAACGCGTCGTTCAGACCGTGAGTTATTTGCCACACTTTATATCCTGGGTGGTCGCAGCGAGCATTATCCAAACGACCTTGTCGCCGGACGGAACGATCAACCAATTGTTAGTCGGGTTAGGATTTATTGATCGCGGCAATGAAATTTTGTTCTTAGGCATTCCAGAGTATTTCTGGACCATATTCGGAGCAAGCTCTATCTGGAAAGACATTGGATGGAATACCATTGTGTATCTGGCGGCAATGACGACGATTGATCCTACGCAATATGAAGCTGCAGAGATTGACGGGGCGAACCGTTTTAAGAAAATGATCTATATTACATTGCCTGGTATTAAATCTGTTGTAATTATACTGCTAATTATGAATATCGGTTATTTGCTGGAGTCGGGATTCGAACCACAATATTTGCTGGGCAACGGCATGAATGTTGATTATTCCGAGAACATAGATATATTCGTGCTGAAATACGGGATTGCGCAGAGCAATTTCTCTCTTTCTATTGCAGCAGGCATGTTCAAGACCGTGGTCAGCTTCATCCTATTGTTTATAGCGAATAACGCCGCGAAACGCATGGGCGAAGCCAGGCTGTATTAGAAAAGGAGGAGCACGAATGGAAAACGTAGCTGTCAAAAAGAATAAACGGATTAAGCATCGAGTGAGCTCTTCCACCGGTGACCGCTTGTTTGTCATTTGCAACTACAGCTTCATGATTTTTTTGATGATCATTACTCTTTATCCATTTTTGAACGTACTTGCGGTTTCTCTCAACAGTGCACAGGATTCAATAAAAGGCGGAATCTATCTGCTGCCTCGAGAGTGGACAATCGCTAACTATAGCTATATTTTTAGAGAGGCGACCATTTTTCATGCGACTCTCATATCAGTCCTGCGAACGGTCATAGGAACTGTCGTAACCGTCTTCTGCTCGGCCATGCTGGCTTTTACGCTCAGCAGACAGGAATATGTGCTCCGCAAATTCATTACGGTGGCCTTTATTATGACTATGTATTTTAACGGCGGCCTAATTCCAAATTATCTCCTAATGAGAGATATGGGGCTGGTTGGAAGCTTCTGGGTATACATTCTTCCGGGAATCATTGGCGTATTCAACCTGATCATCATTCGTTCCTTTATTGAGAATCTTCCGGAAAGCATCCTTGAGTCGGGAAAAATGGACGGTGCAGGAGATTACAGAACCTTTTTCAGCATTATTTTGCCGTTAACGGTGCCCGTGCTTGCAACGGTAGCTTTATTTTCCGGGGTATACCAATGGAATTCGTGGTTCGACGTCTTTCTATATAATTCATCAGACAGCAATTTGAGCACCTTGCAATATGAACTGCAGAAAATTCTGCAAAACTCCAATACGACCACCGGAACATCGAGCATGGATGGGATGATTCAAGGAGCCAGCGGAGCACAGCAAAATATGGTTACGCCTATGGCCGTTCGTGCTACGATGACGATTGTTGCCTCGGTGCCGATTATTATGGTGTATCCTTTCCTGCAAAAATATTTTGTCAAAGGCATGATGGTAGGCGGGGTAAAAGGGTAAGCTCCCAATTGGAGTCTACGTGCTTCCATGCGCCTCAATGCCGGAAGCTACTACTTGAACAAAAAAAACACGCCATTTATGGGTGTGTTTTTTTTGTGCTTAGCAGCTTGGACAAGTCTAGGCGATAACCAGCGCTTTGGCATATTGTTTGCCTGCCGAGAGCAGGCTGTCGCTCATTTCAGGATTGTGAACAGAACGTGCAAGAACAAGAGAGCCGATCATCGTGCTCAGCAGGGCGCTGCCTTTGGTTAGGTCGATTCCTGCCAAATCGGATATAAACGCAATCATCCGCTCCAGTTCAATGGTAAATACTTGCCGAATCTCTTCGGAGGAACGGGATATTTCGCTGGAAAGGGCAGGCAGAATGCAGCCCATCTCCGTTTTGTCGCGATGGTATGGACTTAAATAATAGTCAATGACCGTATTGATTTTGGGATTCTGAAGCTCCTGATCAGCGATGCTCTGCAGCAGTGCGATCGTATCGCTGGTGGCATACTGGCAGGCTTCGGCGACCAGCTGCTCTTTGTTGTCAAAATGCGAATAAAACCCTCCATGGGTCAATCCGGCCCCCTTCATAATGA
Organism: Paenibacillus sp. BIHB 4019; assembly: GCF_002741035.1. Lineage (NCBI taxonomy): Bacteria > Bacillati > Bacillota > Bacilli > Caryophanales > Paenibacillaceae > Paenibacillus > Paenibacillus sp. BIHB 4019. Next base: position 776,179 of record NZ_CP016808.1, on the reverse strand, counting down.
ACGGAACACTTACATCATGGATCCCATTGGTGCGAAAAGCCTGAGCAGCACTTTCAACGATCTTATTCCTTACTTTAAGCTTATGGCCTTTGGGATACGGCATTGTAATCACCCCATATCATCATCATTAACTTCATCATGCCATCTTTTAAAATATTATAATCGTCATAATTAAGCCTGTCAATTTAGCGATAAGCTAACGTTTAGCTCCAAAAAGGCTAAATGCGGCTGTTGACGTTTTTAAAATATGATGGTTATAATATATTACGATCATCATATTTTGGGAAGCAACTTCAACAGGAGGTATCACGATATGAGTAAGCTTGAATCGGTAGAAACGTTAGTCATTGGATCAGGTCCGGGAGGTTATGGGGCGGCGCTGCGCTGTTCACAGCTTGGAATGAAGACAGCAATTGTTGAACGCAGTCAGCTTGGGGGAGTCTGCACGAATGTTGGCTGCATTCCATCCAAAGCGTTGATAGCAGAATCGCATCGCCATGAATTGCTCCAAGAGTTCTATCCTGCAGATGCGGCAGCGACATTTAAGAATGCTCAGCTTTTCAAGCAGGGAATTGTGAATAAGCAGGCAGGCGGAGTCAGTTATTTATTAAAGACTGCCGGTGTGAGCATTTTGGAGGGGCAAGCCCGTTTCGTTGATGAACATACCGCTCTTATCAAACAAGCTGGACAAGAGCAGCTCATCTCTTTCAAGTACGCCATACTGGCAACGGGCTCTCGTCCGATTGAGCTGCAAGCCTTTCCGTTCGGCGGGCGTATGCTGTCTTCCACTGAGGCTCTTTCACTCCCAGAGGTTCCTGCTAGCTTAGTGGTCATCGGCGGTGGATATATCGGGATTGAGCTTGGGCAGATGTATGCCAAATTTGGCACAAAGGTGACGATTCTGGAGGGAGGAGAACAAGTGCTGCCGGGATTCGAGGCGGAGCTTGCTGCCCCTGTTGTCAAGCAGTTGAAGGCTGATGGGATAAACATCGTAACGGGTGCGACGGCGGGAAAAATGGTGCAGAATTCCGCGGGCATTACGCTTCATTATTCTAAAAATAAAGAGCAGCATCAGGTTACAGCGGAATATGCATTAGTCACTGTCGGCAGAAAACCAAATACAGACGGCGAGTTAGGGCTGGATCGCATCGGCCTGCCAGTGACAAGCAGAGGACTGATCAGTACGGATAAACAGTGCAGAACGGCTATCCCGCATATTTTTGCAATTGGAGATATTACGGCTGGTCCGGCGCTCGCACACAAGGCGTCCTATGAAGCGAAAGTTGCAGCCGAAGCGATTGCAGGCTATGCCTCCGAGGTCGATTATAAAGCGATTCCGCTCGTCGTCTTTTCCAATCCAGAGCTGGCTAGTGTGGGCTTAAGCGAAACGGAAGCAAAGGCAAAAGCCATCCCGATTGTTGTCGGCAAAGCCCCTTTCGCAATCAACGGAAGAGCATTGGCATTGAAGGAATCGGAAGGCTTCGTCAAAGTGGTGGCGGACCCGATCTCAGGAATCGTCCTTGGTGCACAAATCGTTGGAGTAGAGGCATCCACCCTTATATCGGAGCTTGCCCTTGCGATAGAGATGGGGGCAGCCGCAGAAGATTTGGCTATGACGATTCATCCCCATCCTACATTGGGAGAAGTAATGATGGAGGCTGCCGAAAACGCGGTCAGAAAAATGAGGATGACAAGTCAAAAAGAGCAGCAGGTTTAACAGCAAATAGAAAATGGAAATGGAAATAGGAGAGATACAACAATGAAGATAAAAGCAGGTTTTTATATCGGGATTGCGATTGTGCTTATCGTGGGAGGCTCGCTACTTGCGATGAAAGGAAAGGATGCTGTCAGTCAAGCTGAGAGCAGAAAGCAAGGTGTGCTTGAGGCGGAGCAAACGACACTATTTTATGACAAGAGTCCAGGGATGATGGTAAAGGTTAATGCAGCTGCAGGCGATTCCGTAAAACAGGGAGATGTGCTCTTTCAGGTTAAATCAGCTGACGAAGGGGAAATCGATGTGCTTGCGCCGAATGACGGATTAATCAGCAGAGTCGCTGTAAAGCCGGGGGAACAGCTGGCACAAGGCATGCCCGTTGCGATTTTGCAAAAGAATACCTTCTATACAGATCTATACATTCAGGAAAGTGAAATGGATAAGCTTGAGGTCAATAAAAGGGTAGAGGTTCATTTTCCATATGTGGAGCGTCAAGTTCAGATCGATGGTGTTGTGGCTTCCATTGCAGCTGCGCCTCAATTTGCCAACCTGCGTATGAGTCGTGAGAAAGGGCAAGCTGATTTAAGCATGTTCCTTGTTCGAATAGCGATGGAATCAAATGCTGATTTGCTTCCGGGCATGACCGCGGAGGTGAGACTTGATGAATTCGCTGATTGACGAGTGGAAGCACGTAGCGGGCAGCAAGTATGCTCGTATGATCTTTATCGGTCCGATCATTGCGGCCATCTTTTTTGGATTGATGTTTTCGCAGAACCAGATCAGCGAATCTCCCGTTGTTGTCATTGATGAGGATCACAGTGCTTATTCCCGGCAGATCATTTCCAAAATCAATGCTTCCCCATATATGAAAGTCACTAACGTGTACGCCAGCCGTATGGCCCCAGAAACATTGCTGGCTAATGAGCAGGCTGTAGCGGTCATCATGCTTCCCAAACAGTTGGAGCAGCGTCAGCAGCAGGGAATATCAACGAATATCGGCATTTTAATGGATAATACGATGCCCTCCGGGCTGACGGGCATCCGAACCGCAATTCAGGAAGTCGTCGTAACGGAAAATACGACCCTTTCCATGACCCGTCTGCTGCAAAAAGGAATGGATGCGGAAACGACCAAAGGGCTCGTCTCCCCGTTGTCCCTTCAGCAGCGCATGCTGTTTAATCCGACCACAAGCTATGTCGGCTTTATGGTGCTTGGGTTTGTAAATATTGTCGTTCTCATGATTACGACAAGCGCAGCGGGTTCGATTGTACCTCGCCTGCGTCAGGAGGGAAAGCTCTTCGAAAGCGGGAAGTCGCCTTTTCAGCTGTGGATGCGCACTGTACCTTACGCTGTTCTGAGCTCCCTATCCCTGCTTCTGTGCTATGGATTATTAAAGCAGGTGGGGGCCATGCGGTTTGAAGCGGAGCCCTATGTTTTTATCATCCCCTTGCTTGTTTATGCCTTTGCGTTGTCACTTGTGGGCATGTTGATTGGCTATTCTGCCAAAGACCAGTCCAAAGTCAGTTTGCGAACCAGCTTGGTGCTGTATCCATCGTTTCTTGCTACGGGAATTCAGCTGACTCCGCTCGCATTTCCAGAGCCCTTTCAAATTTTCGCATGGGCGTTGCCGATGAACTGGCTGAACCGGCTCATCCGCGGGATGGCTTTTCGCGAGGGGGAGCTAACAGCCTACGGCCAGGAATTGGGGGCGCTGCTGATCATTATCGGCGTTGTGTCCTTGGTTATTGGATTACTTGTACTGCGGGAAGCTGGGAAAACAGATTCCAGCCGGGAACCAAGGATGACTTCAGATGTTGTGCCGAGCAGCAGTTAAACGATATTTGATGTGAAAGAAACAAAAGTAGGTTAGAGTAGAATGATATAATAATTCAAAATGAATTTTTGGAGCTGAACTGTATGGGGAAGCTTGAACAAGCATTATTAGAACTATTTGGTGAGAAATACGAGTACCACATGTCAAATCCTTTTACTGTAGTCAAGATTGACCTTGAAGATAGCTTGCTTCAAGAAATAACAAGTATAGAAGCACTAGCGGTTTTTAGGGAATTGACGCACTTAAACATCTCTGGCCTAGGCATAAGAGATATAACACCATTAAAGAAACTAAAAAAATTGCAGGTTTTATATGCAGACTTTTGTAGCATTACGGATATTAAACCTTTGGCAGAGCTTTATGAGCTTCGGGAACTAGATATTTCATCTCCGCTTAATAGTATAAAGACGATTGAGCCATTACGCCAACTAAAGAATCTTGAGAAGCTTTATATTCCAGACCATCAAATCAAAACGCTTAAACCGATTTTGAATTTAAAAAACTTGCAAGTATTAAGTATTGCTAAAACGTTTATTCCAATGGATGAGATTGAGGAATTTAAGTTGTTGAATCCTAATTGTGAAGTATGGTTGGGGTGTCGTTTAGAATAATATTATATTCCTTTATCTATTATTTCTTTCCATCCAAGGTTAAGTTTGAGGATATGCTGGAGCCGGAGCGTGATTAATGAGTGTTAATAAAAAAGGTAGAAGAAAGATTGTATGTAACGCCAGATTATTTTATTGGTATGTCCAGCCGGACTATGACGATTGTGGGCAAATAAAGCTAAATATCGTTTCAGATGATAAAAAGTGGATCGTTTCATATGAAGTCGGTCAGTCCAAGAATCCCAAAACACCCCATATCGTTATTAAGGGACGGGAATTTGAAGGATTAGATAGATCCGGTTGGCAGGGCTGGATGAGGGTACAGACTCCAATCTGGAAGGATACGATTATCACACCAGAATTAGTAAAGACGATTATTGAATGGTGTTTTCATAAGAAGGAGCGATTAATCGTTGTTGATTGGAAGGGAGAAATCATTTAGAGCCTAAATGATAGACTTGGGTCCAGAGGATACGAGCAGCACTTTAAAAAAGGAGAGGTGTGATATAGCTCTAGCGCATGACTTCATACTGATTTCAAACCATAAATTTGAATCATTTCCCGTTTTCAGCATTTCAGAGTACATGAAGAAGCATCCACATCGTGTTGTCCATGTACACGACGATATGTTTGGATATATGCAAGATTCATTGAAATGGGTAGAAACTTACAATCCCGTTAATAATGAGAGTGAGCTTGGATTCAACTATTATGGTTACTCGATAATCGGAAAAAGTGGCGCTGCAACATTTTTGAAGGTAATGGAGGCTTGGCTCTTGCTATTTTCTCAAGCTCCAGATGAGATTAAGTTAACTGGTTGGTATACATGGACGGACGATGAGAACCCTAAACAATCAGGCTATTATGATAAATTGTCATTTAGCAAAATAGAGGTTCTTAATACTTTAAGAAAGTTAATTGAGTTCGCGATACAGGTCGAAGCTGGAGATTATAAGCTTATTTACAATGGTATTTAGAGAACATGGAGTGGGAAAAAAGAACACGCAGGTACCCAATGGTAACCGCGTGTTCTTTTTCATTTGTATGACTCCATATTTTACTATGACAAAGTCAACCAAAACCAAAATGATGACGTTACCCGACCCTATTATTTGAAGGAAATGCTATAGGATACGGACGGATAGGCTGTTGTCGATCCTGGAACGCGCTCTACTACTGTGATCAGAGTGCCAGGGTTATAGTAGGCCGAACCGCCGATGTAATAGGTGCTGTTAACGATGGCCGTTCCTAGATCGAGCGTCGTATTATTGTAGCTCCAGTAGTAATGCAGTTGAAGTGTATTTGGAACGGCTGTAATGACAGTAACACTTGTACCTGTAGTTTTAGCGTTAGGGAGGATGTAGGCATAGGATTGACTAGCAGCAAGTGCATTATTATAGGTACCTCCATAGCTGACGATCGCAGGATTAGCCGATGCCGTCATGCTGAACATAAGAGACATTGCCATAACGAGAACAAATAGTTTTGTGCCCAGTTTTTTCATAAAGGATCCGTCCTCTCTAAATGATGCTCCTCTTACTAAATGTTAGCGCTAACATTTAGAACAAATTTAAGTAAAAGCTAGATGATCTGTGCGATTAGTTGAAAGTAATAGAGTAATATACGGAAGGAATAGCAGTTGTCGATCCTGGAACGCGCTCTACTACTGTAATCAGAGTTCCAGGGCTGTAGTAGCCCGAGCCGCCATTGTAATTTGTGCTGTTTACGATGGATGTGCCAAGGTCCTGTGTTGTATTGTTGTAGCTCCAGTAGTAATGCAGTTGAATGGCATTTGCTGCCGTTGCCGTTACCTTAACGCTTGAACCAGATGTTTTAGCATTAGGGAGAATGTAGGTATAGCTTTGACCAGCTGTGAGCGTGTAGGAATTGGTAATTCCATAGGCGATGATAATAGGGTTGGCCGATGCCGTCATGCTGAACATAAGAGACATGGCCAAAACAAGTACGAATAATTTTGCGCTTCGTTTTTTCATAAAAGGTCCGTCCTCTCAAAAAATGGATGGTTAACTGATGCGATTAATTGAAAGTAATGGTGTAAGATACGGAAGGCAAAGGAATCGTCGATCCTGGAACGCGCTCTACTACTGTAGTCAAAGTGCCAGGGTTGTAGTAGGCCGCACCGCCATTGTAATTTGTGCTGTTTACGACGTATGTGCCAAGGTCCAATGTTGTATTGTTGTAGGTCCAGTAGTAATGCAGTTGAATGGCATTTGCTACCGATGCTGTTACCTTAACGCTTGTACCAGTCGTTTTAGCATTAGAAAGAAAATAGGCAGAGGTTTGCCCAGCTGCGAGCGTATCGGAATAGGTAATTCCATAGGTTACGGTATTAGCACTGGCCGATGCCGTCATGCTGAACATAAGAGACATTGCCAAAACAAGTACGAATAATTTTGCGCTTAGTTTTTTCATAAAAGGTCCATCCTCTCAAAAATGGATTATTTTAAAGCTTAAATCAGATACAAACTAAACCTTTCGAAGCGATTCGCATCATTCCCTTCTCACTAAATGTTAGCGCTAACATTTCTAACCATTCCAATATATCTTATTAAAATACGGTTGTAAATGGTAGAAAAGAAGGAGCAAATGACGGGTTTTGTCGAGTTTTGGGAATGGAAATATCCAAATTTATGCTATGATAGATTTAGACTGCCTATTGGAGTTTTGGCAGCCACTAATCGACTGCATTCATTACGATTTTGCCTTAAGGAGGAGCGCTATGAATATTACAGAAGATTTTATAGATGAACGATTTAAAACATATATTTTAGAAAATTATTGTGAAAATCGCGAATCGATTCAGACGAGCGATGTGGTGCAAATCGTATCGCTGCAGCTCGCCAGCCAAAAATATTCAAGTCTGAAAGGCTTGGAACATTTTACGTCTCTTGAAGAGCTGGATTGCTCATACAATAACCTGATGGAGCTAGATGTTAGCCGCAATCTAAATCTGAGAAAGCTTAACTGCAACAAAAACGAGATTCATGCCTTAAACTTGACGAACAATCGGAAGCTGGAAGCTCTGGATTGCGGGTTCAACCGGATTCGGGAGCTGGATATTAGCCGCAACGACATGCTCGTCAAGCTGGACTGCTATTGGAACCTCCTTTCGGAATTGCAAGTGGGTCACAACACGAATTTAGAGCAGCTAAGCTGCGGCTACAATGCCCTTTTTAATATAAATTTGGATCAAAATGTCCAGCTTTCACGCCTTGATTGCGGAAACAATTATTTAATAAGCCTGAACGTAAAGGAATGTCCGAGCCTGCTTGAAATTCGCTGCAACAACAATCATCTTACGGAATTGGATGTAACCCACAATCCAGCGCTGCAAAGCTTAAGATGCTTTAATAATCATATTAAAGGCTTGGATATTAGCCATAATGTGCTTTTAGCCGAGCTCTATTGCTCGGAAAATAAAATCTCGAAGCTGGATACGAGCTGTAATCCAAAGCTTGCGCGGCTGGATTATTCAAGCAATCTCATTGTCGAGCCCGATCATACGATCAAAGGGGTAGGAACCTTTGTATACGACGTCTCGCTTATATCCTATTCCACCACGCTTCTATATAAGGAGAAAGAGCTTGCCATAAGTGTGGCTGTCGCCACCAAAGCGGACATGAAACGGCTGTCGCCCACTATTAAAAAAGCGTGGGAGCGCTTTGACCAGTTATGTGATAGCGCGCTGGCTCGGATTGCCGGCATGCATCCTGATGAGGATGTGAATGAGCTCGTTTTGTCCGGGCTGGAGTTTGCCGGAGACCGCACCTTTCGATTAGGCTACGATGCTGGCGACAGTCCAGCGGGGCAGCTATACATTTACGCGGCTTTTAATCATAAGCTTGAAATGGACAGCGAGCTCATCTATGAAGTTTATTAATAAATTCCATACATCTGCCAAACAAGACGCCCCGGGAGCTTGCCCCTGGAGCGTCTTTATTTTGTCTATTCATGAGATTTTCAGATTAGGGACTTATAATGCTTCTATATTCATGCTGTCAAGGAGGTTGTCCATGGTTAAGGGCATTCAAAAAATATTGTATGTGCTGCTTGCTTGTTTTATCGGACTTTTTATCGCGTCGTCGTTTTTTGTGAGGGCGGAATATCAATTTTACGAATACGGCGATACGCCACACTTGGGAAAGCAGCAGCTGGTTTTATTTATTTTGATCATCGGGACAGTCCTCGCCTTAAGCATCTTTCTATACAAGCTTTGCTTGAAGCTGAACAAGTACAGCTGGAAAATCGTTATTCCTGCCACGCTGCTGCTTTCGTGTGCGCTCCAAATCGCGATCATTTTCCTGTTTCCCCGCCTGCCTACGGATGATTCCGAGACGGTGCTTTCTCTGGCGATGAGTATGCTTTATCAAAAGGACTATTCCACCTTTCAGACCGGCGGATATCTGTATATGTTTCCGTTTAACTTTTCCATCGTCCTATACTTAAAAACGCTGCTGCAGCTATTTCCAGATAATTATTTGGTGATTAAAGCCTTCAATATCCTATTTACTCTCGTTACTACACTAATGATTTACTTGCTCTATAGAGAGCTGAATAGCAAGTCAAAGGAAAACGACTATGGCGTTCTAGTGTTCGGCGCGACCTATATTCCAGCACTGTTTATGAGCAATTTTATTTATAACGATGTGATCGCTACCGCTTTTCTGACCAGCGCTTTGTATTTCTCTGTGAGGTTTATCCGAACAAAATCGATTAAGACGATCATCCTCGCGGCCATTTTGCTGGCCATTGGCAACTATTTCAGAAGCATCGGCGTCATTTTTCTGATTGCTGTGCTGCTTAGCCTTATTTTTAACCTAAGGAAAATCGGAGTGAAGAAGGCTATCGCCTCGCTGATTTTATTGGCGGCGCTGTTTAATGTTCCAGCCTGGACGCAAAATGCGGCATTGCAGGCGACGAATGTCGTAGATGAATCGGTCAACGAAAATTCTGCGCCAGTCTACATGTGGCTGAATATGGGCATTAACAAAGACACGTTTGGGTTTTGGGATAACCGGCAAAGCTACAATATTTATCAAAGAGACGCGGGCTATAATAAGGCGGACAGTGTAGAGCTGTTTAAGGAGTCGATTAGCAATAAGCTTTCCGAGGCGAGTATAGGCGATTTAACAGAAATGTATTTTAAAAAGATCGTCTGGACGTGGACGGAAGGAACGTATCAGATGGAGAGGTACGGCATGGGCAACGATGGCTCGTCCGATACAGGAGGAAGAAGGAGCTTTAATCTGGAGCGCTACAGCTATACGACATGGGCGACGGACTTGTTTAAAGCTGATTCGAATTATAGAACAGGGCTGCTCTGGGTGCTGTATGTGATGAGCTTTCTAATGTATGTCGGGATTTTCATCCGATTGCTTGGTGGAATTAAAGGCAAGCGATTCGAAGAAACCTCTTTAATTCTCGTCATTTTAGGGTTCATCGGGTTTTATCTGTTATGGGAAATCAAGTCCCGATATATCTACCCCGTGTATCCATTGCTGATTGTGTTATCCTACATGGGCTTTAAGGATTTTTATGAGTATGGGTGGAAAAAATATTTCCAGAGATAACGATTATACGCTGGAAGAGGTGAGCTAAAGATGCGAAGTACAAGATATGGCTTTGCTTTAATTCTCGTTATGCTCAGCTGCTCCTTGGTGCTTGCCTCATGCGAGACCATTACTGCTCAAGCGATAACCCAATCGGACACAGGCTCAAGGGGAAATGGCGGAGCGGGGATGAACGTAAGGCCGGATACAAATGGCATGCCAGGAATAGATGGAGGCAGTATGGGGAGAAACGGAGGGCAAGGAAGAGGAGGCGGCAGGCCTTAATCTTATCTTTCTGAAATAGAGCATCGACGAGCAGGCTTGTAAACAAAGGAATATGCGCAGCTTGTCCGCATATTCCTTTGTCCCGCTAATCGATTTGCTGAAAGGCTCGTTATATGGATGAACGAAATCGGTTATTGGCCTGCAGTTAGCAGATCCGTTAATATATCGATTTGCTTCATCGAAAAGATCGGATCGTTGAATAGGAACTGATCAAAATCGATCGTATACACGTGATTATTTTTCACGGCATCAAGATTTTTCCAAATCCCGCTCTTCATTAGCTCGTCAACTGAATCTTGTGCATCTGCAGCGGCGGCTAATATTAAGTGATCGCCAGCATACTCAGGAATCGCTTCCTCCGCTATATCCAGATAAGAGGATTCATCATCAATGCCTTCGATTACATCCTTCAAAACTTTCTCCTGAGGTTTAAATCCCCAATACGTATACAAAATATTGCCGCCCATATTGCGGTCCCGATAAATCATTCGATTTTTGGCGGTTCTTACATTCAGTATCGTGAACGTTTCCTCCGGGTTAATGACTTGGTGTACGCGCTCTTTGGTTTCGGCAATTTTGGCTTCGAATTGGGTAATCCATTGCTGAGCTTCCTCTTGCTTGCCAAGTATATCTCCAATCAGTGTAATATCTTTGATTGGATCCTGATGTGCCTCTAGCACAACGGTAGGGGCGATTTTACTGAATGCCTCATAACCGCCGCTTGGTTCAAGGTAAGCTTCTATTATAATAATTAAATCCGGTTCCAGATCGGAAATGGCCTCCAGATTAAGAGGAGCTCCTAAATCGGCAATACCAGTTGTATCCATCGCGCTTGCGGAGTATTGCAGCACATAGGTAGCAGCACCGAGTGGACGCTCGCCGAGTGCGAGCATATGTCCGAGATGGTAAGGCGTGATAATCCGCTTTGGCTGCACAGGAATTTCGGTTTCTCCGTATTTATGCTTGTAAAGCCTTGTAGCCGGAGCGGATTCGCCATCCTTTGCAGCGGAGTTAGCCGCTGCTTGATTGACAGCGTTGGATGTGTGATTGCCCTGATTTTCTGAGCTTATTGAATTGCCTCCCGATTGGCAGGCGCTCATTAGCAGTGATAGGCACAGCACGAGCAAAGCAGTCATTGAAGGTTTTGTATTGCGGTTTGAAATCAAATCTACCTCTCCCTTTTGATGAAAATGATTTTCATTTACATCATGATTATAGGAGTGCGGCAGGGATGGAACAATAGAGGATCGTGACGGATTTAATGGATTAACATCGCTAAACCCGTTTTCAGACTGAAATTTTCGAGCTTGCAGTGGCGAGATGCCGAACTGTTTTTTATATAAGCGGCTAAAATAATACACATCCGAATAACCGACTGATTCGGCTATTTCCCGCAAATTCAGCTGAGTAGTAAGCAAATATTGTTGAGCCTGCTCCATGCGCTTTCCGATGATATATTCATTCGGGCTTTTGCCTACCTCTGCTTTAAACAGCCTGTGCATATAGCTGATGCTGCAGCCGAGGAGATCGGCCAATTGAACCATTGTAACGGGTTTGGTGTAATGCTCATGAATATACCGCAAAGCATGAGTGACGAGATCAGAAGGGCTGCCCATTTCCTTGGAGGTTTCTAGTTGGGTGAACAGCTCATATATAAATTCGAACAGCATAGCCTTCATCCGAATTTGGGCAAGCACACCGGATTGCTGCCATCCTTCGTACATTCGGCGAATCTGGTTGTACAGCATAGCAGGCTCAGGAGGAATAACGTGAAAAAATTTGCCGAATGGCCTATCTTGCTCGGCAAGCCGCTTCATGGCAGAATTCGGCGAAGTGGAGGGGAGGACGGCCTTGTAGAAAACTAAATAACAAGCAAATTCATGCTTGGCAGGCATCACATCTACATACATCCCTTTGCCCGCATGCAATAAATGATACCGCTTGAGCAGGGTTTTATTTTCATCAATTTGGACGTAGGCACTGCCGCTTGTAACAAGCAAAAATACGTTTGCAGGCAGTCGGTAAGAAAGCATATCCTGCCCTTCCCACATCACTTTATAGCGAATATCAAGGATACGTACAGCCGCTTTGCTCCACAGCAGCATATGTTCATCCCATTTCATCGTATACACCTCAATTTTTCCGTATGCCAGGTTTGTTAGAACAGCGTTTATCCCTATTCATGTTACCATATGCTTTCGAGTTTGATAGAAATAAGGACGCACAATAAAATATTTATTACTAAAAAAAGCGGTGAAAAGCCTGATGCTAGGCGGTTTTTCGCTTTTATTTGCAAAATTCTTTTATTATCCTTTTATTGGCCTTTGTTATTATTAAATTGATTTGCGGAGGCAGATGATGCTGGTTTCCGTGACGTTACTAAATGAAGAGAACCATGCAAGCAATCGGGAGGCCATAAAATGGATAAAAGAGTGTGGAACAGAGCGACAGCTATGCTTATTGTCATTAGTATGATGGCAAGCCTTTTCGCTGTGGGGATGCCCCAAGCGGTGTATGCGGCCGAAGATACGGTGAATTTCTCAGGGGGAGACGGCACGCTTGCGAATCCCTATAAAGTGTCAAGCGCGGCGGAATTAAGCAACGTCAATATTCCGGGAGCGGGAGCTTATTTTCAGCAGACAGGGGATATTCACTTGACGGGCAATTGGACGCCGCTCGGGGCTTTTCGCGGTATTTATGACGGCAATGGTTTTGGCATTTATAATCTGAATATGAATTCAGCGGATTTCTTTGTGGGCTTGTTTTCAGAACTAAGTAGCGGGGCTGTGCTTAAAAATATGACGCTGGCCGATTTTAATATTACGGCTACAGGAAATAATGCGCATGTCGGAGGTTTGGTCGGCTACACCGCATCGGGTGCAACCGTTACGGATAGCAAGAGCAATGGTCTCCTTTCTTTTACCGATCCTACCGCGGTAGGGGGGCTGGTTGGTAATAATGCCGGGACGATCAGCAATAGCTCAAGCAACAGCGTAATTACTAGCGGCGCTGATGACTTTAGTGCAGGCGGCCTGGTCGGTGTGAATGCTGGATCCATCATGGGCAGCAGCGCCAGCGGCTCTGTAAATACCAATCATCTGCAGGCTTATGCTGGCGGTCTTGCTGGCATGAACGCGGGAACCGTTAGCGATAGCCAAAGCAGCAGCGCGGTAACAACCGGAGATGCCTCTTCAGCGGGCGGTCTGGTTGGCTCTAATGCATCAAGCGGAACCATTAATAACAGCTTTGGTTCCGGTAATGCCAGCGGCAAAAATAGCTCGGTTGTCGGGGGGCTAGTCGGCAGAAATGCAGGCTATATTAACGGCAGCTACAGTACAGGGAATACAGACGCTGATACAGATGGAATGGTCGGAGGCTTGGTTGGCTATAAGTCAGGTGGATCAATTAACAATAGCTACAGCACGGGAAGTGCCAGTGGCGATAACTCCGTTTTTGTAGGCGGTCTCATTGGAATGAATATGGGAGATGTCAGCAACAGCTACAGCGCGGGAATTGCAAGTGGCGGGAGGGATGCCACTGGCGGTCTGATTGGCTACAATCCTAGCGGTAATGTCACAAACAGCTATTACTATCATTTAAGTGCTGCTACATCGGCCGGAGGCACTGCTAAAAATAACGGAGAGCTTATGCAGCAGGCGACCTACTCCACTTGGGACTTTAATAATGTATGGAGAGTTGTAGAAGGGTACACGTATCCTTCTCTCCAGTGGCAGTCTTATACGCCGAAGGAATCCACAGCGTTGGATCATGTGAATTTAACTTGGGATTTGATTAAGGGAACCAATAGCTCGGAAAATAATGTAACGGCGGATCTAAATCTTCCGGCAAATGGCGCTGCGGGTTCGACCATAATATGGAGCGCATCGGTGAGCGGACTCATTAATCCAAGCACAGGCCAAGTGACAAGGGCAACCGATGATGATCATGCCGTTACTTTAACAGCTACAATCAGCAAATCGGGAGGGCAAACCCGGATAAAATCGTTCAACTTGACCGTTATAGAGGCGCCTAACAATAAGCCTAATCGCAAGGCGGATGTAAATGCGGCGGACACTGCCAAAGTAACACTAAACACGCCTTATACGCTTGATCTTTCAACGATCTTTGAAGATGTGGACAGCGACCCGCTGAGCTATAACGTAGCGGTGAACGGCGCAGCAGCGGTAGCAGCAAGCGCAGCCTACTCCTACACGCCAAATACGGCAGCTCCCGTAACACTTGTTTTCACGGCTGCTGATGGGGAAGATTTATCGGACGATACTTACACGATCCAGTTGGCGGTGAATCAAGCGCCTGTTCGACAGGCGGCTGTAGCTGCGACGACAACTGCGACTGTATCGTTAAATGCAGCGTATATACTTGATCTAGCCGCTATTTTTGAAGATGCAGATGCGGATGCATTAGCCTATGACGTATCCCTAGATGGCGCTGCGGCAGTAACAGCAGCAGAGAATTATACGTATACGCCGGCAGCGGCAGGCCAATTTACGCTCGTTTTTACCGCTAATGATGGCATGAGCGATTCATCGGACACGTATACGGTAGAGCTGACGGTGAACACGCTGCCTGTCCGCCAGCCGGATAAGGATGCGACGGTTGAAGCGACGGTGACGGTGAACACGCCGTATACGCTTGATTTAGCAACTATTTTTACAGATGCTGACGGAAATGGCTTGACGTACAAAGTATCGGTGGATGGTTCGGCGGGGGCAGCAGCGGCTGAAAATTACACGTACACGCCGACAACAGCAGGCCAAGTAACGCTTCTTTTTACAGCGAATGATGGAACGATCGATTCGGTGGACACCTACACGGTGATACTCACGGCTAACACGGTGCCTGTTCGCCAAGCAGATGTGGATGCAACAGCAACTGCAATTGTGACGGTGAATACGCCGTATACACTTAATCTTGCTAACATTTTTGAAGATGCAGATGGCGATGGCTTGACGTACAAGGTGTCGGTGGATGGTGCGGCAGCAGCAGCTGCGGTCGAGAATTACACGTACACGCCGACAGCGGGAGGCCAAGTAACGCTTGTTTTTACAGCGAACGACGGAGTGATAGATTCCGTAGATACCTATACGTTGGAGCTTACAGCTAATACGATCCCAATACGTCAGTCGAACGTTGGAGCAACGTCTACTGCTGTTATAACGCTGAACGGGACTTATACGCTAGATCTAGGCGCTATTTTTGAAGATGCAGACGGCGATGGACTAACGTACAAGGTTTCCATAGATGGAGCAGCCGCTGTTGCTGCAGCGGAAAATTATATGTACACGCCGACAACAGCAGGCCAAGCAACGCTTCTCTTTACGGCGAACGATGGAACAATCGATTCGGTGGATACCTATACGTTGGAGCTCACGGCTAATACGGTGCCTGTCCGACAGGCAGATGTGGATGCGACAGGAGCCGCAATTGTGACGGTGAATACGCCATATATACTTGATCTTGCCAGCATATTTGAAGATGCGGATAATCATCCGCTAACGTACAAAGTTTCGGTAGACGGTGCAGCGGCGGTGGCAGCAACCGAGAGCTACACGTACACACCAACATTGGCAGGGACTGTGACGTTGGTTTTCACAGCCAACGATGGATTTACAGATTCTACGGACACTTATATCGTAACCTTGACGGTAAACCAACCAAGCAATGGTAGCGGTGGTGGCGGTAATAGTGGCAATGGTAACAGCGGAGGCAGTGGGAGTGGTGGAAGCAGTACGGTGACACCGGAATACTCTGTAACCGTAACAGGAAGCGGGGGAACGACGCTTCCAACGCTGCCGGTCAAGGTTGATACAGCGGCAGGGCGCGCAGTCATTTCCATTGGCGAACTGGCGAAACAGATATTCACCGCCAGCGAGACGACGGTTATGACTGTGCCCAATATCCCTGCTATCAAATCTTACACGCTCGAAGTGCCAGCGGATTCAATATCCATGGCGCAAGCCGCTGGTGAACTCATTTTCATAACTCGTGCAGGCAGTATAGCCATTCCAGCTAACATGCTGCATGGCATGGCAGAAACGAATGGGAAAATCGCAAGCCTTACGATTGGTGTAGGCGATAAGAAGGGATTGTCCGCTAAAGCGGCTGAAGCGATAGGCGACCGCCCGCTAATTGAGCTTACACTGGCGCTGAACGGCGTAACGACGCCGTGGAACAATCCAGCCGCGCCAGTTAAAATCACGATCCCTTACGCACCAACGGCTGAACAATTGAAAAATCCAGAGCATATCGTCATTTGGTATATCGACGGCAGCGGCGACGCCATCGCTGTTCCAAGCGGACGCTATGATGCGGTGAGCGGAACGGTGACCTTTGAAACGTCGCATTTTAGCTCCTACGCAGTGGCTTATGTACACAAAACCTTCGCAGACTTAGGCAAGGTGGAATGGGCGAGGCATTCCATCGAGGTGATGGCTTCCAAGGGAATTATCGGCGGTACATCGGCTGGGAACTATACGCCGGCCGCCAACATCACAAGGGCCGATTATCTTGTCCTGCTTGTAAAGACATTAGGACTGGCAGCCGAGTTTAAAGAAAACTTCGCTGATGCAGATTCGGACGCCTACTATTATGAAGCGCTGGGCATTGCCAAGCAGCTAGGCTTGGCGACAGGATCAGGCAGCAATGAATTCCATCCGCAGGAAAGCATCTCGCGGCAGGATATGATCGTGCTGACGGCCCGCGCGCTGGAGAAGTTCAGAGGGCTGGAAGCTGCAGCAGATGTCTCCGTGCTGGAGCCTTATCGCGACAGAGAGGATATAGCTGCCTATGCGGAATCAAGCCTCGCGCTTCTTGTGGAGGAAGGTTTAATCTCCGGTTCTGGAAATAAGCTTAATCCCCGGGCGCTCACAACCCGAGCGGAAGCAGCGGTATTCCTGTACCGGATTTATAACCAGTACTAATCGGTTTTGAACCGCTAGCCGGGTTTGTGGCCGCCTGGAGGAAATAGAAAGAAGCGACAATCGTAAATAGAATACGCCGTTTAATGGATGAAAATCCCCTCTTAGAGCATGCGAAATGCCATTCTAAGAGGGGATTTATTTTTTTTATTGCTTGTTCAAATCAATTTTAAACGTATCCCCGGCTTGGCCGCCGAAAACGATCAGTCCGTCTTTTGGCAGCGTCACCGATTTTTCAAGACTGGCGATCGAGAAGTTGACGATCATTCCTGCTGCATCATACACGGCAAAGCCGCCGCCTGCTGGCACATCCACAGTCATCTTTTTATTCGCTGACTTCTTGTCAATTTTATACCATACGGCATGGCCGCTAGGTGGGATCGTGCTGACCGACGATTTTCCGCTGAAAAGAGGCGCGATTGCATCTTCACGGATAAAAGAGGAGCCGTCGATCATCAAATATTCCTTATTTTTCAATGTGTAGAAATGAAGGTCAAAGGCATCTCTTCCGTCCATAACCGGAATTTCGGCAGCATTGACGGCAGTATTAGCATCCATAATTTTAGTGCCTGATGCGTATCCATACTCGGCATTCACAGTAACCTTCTTCACGAAATACGGCTGCAATAAATAAAAAATAGAAGTGATTTTCTCATTTAAAGGGTAGTAGCTTTTGCCGTTTCTAGCTTCCCATGCCTGTTTCGTTGCCGGGGTTAAAGGATTAGGGTCCAGCTTCTGATAGCTGTAAACGACCATGAGCGTTTGGCCGATGCCCGGGAAATCCAAATAGGAGCTAAGCTTTAAATACGTTTTGCCATTGCTTTGCTCATCAAAGCTTAGCGTTATGCTGCCTTCTTTGTTTTTGAATTGTCCATTGCCTGTGTATACGTATTTTTGTTCAGGTATAAATCCTCCCATTAAAGCAGGTAAAGCAAGCTCTCCGTCCTCAATCGCAATATCCAATGTTGATCCCACCGTACCGTAAAATCCGGAATACGCAAGCAGATCTGCCGGCATATCGACTTTCACGGAAGGCTCGAACGTTTTATCCTGCAAAATGTCTGGAATGATGTTCTCCTCTTTTAAATACTCTAGCAAAACATTGGTTGCAAAAACGCTGTTGTAAAGGGAGCTTCCTCCCGAGGAAAGCACGGCGATGGAAATGTTGTGCTCAGGCAGCGCTATCAGGGCAGCGTGATACATCATCGTATCTCCGCCTTTAGAGAGGGCTGTTATTCCATAATCATCAAACGGCGCCAAGCTGACGGCATCCCAGCCAAGGCCATAGTTAAAGGTATTAGACTCATCCGAAACCCAGAGGCCTTTTTTATACTCATGGCTTTGCATCGCTTCAGCAGCTTGTACGGATAAAATATCGGGATGATTGCCAATTAATACGTCAGCAAATTTACTTAATTCCTCTGCCGTTGAGTAAATGCCTCCTGTCCCAATGACATTGGCGTTTTCGTCGGGCATAGCCTGATTCATCGTCGGAAAATACGTTTTTGCCAGCCGCGTCCGATCAAAGGAGTCGAGCGGTGTTTTCGTAGCGCTTAAATTCAGAGGCTTGGCTATACGCTGCGCAATGAATTCGGTATAGCTTAAACCGCTCACTCGTTCCACCAACTGCTCAAGCAGTTGAAAACTATCGTTGCTATATACCGAAAATTCGCCGGGAGCTGATTTTAACCGTTCAGTTTGCAAGCGGAGCAATAATTTATCATGATTGCTTGTATCGTTGTCACCAAACAGCATGCTGCTTTCATAGTGGGAGCCGTAAAGTCCTGCTGAATGATTCATGAGCATGCGCGGCGTTATTTGCTTGTAGCGCTCATCGGCCATTTTAAAATCCTTGATATACGTCGTCAACGGCTTATCGATATCAATTTGCTTAGCATCAACGAGCATCATCGCTGCTGCTGTAACGTACATTTTGCTTACCGAGCCTATTCCGAGCATCTTGTCCTTCGTAATGGGCGTCTTGGTCGCTCTATCATCTACCCCCGCGCTATCCGATAGGGCAACGGCCCCCTCATCCATAATCGCATATTGCAGCCCGCTGACCCCGTAATTGGACACAAGCTCCGAGGCGAGCAGCTGCGCCTTTTCCTTAACCGTATCCAGTGCCGCCCCCTTATTCGCCTGAGCAAACGTCTGGGCTACGGGGATCATGAACAGCGCAGCAGCCATTAATCCAGCAATCATTTTTTTCATTTTTAAAATCCTCCTCTTAAGTCCATTGCCAAATTTTACTTCCTGTTTGTATCTTACTAGGAGGGGAAGGCATATGGAGCGAATGACCCTGAAACGAAAAAAACAATCCCTAAACAACAAGGTTGTTTAAGGATTGTTCGTTCAAAAGGGCAGCATGACCATATTTTGAAAACGTTTCGGCTTCGTCTCAATGGTCATATGGCCACCATATTTGTCGCATATTCTAGCAATGTTGGTTAAGCCAATGCCATGATACTCCGGGTTCGGCTTCTGGCTGTTCAGCGAGGCGGCCGCTGTTTCCATATGATTAAGAATATGGATGAACAGTGCCGATTCATTGGCATGGATGTGAATGAGAATGGAGCGATCCTCAGCGATTCGCACCTGTTTAGAAGCTTCGATGGCATTATCCAGCATATTTCCTAGGACGACACAAAGGTCATACCGGTCAATGGCAACTTCCTGGGCGTTCAGGTTAAGCTTCGTATCGATTCGTATGCCATTCGCCTGGCCAATCGTCAGCGTATTCGTAACAAGCGCATCAATAACGAGATTCCCCGTATTCACCCTCTGATAGGCGCCTTCGACTTTGTTTAACGTTGTCTTAATGTGCTCCATCGCTGCCGCCAGCTCGTTTCGTTTAATACATTCCTCGATGTACAAAAACTGCTTGTTCGTATCATGAATGATCCTCTTAATGGATTTGAAGCTATGGACGGTTTTCTCGTAATTGGCATCCTGATAGTCCATTTGCTGCTGCAATTGGGCATTTTCATGCATAAATTGAAATTTTTCAATGATCATATCAAAAATATAAATGATCATCACATTGATGAAAAGAAACCCGATGACCGATATGAAATAATGAATGTTCTTCTCGCTATAGCTTGTCAGCACATTAAGCTGGTACAGGCTGATTGCAGGGATAATCATGATGAGCAAATAGTAACGGTAATGCACAGAGAAGCTTTTGTGCTTAGCAATTAGGCGTATAATTTGAATGATGGCAAACATGATGATGCAAGTGAGCATAGTAGCCTTCGTGTAAGCGAACGGGTCCTCAGCATTAATGGAATTAAAGCTGCTGAAGTCAACAGAATCCAGCTGATAAAAAATATAAAGCGAGATGAGATTAACGATGGACATGATCACGCTATAAAGAATCGTAAAAATGATTTTGGCTTTTAACTCGACCTTGTACGACTGAGCCAAGCTAAATATGACAAGCAGCGCTAAAGTCGAGGATATAACAGGCGAGATATAAAAAATCAAATATAGTGAATCAAATATGATGAAAATAATGGAATAAAGGAAGCGATGCGGCTTTCTAGCCGACTTGCCAAAAACGGAGTTAAAGTATATAGAGACTTGAACGCACATTACAAAAGCAATGCTTATTACGATAAACAGGCTACCTTGAATCATATTCATGAACCCTCATAATCATAAATTTAGTATAAAAATCTTTCACTTCTTTAATTTTTGAACGCCCGATCGGCAGCTCCAGGCCATTAGACATGAGAACAACCCCGCTCGCAAACTTCTTTACGTGGAGCAGATTAATAATAATGGATCGATGAATTTGCAAGAAGTTGCTGTCCTTCAAGGCTGAAGCGTAATCGGCAAGGATGCCTTTGCTTTCATAGGTTCCATGTGAGGTCATAAAATTCAGCTTGCTCTTTACGCTTAAGCTTTTGGCTGCCTCGATGCCAATGATGTCATCATATTTTAAAACAACCTCTTCATAAGCCGACTTGATGACCAGAAACTTTTTGTGAAGCGCTTGAAAGTATTGGCATAGCTTTATTATTTTTTCCTCAAGGATTGCAGGGGCTACCGGCTTTAATAAATATTGAAAGGTCATGACGTCAAAGCTTTCGACCATATATTCCGGGTAGCTTGTCAGGAAGACAATTTGCTCATCGAGGCGATGGAGCCCTCTAATTTTTCGAGCGGTTTGAATCCCGTTTAGCCCGCCCATTTCAACATCCAAGATTAAAATATGGAAAGGCGCTTCTTCCCGCTCGTAATGAGAGAGAAGCTGTTCTCCCGAGCTGAATAATTCGATTTCAAAATCGATATTGGACTTGATCGACAAAGCAATGAGCATGCTTCTAACGAGCTCTCTTTGCTGCTCCTCATCCTCACAAATTGCTACTCGGTACATAAAAGGATACCTCCCTCAGTTCCACTTGCGTCATTGTACGACGGTATCTAAACATCATACAATTATTTGGCGATGAAAAAACAGCTTTTGGGTAAAATGCATATTTGAATCCCTCAAATGACGTAAATAGGTAATAGTCGTAAAAATGGGACAGCATATAAGAGCGGTATCCGCTCATCGTTAAGAAAAAGTTAAACCATTCATAAGTATTGAGGCCCTTGTTGTTAAACTGTTTCCTTCATAATGCAGGGAGGGTAAACTGTAGGGAACAAGGCAAGGGGCTTGGGAGGAAAGGGGTCACATAATGGCTGCTGCAACGATATTAATGGTCGATGATGAGAAGGAAATATTAAAGCTGATTGAAATTTATTTGCTGAATGAAGGTTATCAGCTGCTGCAAGCGTCGAATGGATTAGAGGCGCTTGAGCTGCTGAGCAAACATAGCGTTGATCTGATCATACTGGATGTCATGATGCCGAAGATGGACGGACTGGAAGCCTGTATGAAAATTCGCGAGGATCACAATATCCCGATTATTATGCTGTCAGCGAAGACGCAGGATATCGATAAAATTACGGGTCTTAGCATCGGTGCTGACGAATATGTGTCCAAGCCGTTCAGTCCGCTTGTGCTCGTTGCGCGGATTAAGTCGCATTTGCGCCGTTATAATCGGATGAGTATTCAGAAGTCGGAGCCGAGCAGCGACCAGCAAATTGTAATTGATGACCTTGTCATTAATATTGATGCCCATACCGTTACCGCCGACGGGCAGGAGGTAAAGCTGACGCCGCGTGAATTTGCCGTGCTGGAGCTGTTAGCTATTAATCGGGGCATTGTTCTGAGTACGGAGCGAATTTACGAGGTAGCTTGGAATGAGCCGTTCATGGAATCGAAAAATACGGTCATGGTGCATATTCGTAAAATTCGCGAGAAAATCGAGAAGGACCCGCAGCATCCCAAGTTTATAAAAACGGTATGGGGCATCGGCTACAAAATGGAGGCGCTATGAGCAGTGAGCAAATGAAACGCCTTATGTTTGCTACGCTTGGAAGCTTCGCGATTACGATAATCGGCTTGTTTGTCGCCTATGGGCTGTCAGCCAATGTGCTCATGAATTTTCGGCCATTCCGGGAAACCGTAAGAGGGCTGCAAAATATTGTAGGGACTTTACCGCTTGTCCTATTTGCGGCTTTGCTTTTGTTCAGCCTCTGTTTAATTTTCTTCTACAGCCGGGAGACGAATGCGGCAAAGGCTGGTTATCGCGGAAGCCTTGCAGCATTTGGAACGGGAAGCTGGCTGTTTCGAACGATTCGGTGGAAGCTCGTATTCGGGTTTTTAATAAGCCTCGTCATCAGCTTTATTTTATTTATGCTGCTTTATTTTGCAGTCGTATTGCTTGCAGAAATAGCGCCGCTAGGCGAGCTCATACGCGGCATTATTGAAACGGTAGGGCGTTTGCCGCTCATTATCGCCACCTGCTTTTTTCTCTTCCTGGTCGTATTTTTTCTAATCAGCAATCAAACGATTCATTATTTAAGGGAAATTACCTTCGGCCTCCAGCAAATTGCTAATGGCAATCTGAACTACGAGATCGCGGTAAAATCCTCGGATGAATTGGGCGAGGTCGCTTATAACATCAATCAAATGGGCCACAAGCTGAACATGCTGATTGAGGAGGAGCGCAAGGCGGAGAAGACGAAAAATGATTTGATCACTGGCGTCTCTCATGATTTGCGTACGCCTTTGACCTCGATTCTCGGCTTTCTGGAGCTGATCGAACAGGATCGCTATAAAGATGAGGTCGAGCTTCGTTATTACATTGGCATTGCCTATGAAAAGTCATTAAGCTTGAAAAAATTAATTGATGATTTATTCGAATTTACGCGGGTCAATAACGGCATGCCTTTGGAAAAGCTTGAATTGGATTTGAACGGTTTTATCCAGCAGCTGTTAGAGGAGTTCGTGCCGAATTTGGAAGCGGCAGGAATGAAGGGACGTGTCTTTCCAGACGCTGCTCCGCTCAAAATTAAGGCCGATGGCGACCGGCTGGTCAGAGCCTTTGAAAATTTGGTTATGAATGCGATTCAATACGGGCAGGAAGGCGGCTATGTCGATGTCCGTTTGCGGCGGGAGCAGGGCTATGCTGTAGTGGAGGTCGTCAATTATGGCGAGGCGATTCCCGAAAAATATTTGCCTTATTTATTTGAACGCTTCTATCGCGGAGACCAATCCCGGTCACAGCAGACAGGCGGAACGGGACTGGGGCTTTCGATTGCCAAGAGCATTGTGGAGCTGCATGATGGAACGATTGCGGTAAAAAGCAGGCGGGGCGAGACGATATTTGAAACGCGCTTTCCTTTATATTAATAACGAAAACACAATGGCCTTGTATACGAGGAATTGTGTTTTTTGTTTTTGCTAAACAAATGTTAAGAAGTGTTAAGAAATGATAAGCAAATGTTTCGATTCTACTAAGCTTACGGTTATAGGCTCATAAGAGAAGCCCGCTATGCTAGATTCATACATCTGATAGGGGGATGAAGGAGAACATGAATAAAATACGAGTGGGCGTATTGTTCGGCGGTTGTTCTACGGAATATAAAGTGTCGTTATCCTCAGCAGCCGCTGTTCTGGAGCATTTAAATCGAGATAAATATGATGTCGTCATGATCGGTATTACGAGAGACGGACGCTGGTATAGATATAACGGGGACTTAGCAGACATTCGGGAGGATCGCTGGAGCAGCCAGTCTGCCCAGTGCGTCCCGGCTGTTTTATCTCCGAGCAAAGAAACGAGAGGACTCATTGAGCTTGTGCATACGGAATTTCACATCACAACGTTAGATGTCGTATTCCCGGTTTTGCATGGTAAAAATGGCGAGGATGGCACCGTGCAGGGGCTGCTTGAGCTTTCCGACCTGCCATTCGTAGGCTGCGGCACATTATCCTCTGCCATATGCATGGATAAAGCGGTGGCCAAAAATGTAGTCCAAGCTGCCGGACTGGAAGTGCCGCCTTCAATTACCGTCCTGGCTGGCGATTCCATTGCCGAAGCAGTGGGGGCAGCGGCGAAGCTGGGCTTCCCGCTTTATGTGAAGCCTTCCAGATCAGGCTCCTCCATCGGCATAACGAAAGCTTACTCAGAGCAAGAGCTGATAAGCGGCATTGAGGAAGCTTTTTCCCATGACGGAAAAGTTGTAATCGAGCAGCATGTGAATGGCTTTGAGGTGGGCTGCGCTATACTTGGCGATGCCTCGCAGCCCATGATCGGCGAAATCGATGAAATAGCGCTGACGGGCGAGTTTTTTGACCATGAAGAAAAATACTCGTTAGGCACAGCAGCCATTCATCTGCCTGCCCGCATCCATAAGGATATGGCGGACAAAGTGAAAGCGATGGCGCTGCGGATTTATAGCGTGCTGGGATGCAGCGGGCTAGCAAGGGTGGATTTATTTTATGCGAGCGATGGGCGGCTCTTATTTAATGAAGTCAACACGCTTCCCGGTTTCACAGCGCACAGCAGGTATCCGAATATGATGAAGCATGCGGGGCTTGCCTTTCCTGAGCTGCTGGACCGTCTCATCGAGCTGGAGACAGCAAAGGCGCCATTATGATGGAAGCCATAAGCATAAGCCGCAAGCCCAGCGAGAGGAAGCAGGAAAGGCAGCATGAAAGGCAGAGAGAAAGGCAGCTTGATAGGCAGCAAGAAAGCCGTATACAGGTGAGCCGAGAAGACGTGCATAAAGGCTGCTTAATTCTAGTGAATCCGGAAAATCCGGTCAAACAAATTGTGCCCAGCCTGAGGTCAGTGCCGGCAAGTATACGTAAGGCTAGCCATGTGCAGGAGCAGCGGATTATGCTCGATAAAATGTGCCTCCAGCCATTGTCCGCGCTCTTGGAGGCGTGCCAGGCGGTGAACGAAATTGCCGCAGTAAGCGGCTATCGTTCCAGAGAAGCGCAAGCCAAAATATATGCGGCTTCGCTAGAGGAAAATGGAGCGGCTTTCACATCGAGATATGTGGCCATTCCGGGAGCAAGCGAGCACCAGACAGGGCTTGCAATAGATGTGGGGCTGTGCAGCGGCGAGATCGATTATATTTGTCCGACGTTTCCCGATGATGGCGCGAGCGGCAGGTTCAAAGCGCTTGCGGCAGAGTACGGTTTTATCCAAAGGTATGAGGAAAGCAAGGAAGCCATTACGGGCATCGCTTGCGAGCCTTGGCATTACCGTTACGTGGGTTATCCGCATTCTATGCTGATGAAGCAGCTGGATTTGTGCTTGGAGGAGTATACGGCCTATATGAAGAGCTTCTCTTACCGCAATGAGCATCTTTATGTGGAGGGGCGTTCTGCCTTCGCCGAAATTTATTATGTGGAAGCAGAGGAGCAGGTAACAACGGTACCTATTATTAACGGAGATAGCTATCAACTATCCGGCAATAATCAGGATGGCTTTGTTGTGACAGTATTTCATCAGAAAGGCGGATCGGAGCTGTGAGTAAATTTGGCTATGGCGGTATGGACTATTTCAAGCTGGCTGCTGCGAGTCGAAAGCCAGCTCTGCATCGAGCATGGACAGAAATCAATCTCGATCATTTAGTGCATAATCTCAGGCAGTTTAAAAAGGTTGCCCAAGCTGGCACTCAAATCATGGCGGTGGTCAAAGCGGACGCATACGGTCATGGCAGCATCCCGATTTCAAGGAAGCTTAATGAAGCGGGCGTTCGTTCCTTCGCTGTTGCAGCAATTGATGAAGGCATAGCCCTGCGCAAAAAAGGGATCAAAGGAGATATCCTCATTTTAGGCTATACGCCATTGCATCGTCTTCAGGAGCTGCGCCGCTACAAACTTGCGCAGACCGTTATTAATGCGGATGATGCAGAGAGGCTGCAAGCTTTTGGCAAAAAAATAAAGGTGCATATTAAAATCAATACGGGCATGAATCGGCTGGGTGAACATTACAACGACATGGAGCGTATACGTTCGATGTATCAGCATAAAAATTTGCAAGTTATGGGCACATTCAGCCACCTCACGTCTGCGGAAAGCCACCGCAAGGAGGATGTGGATTTTACGAGGCTTCAGTTAGAGAGATTCGACAGCGTGGTCGAACAGCTCCTGGCAGATGGCGTAAATCCGGGCATCACGCATATCCAGAGCAGCTACGGCATATTAAATTATCCGGAAAGAGGTTATGGAATGGTAAGGCCAGGCATCGCCCTATATGGCATACTGAGCCAGGATAACGACCGCGTGCATGCGAACGTCGAGCTGCGTCCGGTTTTGTCACTGAAAGCGACCGTTACGTTGGTCAAGAGCATTCATGCAGGCGAGCCCGTCGGATACAATGGGTGCTATACGCCTTCACGAGACAGCAAAATCGCAACGGTATCGATTGGATATGCCGACGGCATTCCGCGCGAGCTGTCCCAAAAGGGAGGCTGTGTACTCATACATGGACAGCGGGCTTTAATAGTAGGGAAAATCTGCATGGATCAGTTGATGGTCGATGTGACCTCGATAGCGGGGGTTCAGCAAGGGGATACGGCAACGCTGATCGGACAAGATGGCAAGGAGAGCCTAACAGCCGGAGAAATCGCCAAGCGAGTTGGAACGATAACGAATGAAGTGGTTAGCGCACTCAGCAGCAGAGTGGAAAATGTGTATATCTCTAATGCTTTAGGCATGGAGAAGGCTAAAGCATTTGCGCAAATAAAGAGAAAGACAAATCTGCTTTATTAATAAGTAATGGACTGTTCACATGGAGCAGTCTATTTTTTTTGTTTTTTCCAAAAAAGGGAATGATATAATCGTGATATAGATTTAATAGCCGAGTAGAGCATGATAGAAAGGTGAATAAGATGAGGGCGTATATTCGAAAAAATAGCGATAATGAAATTGCGAGCCATAATTTTTATGCCGCTTTTGACGGATTCAAGCAAATGGGTTTTGAAATTCATTATTTTGAAACGGTCAGCGAGCTGTCAGGAAATCAAAAAGAAGACATCGTCCGTCGTTGGTTATGTGAATGAAGTGAGAGAAGCCCTTTTTAAACATAACATCATTACGCCTGAAATGGATTATCCAGAGGAGCTGGAAGGCTACTTGGGCAGAAAAATATGGACATCTAAATTAAGCGCGATTGCAAACAATCCAGACAGCTGGAACATATTTATAAAGCCAATTGAGGACAAAAAGTTCACTGGCGTCGTTGTTCGCGGGACAAAGGACTTAGTAGGCTGTGGCACATACGGGGAAGATCCTGATATATTATGCTCCGAGGTCGTTCATTTTGTAGCGGAATGGAGATGCTTCGTCAGATACGGAGAAATATTAGATATACGCAGGTACAAAGGAAACTGGAGAATGCATTTTGACTATAAAGTCGTTGAAACCGCGGTTGCACAGTTCACCTCTGCGCCTAAAGGAAATGCGATAGATTTTGGCTTAACGGATAAGGGGGAAACCTTGTTAATAGAAGTGAATGATGGATATGCATTAGGGCATTATGGACTATTTTCCGTCGATTATGCGAAGCTTTTGATGGCGAGATGGGCAGAGCTGACCGGTACTAGAGATGAATGCGATTTTTAACATAATGAAGTACAGGCAGCAGTAAAGGAGTGTAACCCATGAAATTTCGTACCTATGGCAACAAAAATCTGCCGGCAGTCATGCTCGTGCATGGCGCGATGTGGTCCAGAATGTTCGATAGACAAGCTGAGATGCTCCAGCATCGCTATCATGTGATTTTGCCTACATTTGGATGGGCATGGCGAAGAGAGTAATGAACGGTATAGCTCGACGATTGAATCAGCCAATAAACTGCTTGCTTATATAGATGAGCATTGCAATGGAAAGCTGTTTGCAATAGCCGGCGTGTCGCTAGGCGGGCAGATCGTTATTGAGATGTTGACTAAGCGTAGCCGGTTGGCTGATAAAGCGATTATTGAGAGCGCCTCATGCATGCCTCAACCGCGCATATTGAAATATGGCAAATTTCTTCACCGGACGTATTTGCGTTTTCTTTCGACCGGAATCATGGCAAGATTGTCGGATCGCATGACGCCGAAGCCCATACACCTGCCAAAAGCATACATGGATATGTATTTGCGTGAATTGTCCGTATTTCATGTGGACAGCGCGGATGCGATTTTTGACTCCCATTTTGCCTATGCTTTAAGGAAAGAAATAAATACCTGCGAGGTGCCGATCCTTAGCTGGTATGGAAGTAAAGATCCAGGCCCCCTTAAGGAAGCGGCTTTAATCCTTCAAAAAAATACACCTAATTGCAAGGTCGAGCAATTAGCAGGCTATAAGCATGGGGAATTAAGCGCGCATCGCCCTGAGGAATGGGTACAGAGGGCTTTAGCATTCTGCGAAAGCATGGATCAAACAGAAGCATTCAGGCAGACCCAATAACAGAGCGGGCTATAACTATGCCGCTGCTTTTTTAAATCGACGCGGGCGGAAGAGCAGCTTCATGTTTTCCGTTTCAGGGGTTATACCGAATCCCTGCCCAAAGCTAGGGTTGGCGGACACAGCAGCCGCTATTTCAACAATTTCAAGGGTTTAGGATAACTGGCGGACTCAGGAGCCGTTAATGCGTTGCGAAAAGCCAGTTTGACGGGAAAATTGGGGCAATAATGGATTTCCTGTCCGCGTTCACCCTGAAATCGATTTAAAAGCCACAATAGCGGATTCTCAGTCCTTGAAAAAAAGGAGGGAGTTTCCCGAACGTCCCAAACGTCCCGAACGTCCCAAACGTCCCGAGAATTCCAAACGCCCCAAGCGCCCCGAACGCCCCGAGAATCCCAAACGTCCCAAGCGCCCCGAACGTCCCAAGCGTCCCGAGAATCCCAAACGTCTTCTCAAGCTTCAAGGTCTCAGCAAATGTCCGGTCGTTCATCTCTCTGCTGCTACTTGCTTAGCGCTTATTCGAGGCCAATTTCATCTGACGATTAGTAGCCGGGCACCACATTATGCGATTGCTGCTAAGAGCACTGTGCCTGAATCCACCATATTATATAGCATCTTTACCTGAGAATCGACGTTGTTGAAGCTGCTTTTTTGTCCGGCATTGGCCCCCGTTCCCCTGCTTTCGCTATGAAAAGCGATCATTAATAATCGCTACCTCTGGCAAATCAAGCGTTTCATTGTTATACTGAGTCTGCATCTGTCTATTCCATTGGCTGCACAGCAGGTCTGTCAGCTAATACAGGCGTAGGAGATGCTTTTTCATTTTTAAAATATAGGAAAGCATATGATTTCGCCATACTTTCTCTATATTTCTTGGAATGAAACGCGCCGCGGCCAGAGGACGGCGAGAGCCGTTTCACCTTAGCTGGATTTAGGCATCAAGCAACGGTCTCGATTTTGAGCCAACCATAAAGGAGTGATTTTTTGAGCAAGGCGAAGGGCAAGGGTGGAACAGGCAGGGGAACGGACAAGAAGGGCTGGAATCGGTGGCAGGCTAGTGCCAATAAAGCCAAAAACGCGCCTAAGCCTTATAAAAGCAAAGGGACTAAAAACCAGGATGGAGCCGCTGCTTCAAGTACTCAAAAAGGCGAGAAGCCCAGCGTTTAGCCCAAAAATAAAAAACTTAAACGATCCATATATTAACGCATAGCATGAATAATGATATTATAGAAGTAACTGAAATCTTGGTGAGCGTAAAGCCGTGCTTTCCAGAAGGTTTTTTTTGAAAATATAAGACTTTATAAGTTTGACCCTTATAAATGAACTTATATTCCACCTGCGAAACGGAAGCCTTGCCGCCAAAGGCCGGCTTCAGCCGTTTACGTTTGAATGTTTAAAAGGTTTTTAAAAAGATCAGACTCCATGTATAGGGATTTTGCATGGGCCTGGAGTCGATCGCACAAATTGAAGGAGTGGTAATCTGAGAAAGCAAAAACCAATGTCATTTGACGACCTGTTGAAGGAACTGCAGGGACAGAAAACAAACCAGGAAGATCCGAACGAGGTATCATTAAACGAGCTGTTTAACGATGCATTTATGAGCAAGCATTCCAGCAGCAGCAGCTTTGGGCAGTTTTTGGAGAAAGGCAATTTTCAAGCAGAAACGCATGAGGAGATCGACAACATTCCTGATGAGCTGTTTGATCGCCATGTTGCGCGCGAGACCGAGTTTGCAGATTGGAAATCCATGCTCGATACAGCCACGAAGACATATAAAGGCAAAGCTTAGCTTAAGCGTCAACATGAAATAGGCTGTTAATGGATAGATGAGATGAACCCACACGCCATGCTTGGTGAGTTCGTCTCATTAATTTGGCCTATGCGATGGTGCAACGGATCGGGCAAGGCGAAAGCCAAGGTCGTCGATGCAAAAGGATGGATGACTGCGGCGCCTGCACGTAGCCCCACAGCCCCGGGCCTCTTCAGCCCAGCTGCCACCACGGAAAATACGGTACGGACCATATACTTCCGCATCATATAAATCCCAGCACCATTCCCACGTATTCCCGAGCATATCATAAAGTCCCCAAGCGTTAGATTCCTTCTGCCCGACCTCGTGAGTGACACCTCCCGAATTTTCATCATACCAAGCAATTTGATCAAGCTCTCCATATCTGTAGCCTGTTGTACCGTCTTTGCAAGCATATTGCCACATTCCGCTTCTGAAGGCAGGCGATAGCCATTGGCATTCCAGTCACTCCCTTCCCTCTATAGATTAATATTTTCAAACCCTCACAAAATTTTGCCCTTCCTATAGGTGCGAGGCGTACAGCCAATTTCCCGTTTAAACATGCTGCAAAATTGCGCATCATTGGCAAAGCCGGCATCGGCGGCAATTTCAGAAATATGCATCTGGGTACCTATGAGCAGCGATTTTGCATATTCCAGACGTTTTAGCAAAATATACTGGAGAGGCGCAATATTGTAGCGTTCCTTAAAAAGGTGGCGGAACCGGTCATAGCTGTAACCGGACATGTCGGCAAGCAGCTCAACGGTGAGCTTCTGCTTATAATGGTCATCCATATATTGCAGCACGTATTTGACCCGATCTTCTGATGGATGGGGTGTTTTTCGGTTTCCAAAAATTTGCTGCAGCGGCGGAAGCAGCTCATTGAGGAGAGCATTCAGCGATTCGCTGTCGGTTCTCGGACGGATGAAAAACTCCTCTTTTATGCGCCATAAATGCTTTAAAATCGTATGGCTCGCATCGTCGTCATAAACCCCGCTTAATCCTTTTAATTCCACATCAGGAGCGTTAAAACCAATGAACAGCACCTCGCCCTCCAGCTCATGAATCTCGCTATGAATATGCCGAGGAGCGATGAGGGCAATCGTATGCTCTTTAAAGCGATATTTACGGCCTGCAATGACGGTTGGACCCATACCGCGAATGTAATAAACAAGCTCGTAGCACTCATGCTGATGAGGAGGGATGTTAGTATTTCTCTCATGTATGTCATTTGCTAAATACAATAATCGATTCATAACAGCCCTCCTTCGCGTGTATATAGCCGAATCGTATAAAAAGTTGACCGAATCGAGATAATTATTTGATTTCGAATTTGATATGATCGTATCATCCCGAACAAGCTATTCGTAAAAGCGTACCTTTATTATAACCTATTTATTTTCTACATTACACTTGGGGTAAGCATTCTTTTCAGGACAGCAAGCGCGGGCGGCTAGTTTCAAAGGGGACACGTCTTTTAATCGACAGAGAGTGGGGGAACAGAGAATGAAGAAAAATGTGATGGCATTACTCATGGTTTCGGTTCTATTGGTGCTGGCAGCTTGCGGTGGAGGAAATACGGGGACAAGCAGCGGCAATGCAGCAGGCTCAGGCAGTACAGGCGGGGATAAGAAGCTGAAGGTTGTTCTGCTCGTACCGGGTACACTTGGGGATAAATCTTTCTTTGATGCAGCGAACAAGGGATTGACGCTTGTTAAATCCGAATTGGGCGCAGATACGAAAGTGATTGAAATGGGAACAGACAAAACGAAGTGGGAACCTACTTATCAAGATATAGCAGCGCAGGACTGGGATATTATTATCTCCGGCGGATCTGAAATTACCGAGATGTTTAATGCGACCGCAGAAACGTATCCGGACAAAAAATTCATCAACTACGACACGGATATTGAAGAAACACCGGCTAACGTATATGCGATGTCTTACGCAACGAACGAGGTTTCCTTCCTTGCAGGCGCAGTAGCTGCAATTGCGACGAAGTCCGATATTCCAAATGCGAACAAAGATAATGTGATTGGCTTTGTCGGCGGCATGGACATTCCCGGCATTAATGCATTCCTGGTTGGTTATATCCAAGGGGCACAATACGTCGATCCTGCCATTAAGGTAGCCGTTTCCTATGCGGGCGATTTCGTGAACCCGGCGAAAGGCAAGGAGCTGTCGCTCATTCAGTACAACTCTGGCGTCGACGTGATTTTCAACGTGGCTGGCGCGACGGGCCTGGGCATCTTCGATGCAGCGAAGGACAAGAAGCGTTACGCGATTGGCGTTGACTCCGACCAAGGGTTCCTGCTTCAGGAAACGGATAAAGAAAAAGCGAATCTGATCGTGACGTCTGCTATTAAAAAAATCGATACCTCTATTCTTGGCGCAGTGAAGAAAACGCAAGAGGGCACGCTCGAATATGGACAACGCCAAGTGCTCAGCTTTGATCAAGATGGCGTAGGCATTGCTGAAAATGACATTTACAAATCGATCTTCACGGCTGATATGCAGAAGCAAGTAGAAGATATCAAGCAAAAGCTGGCTAAGCAAGAGATTAAAGTAGACAATGCGATGGGTATGGAAACTTCGCAAATCGAAGCCATCCGCAACGCGGTTAAACCATAATAACGATCCGCAAAGCTTAGTGCAGTTGGTCATTCTTCTCTTTCCATCAGGAAGAAGGCCAGCTGCCTCTTTATAATGACCTCCGAAAGGTAAAGGGGTTTTACGATGATGCCGAATCAGCTGCTCGAAATGAAAAATATTACGAAGGTTTACCCGAACGGGGTTGTCGCCAACCAGAAGGTGCAGTTTACGCTTGCCGAGGGCGAGATACACGCAATCGTTGGCGAAAATGGCGCCGGCAAATCCACGCTGATGAAAATGATGTTCGGCATGGAAGAGCCGAGCGAAGGCGAAATCATTCTTCGGGGCAAGCAGGTGTCGTTGGCTTCGCCACAGGATGCGATAGATCATGGCATCGGCATGGTCCATCAGCATTTTATGCTGGTGCCTTCGTTCACCGTTGCGGAAAATATGGTGCTGGGCATGGAGCCAAAGAAGGGCGTCAGCATTAATTACAACGAAGCGGTGCGGATGACTGAGGAGATGAGCAAAAAATACAATCTGCTCGTTAATCCGAAGGCGAAGGTTGAGGACCTTAGTGTCGGCATGAAGCAGAAGGTCGAAATTTTGAAAGCTCTGCTGCGTGGCGCCGAGATTCTGATACTTGATGAGCCGACGGCCGTACTGACCCCGCAGGAAACCGAGGAGCTGTTCCGCGAGCTGACGCAGCTTAAGCAGCAGGGGCATACGATTGTGTTTATTTCCCACAAGCTGAAGGAAGTTAAAGCGATTTGCGACCGAATCACGATTATGCGCGCAGGCAAAAGCGAAGGCGTTTTTTGGACCAAGGACGTTACCGAGCAGGAAATTTCCAAGCTGATGGTCGGCCGCGACGTCGTGCTGAGGTATGACAAGGAGCAGAAGCCTTACGGTGCGCCAATCCTGTCTGTTACTGATTTTTCATTGGCGGATGAGACGGGCAAGGCGCTGCTCGACAAGGTAGCGTTCAAGGTGCGCGGCGGCGAAATCGTTGGCATTGCTGGAGTCGAGGGCAATGGGCAAACGCAGCTCGTTGAAGCTTTAACGGGCAGTTTGGCTGTGCGCAGCGGAAATGTAGCCGTTAAAGGCACGGACATACAAGGCTATGATATCCGCAAAATTCGCTCGCTCGGCGTTTCCTATATTCCGGAGGACCGCATGCGCCAAGGGGCAGCCAAAGACGCGAGCATTTCCGATAATTTGATTTCTACGCAATACAATACGAAAGCGATGAACAAGGGCCTCTTTTTGAGAAGTAAAAAAATAGCGCAGCTTGCGGCCACTCTCATTGAGGAATTCCGCGTGCGCTGCTCGGGCCCGAATCAGCCGATAGGCATGCTTTCAGGCGGCAATATGCAGAAGGTCGTCGTCGCTCGCGAATGCTCGACAGCGCCGGATTTGCTCATTGCCGAGCAGCCGACTCGCGGCGTCGATATCGGGGCAGCCCAATTTATTCACCAGAAGCTCATTGAGCTTCGGGATGGCGGCAGCGGCGTGCTGCTCATTTCGGCAGATTTGAACGAAATATTGGAGCTGAGCGACAGCCTGCTCGTCATGTATGAAGGACAAATCGTCGCTTATTTGGAACAGCCGTCAATGGTAAGCGAGGAAGAGCTCGGATTATACATGCTGGGTCTTAACCGGCAGGACGAGCAGCAAATCAGGAGGGCCGTGGAAGCATGAAGGTAAAATATTTTGAAGTCATCCGAACGACAGCGGTCATTCTGATTGCGCTTGTTCTCGCTTTTATTATTATTTCCATTGTCAGCGAGCAGCCGCTGGAGAGCATTCGCATCTTTCTATGGGAGCCGCTGAATACGAAGGGGCATATCGGCAACGTCATTGAAATGGCGATTCCGCTCATGTTCACAGGACTTGCGGTATCGCTGCTGTTTAAAGCGAATTTATTCAATCTCGGAGCGGAAGGGCTGTTTTATTTTTCCGGGGTAGTTGCAGCTTCGCTTGCGATTCATCTTAGTCTGAACAGCTTTGTGCATCCGATTGTGGCTATCCTTGCAGGGTCGCTCGTCGGTGCGGTGTTATCCGCTATTCCAGGTATTCTCAAGGCTAAATGGAATGTAAATGAGCTCGTCAGCTCGCTGATGTTCAACAATATTTTGTTCGGCATCGGGCTTTATATTTTGAACTATAAGCTGCGCGATGCCCAGGCCTTTGCCGCTGTATCCTTTAAGTTCGAGAAAACAGCGATGCTCACCAAGCTGATACCGGGCACGCGTATTCATACGGGACTGATTATCGTGCTGGTGCTGATCGTAGCCGCGCATTATTTTCTCTACAAAACCAAATGGGGCTATGAGCTGAGGATGACGGGGGCCAATCGCGAATTTGCGGGCTATTCCGGCATGAAGACGGCCAAGGTCATCATTATCGTACATTTAATTGCTGGCTTTATTGCGGGCATGGGCGGCTCGGTCGAAGTGCTGGGCATGTACAATCGCTTTCAGTGGTCGTCGCTGCCGGGCTACGGCCTGGATGGTGCGCTAGTAGCGATGCTGGCGAAAAATAACCCGTTTTCGGTCATTGGCGCAGCGCTCTTCCTGGCTTATATCCGAATCGGAGCCGACCAGATGGCGCGTTTCTCCGATGTGCCGGCCGAAATGATTTCGATTGTGCAGGCGATTATTATTTTGCTGATTTCGGCAGAGCAGTTTTTGAAGTTCTGGAAAAATCGGATGCTGCTCAAGGAGGCACAGCGTAATGTCTAGTTTGTTTCATGTCATTTTCACGACTGAATTTGCGTTTTCTGTCCTCCGGGTAACGACTCCGATTTTGTTCGCGGCACTAGGAGCACTCATTTCCAACCGTGCGGGCATTATCAATATTGGACTTGAGGGCATTATGCTGGTGGCGGCCCTTTCAGGCGTCGTAGTCAGCGCTTATACGGGCAGCTCATGGGTGGGGCTGCTGGGCGCGGTAATGGCGGGCACGCTTATTTCCGGCATACTGGCTTTTTTTACTCTGCATTTCAAGACGCATATCATTCTTGGCGGGGTCGCGATCAATATGTTCGCCTCCGGGGGAACCGTATTTATTTTGTATTTGCTAAGCGGGGACAAAGGCTCCTCGACCTCGCTTCCGAGCAAGGTGCTGCCTAGCGTGGACATTCCGCTGCTTAAGGATATTCCGGTGCTGGGACCGATTTTCTCCGGCCATAATGTATTGACCTATATGTCGATACTGGCGGTTTTTATTGTGTATTACATGCTGAAAAGAACGCCGCTCGGCCTGCGCATTCGCTCAGTCGGCGAAAATCCGCAGGCTGCCCAGTCGGTAGGAGTCAGCGTAGTGAAGGTGCAGTATACGGCGCTGCTGCTGAGCGGCTTTTTCGCCGGGCTTGGCGGCGCATATATGTCGATGGGCTACCTATCGCTGTTCACGCGGGATATGACCGCCGGCCGGGGCTGGATTGCGATTGCCGCGGAGTCGATGGGGCGCAGCACGACGGTCGGCACGACGCTGACGTCGCTATTGTTCGGCGCGGCGGATGCGCTGGCCAATGCGCTTCAGGTGCTTAAAATTCCGGCAGAGCTGATCGGCACACTCCCATACGTCACGACCGTTATTGGTCTCATCGTATACGCAATCAGCGAATCCCGTAAAAGAAATAGAAAGCTTAAAAGATTGGAGAAAAAGTCGTAGTGGAGTAAAAAGGACCGATTGGAGAAACGATAGTGCTCGCTTTTGTCCTTGAATTTCTACCGAAGAGGTTAATTCACAGAAATTCAAGGGCAATGGCGATCGGAAACGGTTTTTTTTACGCAACGTAGACTCTTTTTCACCAAGATTTTAAAACGAAAGTGAAAGGATGATTAACACGATGGCTAGACCGATTATTATCGACTGTGATCCCGGGCATGATGACGCGATCGCTATTTTGCTCGCACTTGCCAATCCGCAGCAGTTGGAGGTAAAGGCGATTACGACGGTTGGCGGCAATCAGGTGCTGGAGAAAATTACGAATAATGCACTGAAGCTGCTCAGCTTTATAGATAAAGATATTCCGGTGGCGAAAGGCGCGCCCGGACCGCTGCTAGGCAAGCTCGTAACCGGAGAAGAGGCGCATGGCGATTCGGGCATGGACGGCCCAGAATTGCCGCCTTCCCGGTTTAAGCCGGTCAACAAACATGCGATTGAGCTGATGGTCGAAATTATCCGCTCCTCGGAGCAGAAGGTAACGCTCGTGCCGATCGGCCCGCTGACGAATATTGCGCTGCTGCTCAAAGGCTTCCCCGATGTAAAAGAGAACATCGAGCAGATTTCCCTAATGGGCGGAGGCATCAGCTATGGCAATGTCACGTCAACAGCAGAGTTCAACATTTACGTGGACCCGGAGGCTGCACGAATGGTGTTTGAATCGGGCGTGCCGATTACGATGAGCGGTCTGGATGTGACCGATAAGGCGGCTATTTATCAAGAGGATATTGATGCGCTGAAGCAGCGCGGCGAGGTTTCCCATATGGTAGGCGAGCTGCTGGACTTCTATTCCATCTACAGCCGCAAGCTGGGCTTTGAAGGCAGCTCGCTGCATGATCCGTGCGCAATTGCTTGGCTGCTTCGCCCGGAGCTGTTCCAAAGTGAAAGCTATTACGTCTCGATTGAGACGGACGGCAGGGTGACGAGAGGCATGACCGTAGCAGACCGCCGCAAAAAAACCGATGAAACGGCGAATGTGCAGGTGTTGATGGATGTGGACCGTGAAGCCTTTATTAAGCTGATTTTTGACGCTCTGGCTGTACATGATGAGAACGCCAAAGCTCGGAAAGGGCAGGCTTAATTATGGCAGGCTGGGATAAGCTTCAGGAAATTGTCCGGTTTGAGATTATTCAGCGCGGGGAAGAAGGCTGCAACGTAGACGGCTTTGCGGAAAAGCTGGCTGCGGCGGGTGAACGCCATGATGCGCTTATGGAGATTTATAACGAGCTGTCTGCACTGGAAGTGAGTGCGGATTTCCCTTATGAGGAGCCTTCCGATTTGGAGGAGATCCGCAGGCTGCGCCCCGAAGGGCCAAGAACGCTGGCAGCGAATTTGACCGATGAGCAGTGGATGGACAAGTTTTACGGTGCCTGGCTCGGACGCAGTGTGGGCTGTGCGCTAGGCAAGCCATTGGAGTTTTGGGACTATCTGTATGGCAAAGACGGCCGGCCGGGCTGGGAAAATATTGAGCTGTGGTTTCGCGGCGCTGGCGCTTGGCCGATTAAAGGTTATACACCGGGCGAATCGGCAGCAAAAGAGCAGTATGGGCTGGGGCTGAATGATTGGTCGCCCATGAGCACAAGCGAGACCATTCAGTATATGGAGAGCGATGATGACATCCGCTATACGGTGCTGGGGCTTTTACTGCTTGAGCAAAAAGGGCTCGCTTTCGACTCTTGGGACATCGGCAAGCTATGGCACAAAAACCTGACCTACAGCCAGGTTTGTACAGCGGAGACGCAGTCTTATTTGAATTTTGCTCATGAGACCTCTCATCTGAACGGGGACAAGCCTGCCGATTGGGCTGAACGCCTAGAGCGGGTGCGGATGCATATGAACCCTTACAGAGAGTGGATTGGCGCGCAAATCCGTGCGGACGGGCTCGCTTACGGCGCAGCCGGAAAGCCGGAGCTGGCTGCGGAGCTTGGCTGGCGCGATGCATCGTTCTCGCATGTGAAGAACGGCATCTATGGCGAAATGTTCGTTGCGGCGATGATTGCAGCTGCTTTCGTTGAGAAGGACAGCAAGCGAATTGTCGAGATTGGCCTCAGCGAAATTCCGGCAACGAGCAGACTGGCTTATGATGTGCGCAAAGCGGTTTCCATTGCGGAGAAAGCAAGCAGCGACCGCGAGCTGGTGAGCCAAATCTGGAATTCGTTCAGCCATTACGATGCAGTGCACACGAACAATAATGCAGCGCTTGTCGCGGCGTCGCTCGTGTATGCAGGCGATGATTTCGAGAAGGCCGTGACGACGGCCGTCTATGGCGGCATGGACACGGATTGCAATGGCGCGACGGTTGGCTCGATTATGGGCGCGAAGCTTGGCGCGGCAGCGCTGCCGAAGTCATGGATTGATCCGCTGAATGACACGCTGTATGCGGAGCTGAGCGGCTTTCATCCGATTGCAATCTCCGAGGTCGCACGGCGGAGCTATAACGTTTTTCGAAAAATAGAGGCGGAATTGAATCATTCCTAATATAGCGAAAAAGGCATTGGAGGGCGTTGTCCCTCCAGTGTCTTTTTTTTATGGAAAGGGCCCCCTAATAGAAATCATATTGACAGTGAAATCTTGGAAATGATAGAATTCATATTAATCCCGGTTGTTAACTTTGTTTTTGAAAGTTCAAACCATACCGTTGTATGAATCTTGCCAATTGACAGCGCTAAATAGGAGTGGGATAATAGCTTCGACTCTACCAATATTGGGTGATTTATACAATGTGAATAAGGGAGATATGTTTCTATGAAAATTCATCTGCCGCTAGCTGATTCACCTATTTACGGCTATTTGCACCACGCGTATTTGTTCGGTATTATCGGACATTCCGAGAGCTTCCAACCGTGGATGCACAGCTATTACACCCAATTATTTTGCGCAAAGGATTTCGTGGAGCTAGCTTGTCCAGTGAATTTTTACCAATTGGATAATTGCCCGCTGCGGGAGACCCAGGCGATATCCCGTTCACTCGTCAATTCCTTAACGGACATCCACCGCTTCATTCAAACGAGTCTTGAACAAGGCTATCATGTTCTCTCTTTCATCAATGAGTATTATATGCCCTACAGCGACTTTTTTGGGGTGAGAAATTTCACGCATGATTTGTTAATCAGCGGGTACGATAGCGAGCAGCAGAGCTATCTGGTGACCAATTTCGTGGATGGCAAATATCAGACCTTCTCCGTTTCTTATGACGATTATGAAAACGCATTCAATAATGCAGCTTTTTTTGACGAATACGGCAATTACGAAGAATATAAGACTAGAATTTGCTTATACCGCGCTACCGACCACAAGTATGTGTTCACGGCGGATTCCGTGCTCTATTTTCTGAAGGACTACCTCAGCGCCACGAATCGTCTGAAAACCCTATTTGCCAATGAGAGCAATCTGGCCTTCGGCATGGACGTGTACCAGTACATAGCGGAGGAGCAAGTGAAAGTAACCGATGGAACCCGAGCGCCCGACGGCCGGCCGCTGCATATTTTATGGGAGCACAAGAAGTGTATGCGGGCGAAAATCGAATTCATGCTGGCCCAAGGCTACATCAAGGACGAAACGCTGTTATCCGGTTATGAACCAATCGAGCGGGACGTCAACCTGCAACGGGTGGCCCTCATGAAATATAGACAGACCAATAACAATGACATCCTTCATTCGATTAACAGTAATCTGAACCGGATTAAAGACCGGGAACGAGAAGTTCTTAACCGTCTGCATGACGAAATGCTAGCTTGCAAGAGCTATTTTCCGACAACGGATTGGGTGCGAGTATAGAGCGAGTTTAGAACGGACATAAAATATGATTCATAAGGAGCGTTAATAATGGCTAATGTACAAACGTTTAAGGCAACAGCACATTTACAAGAGGGGGTTAAAGTGAAGGCGACAGCGAGACAGTTCGAATTGACTATTGATGAGCCGAAGAGCCTTGGCGGGACAGATACGGGGATGAATCCTGTAGAAGCGCTGCTTGCCTCATTAGGCGCGTGCCAGTCTATTGTGGCCCGGGTGTATGCTCCTAAGTTTGATGTGAAGCTCGACGATTTCCAGGTTGAGGTTGAAGGCGATTTGGATCTCGATGGATTTTTCAATAAAAGCGAGGTTCGCCCGGGCTATTCCGACATTCGCTATACGTTCAAGATCAAAACAGATTCGCCTAAGGAAAAGGTGGATGCCTTCGTTCAATTTTTAGAGAGCAAATGCCCAGTGGGGGATACCATTGCTAACCCGGTTCAGATGAAACTAGAGCAGATTATTATTGAAAATACAGAGACAGCTGCGCTGTA
Source organism: Paenibacillus sp. BIHB 4019 (assembly GCF_002741035.1). Classification (NCBI taxonomy): domain Bacteria; kingdom Bacillati; phylum Bacillota; class Bacilli; order Caryophanales; family Paenibacillaceae; genus Paenibacillus; species Paenibacillus sp. BIHB 4019. The sequence goes on along the minus strand of NZ_CP016808.1, from coordinate 735,028 downwards.
GGCTGTTTGCGCTATTTTTGTGAAAAATATAAGGCTCGTGGTCTCCTAGGAGATGACGGGCCTTATCTAGGTTGTGTATGCAAGTCGGAACCAGCTCGCTGCTGCTTGCCTACGGCTTATGTCAAACCAATCTCGTCTGATGACTCAAGGTTTGTGAAACGCAGCATGCGATAGCGGCTGGAAATACTGTGGCCGGCAGTACGGCTGCTGAGAGTACGGTTGCTGTACGTGCTGTTGTTGCGAGTACTGTATCTGAGAGTGTGCATACCTGGGAGGAATATCCTTTTTTGAAGGACTCAGATTCCGCTATTCTGGTTTTTGCCCCGATTTCAGGCCGCACGCGGACAGGAAATCCGCTATTGACCTCCTCAACCCGTGAAAATGGCTAAAAGCTGCGCATTAGCGGCTCCTGAGTCCGCCACCTGTGCCATAACCGTGATTCTGCTGAAATAGCGGCTGCTGTGTCCGCCAAACCTGTCTCTGTGCAGGAGTAATCTTCTGAAGCGAAGAGCATGAATCTACCTTAGTGTTAGATTAAGGTCTAATTACGGATGAAAAAAATGGATATAATAGTATAATCAATAGTATACGTATATTCATTGAAACAACAAATGGAGCCCTTTCATGCTTTCCTTGTCATTTGAAGTAGATGCGAGTGCAATCCTTTTTTTCGTCGTCTCTATTACACTTATAATCCATCATACAGGCTGGGGCGCTATCATTTTGAAATTAATGAATGGAAAGGAGCTTAATGATGGACGGTAACCAATTGACGTTTGAAACGATCGACGAATATATCGCCGGCTTCCCGCAAGAAATCCAAGAGCTGCTGCAGGCGATGCGGAAGGTCATTAAAGAGGCGGCGCCGGAAGCGACGGAGAAAATCAGCTACCAAATGCCGACATTTGAGCTGCATGGCAACTTGGTACATTTTGCAGCGTTTAAAAAGCATATCGGATTTTATCCCGCTCCTAGAGGCATTGAAGCCTTCAAAGAGGAATTGTCCGTATATAAAGGGGCGAAGGGCTCGGTTCAGTTTCCGCTGGACAAGCCGCTGCCTTATGAATTGATCAGCAGAATTGTCGCATTTAGAGTGGCTGAGAATACGAAGAAAGCACAAGAAAAGTTGAACAAGAAAAAATAAAAGGCATAACGCCGATAAGGAGTGAGCAATTAACGAGATGGATATTTCTCAGCAGCTATCGGACATTCATGATATTGAACAATCGCTACAGCTTGCTTTTCCAGCAGCGTATAAGGCATTTATGACAACGGATGAGTTGCAGTCTGCTAATCCTAATACAGAATACAACCTCGTCGATTTTAACGGCTACACCGCTTGGGGCATTCGGTTTATTAAGCTGGATGCTTCCTATGCTGAAAATCTCGAAGCGATAGCCGAGGTTGTCCTTCAGCCGCGCAAATTAATTCCATTCGCATGGAGCATCAGCAGCGGAGACTGGCTTATTTTTGATTATCGCGAGTCGAATGAGAGCCCTGGCCTTTTATATATCGATCATGAAATGGCTCTCTGTTTAGAGGATGCGGAATCGGAGGCGCAAAGCGAGAATACAACGGTTGAAGAGCTGATGGAAGGCAATCTATCCGTTTTGTGCGAAAATTTCGAGATGTTTCATGCAGCGTTGAAGCTCGCGACAGACGAGACTGACGATGTAGACGAGACAGACTAGATAGATGAGGAAGGGAATCATGTACCCATCCCTGAAAAATAAACTGGAGCAGCCTACTGCGATAAAATGGTTTGCAGGCAGAAGCTTATTTTTTTGATAGGACGGCTTGGGGCGGAGAAAATGAGGGCGAGGTCATGCGCGAGGGCTACCACGTTGGGGATGTCGAAGTGTATGCGCAATCGTTCGCCCAGTTTTTAGAGAAGCTAATCGACGAGCGTTCATAACCGATCTGCAACAGCAGTAATTAGTTTTTTTGAAAATAAGCGGAGTATAAGTATCCCTCTTATACTGCGCTTATTTTTCACCGCGAAACGTTAGCTATACCGCCAGAGGATGGCTATCGGCCGTTTACGCTTGTTCAGCAAAGGATTGTCCGTTGGCAGCGAGCGCTTCCCGGATGATCCTTATTGCTTTAGGCCCGACTCCGTGCAGCTTCAGCAACTCTGCCTCGGTGAGGTTTGTGAATTGCTCCAGCTGCACGTATCCGGCTGCAGTGAGCGCGCGTGTTGCGGGCTTTCCGATATTGGGCAAATCGCTTGCCCGGTCTTGATCAGGCTTCTGATTAGATGCGTCCACGTTCATCCCTCCTTCTAAATGTAGGCTTTCCTTAATATTTATCATTCGGGAAAGCCTTTATTTTTTCCTTCCTTCCGATAAACACTTCGCATGATTTCACAATCAACCATTGTGTGTGAGAATTATTATCACTTATAATAGGAGGACAAGAACATTCGATGGGGATCGACATGGTTGCATACTAGCAGCATGAGGAAAGGAAGGATAGGGCACTTTGAATCAGAGTGAGCATATATTGCTGTGGAACCAAGCCTCCATCCGCGTGATGGACGTGCGGCATACGATCATGACGCGAGGGGAGGAGCTGCGTTCTTATCGTCTGCCGGCGAGCGCTTTTTTGTATACGACTCGTGGCCATGCTGAAGTGCGGCTGGATGGCAAGACGGTGCTGGTGGAGCGTTTTCATATGCTGCATGGCGGGAAGGGCATGTGTCTGGACATTGTGCCGGATGATGGGCTCGAATATTACCTGATTTTGTACAAAGCGGTGCTGCCGCTGCCGAGCCGTCAGGAACTGGTTCAGTTAATGGAGCAGCATAATCCGTTTCAACTGCAATATAGCTTTGTTTCCCGCCAGCCAATTGCTTTGCTCGATAAAATCCAGCGCATGGAGCGGGAATGGCAGCATCCGAACGTGCTGGATCAACTATATATTAAGACGATGTTCTACCAATTCATTCATGAATTATTTCAGCAGCTATCCAATCAAGATATTCATGTGCAAAAAGCGGACTACGTCTCGCAAGCCATTCGCTACATGCAGGAGCATTACGCGAAGCGTATTGCGCTTGACGAGCTTGCCGAGCTGCTGGATTGCAGCGTCAGCTATTTGTCCCGCAAGTTCAAGCAGGCGATTGGACAAAGTCCGATCGACTATTTGATTGCGCTGCGCATCGGCAAGGCGAAGGAGCTGCTGCTTGGAACGGAGGCGACGCTGCAGGAAATTGCCGAAAGCGTCGGCTTTCCGGATGACAGCTATTTTAATCGCTTATTCAAAAAACATACCGGCATGTCGCTGGGGCAATACAAAGCAAAGGTTCAAAATAATCCTGTACCCGGTTCAAGATATGCCCTTGTCCCGCGAAGGCTCAAACGGTATAGTGAGTATGGTTATGAAAATCATTCTCACTACAAGGAAGAGGGGCCTTTATTTATGTACAGAGAATCAAAAATATCGATGATGGCAGCGGTGCTTATTTGCTTTACACTTCTGCTTAGCGCCTGCGGAGCAGGTACACCAAGCACGAACGCGACGACAAATACGAGCTCGGCTTCGCCAAGCAGCAATGCGGCAGCTGCTTCGCCAGCTTCTACCGATACGGCTACAGCGGACGCTTCCCGCGTCATTAAGCATGCGATGGGCGAGGTGACCTTGACGGGAACGCCGGAGCGTGTCGTTATTTTGACGAATGAAGGAACAGAGGCGTTGCTTGCGGTAGGCATTAAGCCGGTTGGCGCGGTTCAATCGTGGATCGGCGATCCATGGTACGAGCATATTAAAACGGAAATGGCGGATGTGACGGTTGTCGGCGATGAATTGCAGCCGAACATCGAGCTGATTGCCAGCCTGAAGCCGGATTTAATTATCGGGAACAAGGTGAGACAAGAGAAAATTTACGAGCAGCTGAACCAGATTGCACCTACTGTATTCGCAGAAGATTTGGGCGGCGATTGGAAAATTAACTTCAAGCTATATAGCCAAGCAGTGAATAAACAGGATGAAGGCGACAAAGCGATGGAGGAATTCGATAAGCGCGTCGCTGAGGTGAAAGCGAAAATTGGCGATAAAGCGGCAACGAAAGTGTCCGTAGCCCGCTTCTCGGCTTCCCAAGTGCGCATTTACCAGAAGCAGACGTTCTCTGGTGTGCTACTTGAACAGCTCGGCTTTGCCCGTCCAGAATCCCAGGATGTGGATTCCTTTATTGAAGTCATGACTAAAGAAAGCATTCCGAAGATGGACGGGGACGTATTGTTCTACTTCGTAACGGAAGCAGCAGGAAAGACGGATGCGGCTAAAGTAGTGGAAGAGTGGATGAATGATCCGCTGTTCAAAAACCTGGAGGTCGTGAAAAATAACAAAGTCGTTCAAGTAGATGAAGCGATTTGGAATACGGCCGGAGGCTACAAGGCGGCTAATCTACTGCTCGATGAGATTGTGAAATATTTCGACATTCAATAAAAGAGACTGAAACAAATGAGCAGGCTGACGTCATTTTTATTGGCGTCAGCTTTTTTTTGAAATATAGGGAAGGGGAGAGAGGATGTCTAAGTGGATGGAGAGGCCAGGCAGCAAGCTTGCTGTTCTCGCAGCGGGTATCGTGATTCTGCTTATTTGCATGCTTGCGAGCGTATTGTTCGGGCTCCAGCAATTTGGCTTAAAAGATTTGTGGCTCGCCTACAGCGAGTTCGATGGCTCGAATGAGCACCTGATTTTGATCCATACCCGCGTGCCCCGAGCGCTTATTGCGGCTGCAGTAGGAGCGAGCCTGGCGGTGGCCGGCGCCATTATGCAGGTGCTGACGCGCAATCCGCTTGCGTCGCCGTCGATTTTTGGCATTAATTCCGGTGCGGTGCTGTTTATTGTCGTTGGGCTAGCCTTGTTCGGCTCGTCGCTGACGATGAGTCATATGATTGGACTTGCTTTTATCGGGGCGGCGGTCACGGCCGTATTCGTCTATGCGCTTGGCATGCAGGGAAGAGGAGGCTTTGAGCCGATTCGGCTCACCTTGGCAGGAGCTTGTGTAGCGGCATTTTCGAGCTCGGTAACCTCGGGTCTTATTTTAATCAATAAGCAGTCGCTTGAATCGGCGTTATTCTGGATGGTCGGCTCCGTGTCAGGGAGGGAACTGAACCATCTTGTGATGGTGCTGCCATACATAATCGCCGGGCTGCTGCTCGCATTCCTGCTCTCGGGCTCCTTGAATGTAATGGCACTCGGCGACGATAATGCGAAGGGACTGGGGCAGCGTCTCATGCTAATCCGTCTTCTATGTACGGCAGCTGTCGTGCTGCTTGCGGGCAGTGCTGTTTCTGCCGCGGGGCCGATTGCTTTCATCGGGCTGGTTATTCCTCATTTATGCCGGGCGCTGGTCGGAAATGATCACCGCTGGCTGCTTCCCTACGTTGCAGTGGCAGGGGCTTTGCTGCTGGTGGCGGCCGATCTGCTGTCCCGATTCGTGCTCCTGCCGAAGGAGGTTCCAGTAGGCGTTGCAACGGCGCTTATTGGCGTTCCGTTCCTGATTCATGTGGCGAGGAGGAAGAAATATGCCTAAGCAGCGTACAGGGAAAAATATCTCCATCCTGCTTACGCTAAGCATCGTACTCGTTGGTTTAAGTATTTTATGCTTAGCTATGGGCAGCGTCGCTATTCCGGTTAAAGAAGTGCTGCTGTCGCTGTTGGGCCGCAATACGGAGGACAGCGATTTAATTATTATGCAGTTCCGTTTGCCACGGATCCTAGCCGCCTTGCTCATTGGCGCAGCATTAGCGGTTGCAGGCTCCTTGCTGCAGGGCGTCATTCGCAATTCGCTGGCATCGCCGGATTTGCTTGGTGTAACGGGCGGCGCGTCTGTCGCGGTCGTTGGTTTTATGACCTTGTTCACCGGCTACAGCATCCACTTCGTTCCGGTCATTGCGATTTTGGGCGCTTTTGTCGCAGCGGCGCTCAATTACGGCTTGGCCTGGAAAAAAGGTGTCTCCACGCTGCGGCTCGTGCTGATCGGCATTGGCATATCGACGGCGATGAGCGCCCTTACGATGTTTCTGCTCATAAGCGGTCCCGCTTATTTGGCGGCGCAGGTGCTGAACTGGATGACGGGCAGCATTTACGGCACGAATTGGTCGTATATTCAAGCGCTTTGGCCGTGGGTCGTTGTGTTTATTCCATTGGCGCTGCTTTTTGCCAAGGAATTGAATGTGCAGTCGTTAGGCGAGGACGTCGCGCGCGGCTTGGGAAGCCGGCTTCAACTAAGCCGCTTGCTGCTGCTGTTCTTTAGTGTGGCGCTTGCCGGAGCGGCGGTTGGCATTGCCGGAACGATTTCTTTTATCGGGCTGCTTGCGCCTCATATGGCTAGAAGGGTTGCGGGCCATTCGTATGCAATGATTATCCCGGTGTCTGCGCTATTGGGCGCAATTGTTCTGCTGCTTGCCGATTTAGCTGGGCGAATGCTGTTTATGCCGCTCGATATTCCCGCTGGTGTGTTTACGGCAGGAGTCGGGGCTCCGTTTTTTATGTATTTGCTGTTTAAACGCAAGGCTGGTGTTTAGAATTGTGATTGATAGCTAATCGAGCAAAGCGTCAAATGCCTCTCTACTATTCAAATAGTGGGCGTTTGGCGTTTTTTGTATCGGCTTAACCAGCTATTGACAATGCATGGGTTTTTCTATAACACTTTGATTGACATAGATGATAGTCTAAAAAGGGGTGGTATTTAGATGGTGTTAGCCGTAATGAGCAAACAGGATTTTGATACCTTGAACGATGAAAGGCTTGGCTGGGCTTGCAGCAAGCATATTCTTCTGGAAATTCGCGGCAAAGATAGACAGGCGAAAACCGAAGCGATGGCCGGGCTCAATGAGAGCCAACGGGCGTTATGCATGTTCCGAGTGTTTTACGATCATGCCAAAAATTCGGTCAGCGAATATTATGGGTGGGTTTCTCAACTGCTTGCCGAACCGGGCTATTGGTCAGGTGTAATCAGCGGGCTGCAATTTTTTGGCGACAGCTCTATGCTGCGCTTGCTTGAGGAGACGAAGGAGATTTTCGAGGAGAGAAGAGTGAGACTCGGCCTGCAGTGGAGCGATGCGGTTTTGAAAGATTTGGAGCAGGATCATGACCTTATGGCTGCGGCCAGCCGATTATTTTCACATTTAAATGAAATCGCCCCGCAGAGCTTAAGGCTCATCCGTACGTACATTCGGGCGAATCCGCAGCAGTTTGTACAATGGGAGAACAGTGGGCTTTAGGCAGCGCTGTGGTGATGGGAGACGGTTAGCAGCTTGTATGGAAAAATAGCGATGTTTAGGGCCGAATCCAGCATTTCTTTTCAATAAACACTTCAGGTAGGAGATGAGCGGATATGTTTACTTTACAATGTACGAAAAAGCTTGAAAGCGAGCTTGGGATGATGGATTTTAAATGGAAGAAAAGGGAGAGATACATGCCCAGTGGTTTTGCAAATTGAACCGCAAAATTAACAAAGTTCCCATGTTGAAATTGCCCTTGTCTTATTTGGGTGAAACGATGCTGGCGGCGTTGGATAGTCGACAGCTATAGCTATTTATTTGTTTGATACAAAAGACCACTCCCAAAAGGAGTGGTCTTTTGTGTTTGAAAAAAGTTAAATTTTATCAATTTATAGAAAATTTTAGTTGGAAATAGAGGAATATGTTGGAAATTGTCGAATGTGTGTTTTATATCCAGTTCAGGAGGCGCTTTGGTGTATATTGCACATATTCGAGAGAAAGACGGCAAAATTCAAACGGTCAAAGAACATTTAATAGAAGTAAAGGAAGGCTGCGAGCAGCTTGGAGGAAAGATTGGTGCAAGCCATCTGGCAGGACTAGCAGGCTGGCTTCATGACCTCGGTAAAAATACGACTGCTTTTAAAAATTATATCCAGCTCGCAGTAGCGGCGGCGAATGATGAGGCTGGGGGCAAGGCACCGAAAAGAGGCTCAGTCGATCATTCAACTGCGGGCGGCAGGCTGATTTATCACAGGTACCATAAGAAAAGTACGAAAAATACGCATAAGATGGCGGCAGAATGGATCGCCAACTGCATTATTTCCCATCATCAAGGGCTGCGGGATTTTATTGATCCGGGCAAAACATCGCCATTCCTAAAAAGAGTGGAGGAAAAGAAGGAGGCAGATATTGAGCAGGGCTATGAGCAAGCCAATGCGGTTTTCTTCGAGCAGCATACCGAGGCTGAACTGGATGCGTATTTTGCCAAGGCAGCAGCCGAGCTTGAACAGCTTGTAGCGGTTATGCAGCAATATAAACTGCCCAGGATTACCTGTTCGCTGCTGATCAAGTATATTTTCAGCTGCCTGATTGATGCGGACCGCACCAATTCGCGGCAGTTTGAAGAGGAGGAAGCAGCAGAGCCCGCGGAGGATCATGGTCCATTTTTCAAGAGAAGCTATGAGGCTTTAATGAATAAGCTGGACGAAATGGACGAAGCGGAGGATGCCGACCATCCGATTAACCGCCTGAGACGGGAAATGTCGCTGCAATGTGATGCTTTCGCGCTTCGTCCGTCAGGCATCTATACATTATCGATTCCTACAGGGGGCGGCAAGACGCTGGCGAGCTTGCGTTACGCGTTAAAGCATGCGATAGAGACAGGAAAGCAGCGCATCATCTATATCGTGCCGTATACAACGATTATTGAGCAGAATGCGCAGGAGATTCGGGATATTTTGCAGGAACAAGATATGATTTTGGAGCATCATTCGAATGTCATTGAGGAGCCTGATCCGCCTGAAAAAGTGGAGGAAGCCGACGCCTATGAGGTCCGGCGCAAGAAAATAAAGCTGGCGAGAGATACGTGGGACCGCCCGATTATTTTTACAACGATGGTCCAGTTTCTGAATACGTTTTATGCGAAGGGAACGCGGAATGTTCGGAGGCTGCATCAGCTTTCGAATGCGGTCATTATTTTCGACGAGGTGCAGTCTGTACCAATCAAATGTATCTCGTTGTTTAATGCGGCATTGAATTTTCTGCATGCATTTGGGCGGTCCAGCCTGCTGCTTTGCACGGCGACGCAGCCTGCTCTGGAGGGAGTGAAGCATCGCCTGCATTTGAAGGAGGATGCTGAAATAATCGGTAATCTGGACGAAGTAGGTCGGAGCTTTAAGCGGGTGGAGGTTGTGGATCGAACGACTCCGAGCGGCTGGAAGGCAGAGGAGCTGGCAGACTTTGTGCTGAGTAGAATGGAAGAGGTCGACAGCACGCTGGTGATTTTGAATACGAAGCCGGCTGTGCGCAAGCTGTTCGCTGAGCTGGAGGAACGTCAGAGGCCAGGGGACTGTGATGCAAGGCTGTTTCATCTCAGCACGAATATGTGCGCGGCTCATCGTAAGGATGTGCTGAAAGAGCTGAAGGAAGCACTCGCCTCGGATGGGAAGGAGCGGGTCATTTGCGTCAGTACGCAGCTTATTGAGGCAGGCGTCAACATTAGCTTTGAATGTGTTGTCCGCTCTCTGGCGGGACTTGACTCCATTGCGCAAGCAGCGGGCAGATGCAACCGGCATGGGAAGGACGCTATTCGGAGCGTTTATATAATTAAGTCTGCGGATGAGGTGCTGACGCATTTGAAGGAGATTAGCATTGGGGCGGAGCAGGCACAGCGCATATTGAACGAGATGAAGGAAGACCCGAAACTCTATGGGGGTGATCTGCTATCAAAGGCGGCAATGCAGGCTTATTTTAGCTACTACTATGGCCTGATAAAAGACGACATGCAGTACCATGTACAGAAGCTTGATCAAAATATTTTTGAGCTGCTGCAACAAAACAAAAATTACGCTGCTGGTTACAAAGGGAAGCACGGCAAGCTTCCTGAACTGGTAAGCTTTTCGGCGTTAGCTACGGCTGAGCAGTATTTTGAAGTCATTAGCAATATGGCGAGAACGGTGCTTGTTCCTTATAACGAGGAAGCGAGAGAGCTGATTCTTGATTTAAACGGCGATCTGAAGGGAGGGGAGCTGGGCATACTGCTGCGTAAGCTTCAGCCATATGTCGTCAACATTTATGAGCATGAGTTTAGGAAGCTTGATAAAAATGGCAATATTCAGCCCCTTCTGCATGGCGAGGTGCTGGCATTAAGTGAAACGGCTTATTCTAAGCGGTTTGGCGTGGAGACAAATGGCGATGGAGAGTTTTCGTCTGCAATTATTTAAAGGAAGGGAGGATATCCATGCGTAATCAAATTGAGTTCGAGGTAAACGGGAAATACGCGTTATTTACAGACCCATTGACCAAAATCGGGGGAGAGAAATTCAGCTATCAGGTTCCTACTTATCAAGCTCTGAAAGGGATTGTGGAATCGATTTACTGGAAGCCCACATTCATTTGGTACATCGATGAAGTTCGTATCATGAACGTCATTCAGACGGAGTCCAAGGGAATTCGCCCCATTGAATATAACGGCGGAAATATGCTTGCCTATTATACCTATTTGAAGGATGTGAAATATCAGGTTCGCGCCTATTTTGAGTTTAATCCTTATCGGGAAGATCTCGTCTATGATCGCAATGAACATAAGCATCATAATATTGCTAAACGATCGGTTCAGGCAGGAGGGCGCAGGGATATTTTTCTCGGGACTCGTGAATGTCAGGGGTATGTAGAGCCTTGCGAATTTGGCATAGGAGAAGGCTCTTATGATAAGGTGCCGGAAATTGACTTTGGCCATATGGTGCATGGCATTAGCTATCCGGATGAAACGGGAAGCTCGGAACGCGAGACCAGGCTTTGGAGAGCCAGGATGGAGCATGGCATCATCAAATTCATTCGTCCAGAGGCTTGCCTTCTGACTCGCAAAACCGGGGAAGGTGCCGCAAAAGCATTTGGCCCTGAAAATATGGAGCCTGTCGACCAACTGCATGAGCAAATATTTGCAGAGGGGGAGAATGCATGAGCTGGCTAGCAAATTTGAGCAAAACCTATGACAACCATACAGATGCTATAGGAGTTTTTGAGAAAAAAAGAAATGGCCGTGAATATGCGCTCATCCCGATTTCACATACGACGCAGAGTGCGCATATTGAAGTGAATTTGAACGGGAAGGGCGTGTTTCAAGGAGCAAAACCCATTGCAAAGGAGGAAGGAAGCACAATCATTCCTTGCACTGAGGCTGCGGCAAGCCGGACAAGCGCGCCCGTTCCATATCCGTTGTTCGATAAGCTTATGTATGTCGCTGGCGACTATGAGCAATATGTTGGCGAGGTGAAAAAGCATACGCCTTATGCGGATTATATGGAGCAGCTGCGTAAATGGTGTACGTCTGCTTTTTCACATCCAAAGGTGGAGAGTGTCTATCAATATTTGCAGAAAGGTACGTTGATAGCGGATTTAGTAGAGCATAACGTGCTATGGACAGATAACAAGGGCAAGCTTCTGGAAAAATGGGTGTCACCGGAAGGCGAGGAAAGCAAGGAGAAGCCAGATATTTTCAAAGTGATTGCCTCTGATCAAAGCTCGGCTTTTGTACGATTCGCTGTGCAAATTCCAGGTGAAACTGAGCCAAGGCTGTGGCGGGACCGGGAAGTTCAGCAGTCCTTTATTGATTTTTATAATGGGCAGCTTGCAGAGACGGACTTATGTTATGTGACAGGCGAGCAGCTTCCTTATGCGGACAAGCATGCTTCGAAAATCCGCAACTCTGGCGATAAAACGAAGCTTATTTCAGCGAATGACTCAAGCGGCTTCACGTTTCGGGGGAGATTTCGTACGAGCCGTGATGCAGCCTCCGTCAGCTATGAGGCTTCGCAGAAGGCGCATAATGCGCTGAAATGGCTGATTGACCGTCAATCCTTCACGCTCGACGGTAAAGTTTTTCTGGTGTGGGGACCAGATCGGATCGAAGTGCCAGACCCGGCGGGGGATTTGTTCGACTATCTGGATAAGGAGGAGGATGACGAGCTGTCGGTTGGAAATGCAGCGCATAGGGAGCATGCAGAAGAAGTAAGAAAGGCACTTAGCGGCTACCGTTACGACGGCGAATATAAATCGAATGTCATTATTATGACGCTGGATGCAGCTACTCCGGGACGGCTGTCTATTGTATATTACCGCGATATGAATCGCGAGCTGTTCATGGATCGATTGCAGCAATGGCATGAATCCTGTTTTTGGCGCCATAGGTACCGCAAAAACGAGGAGGATAGCTATGCAGCATTTACAGGAGCGCCAGCTACAAAGGATATTGTTTTGCCGCTTACGGGCCGCGGGCAAGCGACAAGGTGGTGAAAGGGCTGCTGGAGCGGATGCTGCCCTGCATCGTAGATGGGCGTCCGATCCCGATAGATATCGTTCGCAGCGCGATAAGCCGCGCCTCTAATCCTGTAGGTATGGAGCCATGGGAATGGGAGAAGACGCTGAGCATCACCTGTGCGCTCGTCAATAAAACGAATAAGAAGGGGGCCTTCCAAGTGAGCCTGAATAAACAATTGGATGATCGCAGCTATCTGTTTGGCAGAATGCTTGCGATTGCTGATGTGCTTGAGAGAAGGGCGTTAGGCAAAGAAGAGAAGCGGGCAACGAACGCAGTGCGCTACATGAACGCTTTTGCCCAGCGTCCGGGACGTACATGGAGTATTATCCAATCCAACCTTCAACCTTATCAGGCGCGGATGGGGACGGATGCTAGGTACTACAATAGTTTGCTGGATGAAGTGGGTGCGATGCTGAAGCCTGAGGAGTTTACGGATAGTCCGCTTAGCGGGTTGTACCTGCTTGGTTTTTATAGCCAGCGCCACGATCTGTATACGAGCAAGAAAGATAAAGGCAGCGACATAACACAGGGTCAGGACAGTGACCAAGACGATATTGAGGAATAGCCAAGTCTAGCAATCTACGAGTTTACTAATAAATATACAGGGAGAGATTTAAATGAGCGTACTTGACCATAAAATTGATTTTGCCGTTATTCTGTCCGTCCAAAATGCCAATCCCAATGGCGATCCATTGAATGGCAATCGTCCAAGGCAAACCTATGAAGGGAATGGCGAAATTTCCGATGTGTGCCTAAAGCGCAAAATCCGCAACAGGTTGCAGGACATGGGAGAAGCGATTCTCGTACAGTCGGATGAGCGTCGGGACGATGGGTACCGCAGCATTAAAGAGCGCGTTGATGCGAATGCCGACATTCAAGAGTATGCCAAGGGTAAAAAGCAAAACAATGAGCTTTACGCCCAGGCAGCCTGCAAGGCATGGATTGATGTACGGAGCTTCGGTCAGGTGTTTGCTTTTAGCGGTACCGATGTGTCTGTTGGTATTCGGGGCCCGGTATCTATTCATACAGCCTTCAGCGTCGAGCCAATCTCTATTTCCAGCATGCAAATTACGAAAAGCGTCAATTCGGTGACGGGCAGGGACCCAAACAAGAAGGGCTCAGACACGATGGGGATGAAGCATAGAGTGGATTTTGGCGTGTATGTCATCTATGGCAGCATCAATACACAATTGGCGGAGAAAACAGGCTTTACTATGGACGATACGGAGAAGATTAGACAGGCACTTATTACTCTTTTTGAAAATGATACCTCATCCGCGCGCCCGGACGGCAGCATGGAAGTCCATCAGCTTTACTGGTGGAAACACCAGTCCAAGCTTGGACAATATTCCTCAGCGAAGGTACATCGCTCTTTGCAAATTCAATTGAAAGAAGGAGTAGTCGAAGGAAAGTCGATCGACGACTATACTTGGACGATTCAGCCGCTTGAGGGCTTGGAGCCCCAAAGATATGTGGGACAATAACGAAGAAGATTTTCTAATGCTATCTGGCATTCAGCATTTCAACTTTTGCCGGAGGCAATGGGCGCTTATCCATATTGAGCAGCAATGGGAAGAAAATGTCCGCACGGTAGAGGGTGCGCATTTGCATCGTAAAGCCGACCAGCCGATGCTGCGAGAGAAACGCGGGGACAAGCTCATTGTCCGTGCGCTTCCTGTACAGTCGCGGCGGCTGGGCATTTCCGGCATATGCGATGTCGTTGAGTTTGTTCGAGATAGCTCGGGTGTTCCGCTGGCGGGTGAGGAAGGGGTTTACCTTCCTTATCCGGTGGAATACAAACGCGGCAAGCCGAAGCGGAACGATTCCGATCGCTCGCAATTAGTCGCTCAGCTCATGTGTTTGGAAGAGATGTTAATGTGCGAGCTGTCGTTGGGCTATCTCTATTATGATGAAATCAAGCATCGGGTTGAGGTGCCGGTCACCGAAGCAGACAAAGCGAAGGTCAAGCAAAGTCTTGAGGAGATGCGTCACTACTATGAGCGGAATCACACACCACGGGCTAAGACGGGGACGCATTGTCAGAGCTGCTCTTTGAATGTCGTTTGTTTGCCGGAAATGCTGGAGCGAAAACCCGTTTCAAGCTTTATTGAAAGCAGGTTGTACGAATGAAAAAGCTGCTGAATACGCTGTTTGTTACGATGCCGGATACGTATTTATCACTCGATGGCGAAAATATTGTTATAAAGCGAGATGACGAAATTGCTGGACGCTATCCCCTCCATAATTTGGAGGGAGTCTGCACCTTTGGTTATGCGGGAGTCAGTCCAGCTCTTATGGGGAAATGCGCAGAAAATAACATTGAACTGACCTTTATGACACGCAATGGTCGATTTTTGGCAAGGGTAGTCGGTGAGGATAAAGGGAACGTTGTGCTCCGCAAGGAGCAGTACCGCATTTCTGATGATGAGCGCCGAAGCGCTTTTTTTGCCAGAAATATGATTTTGGGAAAAGTGTATAACAGCAAGTGGGTTATTGAACGTGCCTTGCGGGATCATGCACTGCGTATGGACACTGAGCGAATGAAGCAGGTGAGTGCTTCGCTATCGGAGACGATGAAGCTTATTCGCGGCGTAGAGCAGCTGGATATTTTGCGTGGGTTGGAAGGAACGGCTACTGTGCAATACAACTCGGTGTTTGACCAGTTGATTTTGCAGCAAAAGGAGCAGTTTTTTTTCCATGGGCGAAACAAGCGGCCTCCACTGGATAATGTCAATGCGTTGCTTTCGTTTACCTACTCGCTGCTTGCGAAAGATGTGACAGCCGCGCTGGAGTCCGTAGGCTTGGATGCTTACGTGGGCTTTCTGCATCGAGATCGTCCGGGTAGGGCTTCCCTTGCCCTGGATATGATGGAGGAGCTGCGGAGCGTGTATGCCGACCGAATGGTGTTGTACCTGATTAACAAGAAGGTCGTTAACGACAGCGGCTTCGTGAAAAAAGAAAATGGAGCCGTCATCATGGACGATGACACGAGGAAAGCGGTACTCAAGGCGTGGCAGGAACGCAAGCAAGAGAAGATTATGCACCCCTATTTGAACGAAAAGATAGCCTGGGGGCTCGTTCCTTATGCCCAGGCCTTATTGCTTGCGAGGCATATTCGTGGTGATTTGGACGAATATCCGCCATTTTTCTGGAAGTAGGTGATTGTATGCTCGTATTAATTACGTATGATGTGAGTACATCGAGCAAGGAAGGGCGTAGAAGGCTCTCCCGAGTGGCAAAAACCTGTCTAAATTACGGTCAAAGGGTACAGAACTCCGTATTTGAGTGTATTGTAGATGCGACGAAGTTTCGCCAATTGAAGTATGAATTAGAGGAACTGATCGATAAGCAGACGGACAGCCTGCGCTTCTACAATTTGGGTGATAATCACAAAAGCAAGGTTGAGCATATTGGGGCAAAAGAAGCCTATGATATGGAAGCAGCGCTTATTCTATAAGTGAAAAATTTTTGCGGGTTCATTCTGCGAATGTGAAGCTCCCATAAAAACCCTAGGGGATTCGCACCTCAAATATTGTAGAAACTTGTCGAATTTGATTCATTTCAAGAAAAGTCAAGGTTTTATTCAGATTTTTTTGCTATTATATTTATTGAAAAATGGGGTGATTGATGCCATGATGGGATCAATCACTAGTATTTTCGCTGTCGCACTCCGTATGGAGTGCGTGGATTGAAACGTAGTGCTGGTCAACCAGTGCCCGCAGTTCAGGCGGGTCGCACTCCGTATGGAGTGCGTGGATTGAAACCTGATTGAAAAGCAATGCGGAACTTGCGGAGAGTGTCGCACTCCGTATGGAGTGCGTGGATTGAAACCTGATTGAAAAGCAATGCGGAACTTGCGGAGAGTGTCGCACTCCGTATGGAGTGCGTGGATTGAAACCACTAACATAGATTTTCAGCGTGCTACCAGCCTCCAGGTCGCACTCCGTATGGAGTGCGTGGATTGAAACACGATTACAAAGGGCTAAAAGGTATTTCGTAGGGTCGCACTCCGTATGGAGTGCGTGGATTGAAACACAAAATAACTATTGACTATCATGGGTATTATTGGTCGCACTCCGTACGGAGTGCGTGGATTGAAACGCTTTAGCTCTTTGCAGAGTGCTTTCCATCCGTTCGTCGCACTCCGTACAGAGTGCATGGATTGAAACCCGTATATCACACATCGATTGGCTCGTATGCCCCTGTCGCACTCCATATGAAGTGCACGGCGTTGAAACAGGTACTATAACTTGTCCATATGCGGTGCTGCTCTGCTCATACCAGCACCGCTATTGCTTTTTTACGATATGTTATACATTTTTGATACTAGTTCCTTGATAATCATACCGGAATAATCAAACGATCTTATTGGACCAGGTTAGAATTCATTTCATACACCAAAAATTTAAATCGTAAAAAGCGTTGAAGGCAAATACACCCCAACGCTTTTTTAATTAATTTTACAGATTCGAAATAATATTTTGAACATTGTTAATCATTCCGGTCCAGACCGTAGTTGGTCTGTCGGGGTAAGAAAATGCAACGTCAATATAGTCGCCTAGAGATCTGCAAGGCTCTCCGTAACTTGGGTCTGCGTTAGGGTCGAAAGAAGCCGCGGAAAGGCGTGTATTGACTGCGAACGTAGCGCCAGCATCACCAGAGGTTGTACCGTATACATCCAGCAAGCTGGAGTTTACTCGATTTGTATAATAGACAATTTGGATGAGTCCTGTTACTCGAGAGACTGAAATATTAGGATAAAAATTTTGTGTTCCTAGAGGGCTGTCGTCTACTTGAATAGGCGTAGACCAAGTATTTCCTGCATTCGTGGATCTTGAAAGATAGATGTGTGAAAAACCTGTTCTGTAATCCTGCCACACAGCGTATACAATCCCTTGACCTTGATTCGGAGAAACATCTACGGCTAGAAAGGCGCTTGTGAGAACTCGAAATCCCCAGCCAGGTACAGGAAGCGGACTAGGAACAAGAGATATATTCGATACGGATACAATCGGATTGAAGGTTACCCCTCCATCATCAGAACGACGGAAGAGAAACTGCGGGTTTCCAGGGCTATATTGGGCCCATGCGACATAAACTTGACCAGTTGGCCCTACAGCGACATTCGTTCCGAATCCTGCGCTTCCGGTCATTTGATTGGACAATAATTGTGGAGTTGACCATGTCTGTCCTGAATCCAAGGACCGTTGATAAAACTGTCCAGAGGCCGCGAAATTATCATAGTAACGTGTGAAGGCAATATGGGCTATTCCTAGATAGGGACTGCCATTGGAATTGTCGATATAGATCCAAGGTTTGTCATTATAAATTTGCGCATCATAGCCTTGACAAGTTATAACGGGTCCAGAGAAAGTCACTCCGTTATCTGTGGAAGTATAGACAGAAATAGAGGAGTCTCTGACCGGGTTAATATTTAATTGGGTGTTCGATATCATAAACGTATTACTGTATCCATAAGCTCCAACCGCATTGCCTTGAGTAGTAAATCCGCTTGGAAGAGGGAGTGTGAGGGTTGAAGGATAGGTAAAACCTCCATCTTGCGATACGTATACATTGATCCTGGAAGTGCCTGTCGCAATGCTGCTGGAAGTAACGATTACCGTCAAGTTGTTCAGGCTGTTTATTGTTATGGATGGCTCCTGCTGAGATAACGTCCCCATTGTAACTGGAATATTAGTCATATATGCGCCTCGCCCCCTCGAGTCTTAGTAGCAATGTTCGAACAATAAGTCACATGGAAAGCTCGGGAATGCAAGCTAGCCTAATACTTGGCCTGTCAAGTTGACGGGACCTGATATGGCCACATTTCCTAGCCCAATATAGGAAACAGTCAAGTAAAAAGGTACTGCAACACCAATTTTTGTAGGGTCTGGTACCCTTGTATGAATGAATGAGGTATTAAAATTCGTTAGTGTAATGAACCCCAAATTTCCAGGGAATAGCTCAGAATCAGTTGTCTGAAATAATATAGGATCGGTTGAACTGGAGCCATTTTGCCGGATTCGGATAGTCAGCTGGGGGGTTACTGCCTGATTCAACAATTGAATAGACCAGCCTACATTTCCCCAAAAAGTTAATTGATTTGTGGTATTGGTTGCGGTTAGCCATATTGATGTCAAAAAGATTTCTACACCTTGCGTTAATTGCAGCGGCAGGGAACCTGTACCGGGCTGCACATCTTGAGTAGAATATTGTAGTATGCTTGGCATTTAAAGCACCCCTCACTTTCGTCAGATAAATAAATGTAAGTTCTTTCAGCTTAAATTATGGCGATAAAAGAGGAGATATTCTTTAAAAGTGAAGATCGGCAGCAATTTCCCCCACTTTCCATTAAAATTTCCATGCATATTTTAAGTCTTATTTTACAATGGTTGATAAGGCAAGCCATTCATCCCGAGCGATTACTAATTTGAGTTACTAAGCGCACATTCATTTAATTTGAAAAAAATAGGCTGTTTCCGCGTTGTATCATCCACGCGGAAGCAGCCTATTTATACTAAAAGCCTCAACCTTATTCCACCGTCATCGTTTTCTTCAAAAGCTCCTTCATCATCTGCGCAGCTTTCACCTTGACGCTGAGGCAGGGGGAGATTTCTACGGAGTAGCGGCCGTTTTGCAGCTCTTCGCGCAGCTCGGCGGCGGTGCAGCAATCCCGCTCCAGCACATTCCATACGCTGCCGAACTGGAGCGGCTGATGGGAGTCGCTGCCTGCGCAGGCGGGCAAGCCGATTTCAGCCGCAAGCTGGCGAACCTGATCGGCCATGGCGGGGCCATATTGATACAAGTCCTTCGCGTTAATGTCCAACGCGTGAAGCCGCCGCAGCTGCTCGGCCGCGTACTGCGTAAGCGGATTGCTCTCCCGCATCGGATGCGCACCAATCCGCAGCACGGGAGCATCCTCCGTACGATCCATCAGCTCGGAAAAAGGGATAAAGCTGCCTTTTTCCGCATAGGGCTCCAATTGCTGGCGCAAATCGCGCAGGTACAAGCGATTGCCTATGATTAAAATATGCCCGCGCTCCGCAACATCTACCTCCATGCCCGTAAACACCTTCAGGCCATTCACATCATAATAATCGTCCTGATAGGCGAAGGCTGCGTCAAGCTGGTCCAGCATATCTGTATAGTTCAATGTGTTAAAATGCTCGGTCAACGCAATGGCGTTTAGACCATTATCAATGGCTTCAGCCGTCATGGCGGCGAAATAGTCGAGCGAAAAATGCGTTTTTTTCGATAGCTTGCCGTGGGTGTGCAAATCAAGATTCATCATATAGCTGAGGTCTCCATTTCCGTGTCGATAGTCAATTATAAAGAAAAATGCTGTCCTGCTACCGCCAGCGCAATCATATAGCAGAGGGAGCAGCCGAGAAATACAAAGTCCAGCGGGCGAATGCGCAAATAGGCGAGCTTCAGCTTCTTCGCGTCCGGGCTGACCAAGGAATACGTAAAGCCGCGCACCTCCAGCGCTTCAACCGTTGTGCGGGTGCGCTTCGCTGTATTTAAAATTAGCGGATAAAAGGCGCGGACGCTGATCGTCGCCAAATAGACGAGGGAGCGCCAGCCGAAAATCCCTTTCCGCTGCGGCGAGCGTCCGCGCAGGCGGAAGGAGTGAATAATGTTGTGATATTCCTCGATTAGTATCGGCAGCATACGGTAGCCATAAGAGACGCCGAAGCTGAACTGCGCCGGCATGCCCAGACTGAGCAGCGCATCGCTCAGCTTCTCGGGGTCCATGCTGGAGAATACAGCAATGCTGGCGAGTGAAATGAGCAATATTTTCAGCGTAAGTGTCATGAGGGGCCAGAAGCTGGCGAGACTTCCGCCGAACAGCAGCGAGCCAAGCAGAATGTAGCTGATTTCGCTGATGAGCCCAATGCCCATAATGATGAGGACAAGCGGGCTGACCTTGGAGGACAAGGTGAGCGCGACGATTGGCACGAGCAGCCCCAGCAGAATGAATTTGTTATGAATGAACCACGGCGCTATAGCGAAAAAGGAATACCAGATGATAAGAATCCTCGGGTCGAAGCGCGATAAAAAAGTAGATTGGCGGCCGAAGGCGGTGCGCATCAGCTCGATTTTGATTTGCTCGACGCTGAGCTTGTCGATCAAATTTTGTTTAATGGCTTCCACTCGTGATGGACTCCTCTCTAGGCAGTTGCTCTGCTGCGTCCGCAGATGCGGCCCCAGCCAGGCGGCAAAGCAATTCGTCAACGGACAGACAAGGCGGCTCTAGGCCAAGCCGATCGCTGAGCAGCACAATTTGCGGCGGAATAAGTCCGGCCTGCTCCAATACGTGAAGCTCGCGGAACAAGGAACGCGTATCCGTATCCAGCAGCACCTGGCCGTTATGCATCACGATGACGCGATTTGCCCATTCGGCAACAAGCTGCATATCATGCGTGGCAATCAGCGTCGCCTTGACCTGATCCTCCAGCTCGGCAAGCATGGCGGTCATTTCGCGCCGGCTTGAAGCATCGAGACTGGCCGTCGGCTCATCGAGCAGCATCACCGTTGGACGCATCGCGAGGCCAATTGCAAGGGTAGCTCGCCGCTGCTGCCCGCCGCTTAACAATCTGCCATCGCGATCCTGAAGCTCGGTGAGCCGCAGCCGCTCCAGCACTTCATCGGTAAAGGCCGAAAATCCCGCTTTATTTCGGGCTTTTGGGAAAAACTCCACATCCTTGCGCACCGAATCCTCAATAAACATTTCCTCCGGATGCTGATAGATAAAGGAGACGAATTCAGACAGCTGCTCGGGCGAATGGCGCTTCGTTAAGCGGCCGCAAACGGTTAGCTCGCCCTTATTGGGACGGCGAATGCCGGAAATAAGCTTAAGCAGTGTCGATTTTCCTGCCCCATTGTTGCCGACAAGCGCAATTCGGTCGCCCTCGTAAATCGAAAGATTCAGATCGCGAATAACAGGATGAAGCGCACGCGTTATTGTTTTGTAGCCGTAGGATACATGCTCGAAGCGAATCAACTCTTGCGGTGCCGCCGCATCCGCAGCCTTAGCCGGCACTGAGCTTGAATTGGCGGAATGGCTGAGCGCTTGTGATTCCTGCTTTGCTATAAACCCGGCCTGCCTAGCAGACGGAAAAGCGGCTTGCAACTGATTCGCTTTTTTGGCACCAGCCACTGCTTCCGTATCCTTCTGAAAATAAACCGCAGCCTCCGCCAGCGTAATCGGATATAGCGAATCGGCTGCCGTTGCTGCTGCTTTTCCGCTCCGGGCTTCCCAATTTCGCACCGCCAAGGTGACCTGCGGCGGCAAAATATTCAGCGCTGCCAATTCATCGACGCGGGACAGCGCCTCCTGTACAGGCTTAATCCAGCGAATGGTGCCGCTATCCATCAATACGACTTTATCGCAATAATCGGCAATAAATTCAGTGTGATGCTCAATGACGATGATCGTTTTGCCGTATTGCTTGTTGAGCATGGCGAGCTTATCGTAGATCAGCTTGGCATGATAAGGATCAAGCTGGGCGACAGGCTCGTCCACGATGATGACATCGGGATCAAGAGCGAGCGCGCCTGCCAGCGCAGTCATATGCTTCTGCCCGCCGCTAAGCTGCCAAATCCATTGGTCGCGTAAAGGCTCAAGACCAAGCATAGCGAGCGCCCTTTCCCCGCGCTGGCGATAGTCCGCATAGCCGTAATTAAGCGGTGCAAAGCAGGCTTCATCGTACACAGTCGGACGCACGAGCTGATTTTCAAAATCCTGAAAGACGTAAGTCACCTTCCGTGAAAGGGAGGACACCGTTTCGTTTGCGGCATCCATGCCAGCTACCCGAATCGATCCGCTCAAATCGCCAACATAATAATTAGGAATAAGGCCGTTCAAGCATTTGCAGAGCGTCGATTTGCCGCTCCCATTCGTCCCGGCGATGGCGATAAATTCGCCAGGCTGGATCGCCAGCTTTATATCGTGCAAGGCCATTCCCTCAGCACCTGGATATTGAAAGCAAACGTCGTTCATTTCAATAATAGGAGCTGTAGTCGCAGCGGCGGCAGCTCGTGCGGTCATCGTTGCGGCGTTAGGTTGATGCTGTAAGTTGCTCAAAGCTTTATATCCCCCGGCTTCTGGGCGGTTTTCGCTTTGGAACGCATCGCGAATGCCACGGTGGCGAGCAGGACGAGCGCTGCGGCACCGATGCTCACCCACATATAGCCGCTGCCATATTGCTCAATAAATTCCGGCTCCCAGACGGCGAAGTTGATATCTGACTCGGCCAGAAATTCGGCGACGACCGCAAGGAAGAAAAAGCAAATGCCCGTAATGAGCAAGCGCGGCGTCATCAGCTGTCCAAGAGAGAGCGGAACCCGGCTGTCGCGCGGCTTCATGCCGAGCAGCGGCTCGATTTTTCCATAGAGTCTTGGTACGAGAAACAGCGTTGGCAGCAGGGAGAAGAAAATGCCCGTAATGATCATGGCGTTCAGGAAGCTAAGGCCCTCAATGAGCAAAATGCTTTCTGGCAGCCCCGGCACCGCCTCAAATTCCTCAATCCCAAACCATACTTTGCCGACATCGACAATCGTGCCGAGCATTTGGTCAATGCCTACTGCAACGAAGGAAGCTAGAGCAAGCTGCTTGCGGTTGCGGGGATCGCTGACGAGCAGTCCGGCAACGTACATGGCGAGCGAGAACTCAATGAATTTTTCCAGCTCCCCGAGTCCGCCGAATTGCCCCAGCAGCAGCTCTCCGAAAATAATTTCGCCGAAGGAAGCGCCCAGCGCGGCATACAGCGGGTTGAACAAAATACATAAAGTGAGCGGAATGAAGGCAAAATATTCGACCTTGATTTCAATTGGCCCAAGCTTGAGCTCGGGAATAAGCTCGGAGAACATATTGGAAATGCCGTAAAGCGACATAGCCAGTATGAACACCATAAGCTTCTGGGATTGCGTCAATTCGTAACGGCGTTTAAGCGCGGATGTCACGTTAAATTCCTCCTAAGCAAAATGGGATTGAGGCGAGATTCGCTTCGCCTGCCTCAGTGCAGCAGCGAACTCTTTTTCAATATATAGAGGAACTGTTAACGCATCATCAACGAATTATTTCGTTTCTGTAAAATAATTTTCATAAAATAATTTTTGATAAAAAACTTTCATAAAATTGCAGCGAATGCTATACTGCTGATGAAAGCATGCTTTTGAGACACAGGAACAGGCATAGGGAGGGCACATCATGGTACCGATTAATATCAAAATGGATTTGGACAAAATGTCAAAAAGCCAGCAGGCGATAGCCAATTATGTAGCGGGCGCGCTTGCGCAAATTCCCTATTGCACGGAGGAGGACATTGCGCAGGCAGTTGGGGTCAGTACGGCGACCGTTTCGCGTTTTTGGTCCACGATTGGTTTTGCCAATTTGAAAGCCTTCAAGAAGCATTTGCTGCAAAATGAACATGCTACCCCTGCTCATAAAATGAAGCAGATTTTAAATAAGGTCGATTCGGAAGCCGCCGATGTTGTGGGCGAAATATTGGACATAGCCGCAAATAATGTTGCGGTCACGAAGCAGCGGGTGGAGCGGGCAGCGTTTCATCAGACGGTGGAGGCGGTTCATGCCGCGCGTAAAGTTTATATTTTTGGCTCGGGGGCGGCGTTCTGCCTCGTTGCGCTACTGCAATTCCGCCTGAATCGGATCGGCGTGCAGGTGGTGGCGATGGAGGCCAGCGGCAGCGAGCTGTTTGAAACGTTGACTCACGCGGGGGAAGAGGATGTCGTGCTGATGTTTGGCTTTGTCAGGCGGTCGCCGGAGCTGACGGTTATTTTGGAGCAGGGCAGGGCGGCGGGTTATCGGACGGTGCTGGTCACGGATTTGCTCGTCTCGGATATGCTGGAGCAGAGTGATATTGTGCTGCAATTGGATCGGGGGGAGCTGGAGGGCTTTCATTCGATGACGGCCCCAGTTGCATTGGTGGATGCATTGACGGTAGCTGTGACGAAGCGGCAAGGCCAGCAGGCGCTTAATCAGCTGGATCGGCTCCATGCGCTGCGCAAGCGCTATGCTGCGCAGCTTCCGAAGTAGGGGACGACTAGCAAGCCGGGTGTTGGTATAGCTGCCTTTTTCTATGAGGGATTTTGATCCGTATTCTCTTGATTGTCTTTGTTATTAAAATAAGCTTTCCTGCGGCGATAGACGATATGGGCTAGATTCAGAATGCCCGTCACGATGGCTAGAATTGAGGGGAGTATTTGAAGGAAGGTCGGCAAGGCGGCTCCGTTGCCAACGGGGCCTGTTTTCGGCTGCAAGGCTTCCCAATAGCCAAAAAGTATAGCGGTAAAACCGACAAAAATTAAAAATAGCGACAGCACAAGAACTAATTTTTCGTTTCTCATCGCAAATTCCCCCGGGTACAAGGATTGGCCTGCAAAAGCGCGCAGCCGCCTTTAATATACTCCTTACTACGAAAACGCACCCTAAAATGTTACAATTTACAAAGCAGCTGTCTTTTAGACACTTATGCACGCATGGGTTAATGTGGCTTTTTAAGGAAAGGCTGAATCATAATGAATCAAATCGACTACGAGGCTTTTTATAATGAGGTTGGAGCGAGCAATGGCTGGGATTTCAGCAGGCTGAAGTGCATTTCGGAGGAAGCGAAGTGGGACTTGTATCAGGAGGTCGTCAAGCTTAGCCGAAAAACCGATCTTCTGCTCGATATTGGCACGGGCGGCGGGGAGGCTATCTTATCAATTGCGGACTGTGCCCTGCTGCTGGTGGGCATTGATTTATCTACAGGCATGGTCAATACCGCAATGAAAAATATAACGAAAGCCGGGCGAGGCAACGTTCGTGTATTGCAAATGAATGCGGACAAGCTAGATTTTCCAGACCGCTTCTTTCAGACCGTTGCTTGCAGGCATTCCGCCTTTAATGCGCAGGAGGTAGCCCGTGTGCTGGAGAATGGCGGTACATTTCTGACGCAGCAAGTGAGCGAGTACGATAAGCTTAATCTCAAGCAGGCGTTCGGAAGAGGGCAAGCTTACGGGGAGAAGCCGGGCTCGCTCAAGGAGCGGTATCTATTGGAGCTGACGGAAGCTGGCTTTACGAAGATTGAGGTTATGGAGTGGAACGTCGCGGAGTTTTATGAGACGGCGGAGGATTTGATTTTTCTGCTTAAGCATACGCCGATTATTCCGAATTTCGGGCGGCAGCCGGAAGATTTTGGGCGATTAGAAGCGTTCATTAGGGACAATAAGTCGGAAAAAGGCATCAAGACGAACGCAGAGCGGTTTATGATTAAAGCACAAAGGTAGAAGCAGGGGGCACAAAGGTGAGAGAACAGCAGTTGATCAACAGTCAGAAAAGGCCGATTACGATAAACAACATCGTTCAGGACTTGCGAAGATTAGGCGTTCGAGAGGGCGATTCCGTGCTGGTGCACGCCTCCTTGTCGCGCTTGGGCTGGGTATGCGGCGGGCCGCAGGCTATGGTGCAGGCGCTTATGCAGGCGGTTGGGGATGAAGGCACATTAATTATGCCTGCGCAAAGCGGAGATTGGAGCGATCCGGCCGAATGGGGAAATCCGCCAGTTCCAGAGGAGTGGTATGAGACGATTTATCGGGAGCTTCCGGCTTTCGATCCGGCTTTGTCGCCAACGCGGGGAATGGGGCGTATTGCCGAGCTGTTCCGCACGTTCCCGGCGACGGTGCGTTCAGCGCATCCGCAGGTGTCTTTTTGCGCCAATGGCAAGTATGCGGAGCTTATCACATCCGAGCATATGCTAAGCCCGCAATTCGGCATGGCATCGCCACTTGGGAAGCTGTATGGCTTGGGCGCCAAGGTGCTGATGCTGGGGACGGGGTATGAATCCTGCACAAGCTTTCATCTGGCTGAAGCGATTTGTGAGCGGCTGCCGATGAAACAGCTAGGAACCGCTATTTATGAAGGGGACGAGCGAGTGTGGAAATGGTTCACGGATTTCGCCTATGATTCGGCAGATTTTGCCCAGATCGGGCAGTGCTACGACTATGAAGGCTCCGTGCAAAAAGGTGCGGTAGGCAGCGCCGAGTCCCGGCTTTTTGATCTGAAAGAGGCAGTTGATTTTGCCAAGCAGTGGCTGATGTTCCATCGTGCGATGGAGTGAAGAAAGTTTATGCCGATGCAGGTGCGAATCGGAAGCTCCCATAAAAACCCTAGGGGATTCGCACCTCAAAATTTGTCGAACCATGACGAAAACGAAGGACTTTGGGAAAAGTCGATATTTTATTTAGACTTTGTTCGTATGGATGATCTTGAAAATATATGCAACTGATGCCATGATGGAATCAATTGTATGTATTTTCGCTGTCGCACTCCGTATGGAGTGCGTGGATTGAAACTCCTTTAAAAATCTTGTGCTGTCATCCAGCCGTATGTCGCACTCCGTATGGAGTGCGTGGATTGAAACTTTCGTGGTTAGCTGCTGGTTAGCTGCTGGTTGACGTCGCACTCCGTATGGAGTGCATGGATTGAAACACCTGCTGATACGCACGCTTTGCACTGTCCATAGCGTCGCACTCCGTATAGAGTGCGTAGATTGAAACCCATCAACATTCACTTTCATTGCCATGTTCGTCTTCAGTCGCACTTCGTACGGAGTGCGCAATTTTAAACCACAACAATCACAAGTAACCAAAGAGGGCCTCCATGAAATTTTGCACAAGAGAATGGTATGAACTGATGCAGATTACTTCATTTCTTATTTATCCGGAAACGGAGGAGCAGTGGGAGGAGGAGTTGGCCTACTATCGTTCAGAAGGTGTAGACTACTTGGGGATGCAGCGAGAATCGTTGGAGGAGAAAAAAGAACACCTACTAAAATACCTTCCTGAACCGTTCCACCTCTACATTCACGACGGCACGTTCAACACTGTGTACCTGCCTCCTGAATTGAAGGAAATGGCGAAGGAGTGGAAGCAGGATTAGGAGAACTGCAAGGCTGATTTGCAAGAGGAAAAATGTATTCCGACACTCTACAAAAATAATTAGCATATAAGTTACTTGAGAATGCCGGAATAGCCGGGTATAGGGTTATTTGATGGAGCGCTTCATCGATAAAGGGTTTCCCGCAGGATTGTGGTAACAAATTCGGTCTTTCCTTCACAGTAGCTGTCAATGTCATGGCGATGCTATTCAGCCAGCTTATCCTTTAACGATCCATATTCCCTCCGGGCTGCTTCATTGGAGCGGAGATAGTCACGAAAAGCAATATGCTCCAGATAACCTTTGCCGTCTTTGGGACATACATAAAGATGGTATTTCATAAAATTGTCCGGAAACGCCCGTTTGAAAGCTTCCCGCCCTTCAATGCCTAAATTGCCTTGATGCTCGAAGCCTTCTTTGGCGAGACGCTCCACAATGGCTTGCAGTACGCTGTAATCTTCCACCACCACGTCGAGATCGATGATCGGTTTCGCCGGCAGTCCTTCCACTGAAGTGCTCCCTACATGCTCGATGCCTAAAATTAGTTCGCCAATATAACCTTCAATCATGTCCTTGATTAGCTGGAATTGATCCTTCCACACGGGATCGTAAGGAACAACTTCAACCACTTTTGTTCTTTCTGCCATTAGGAACGGACACCCCTTTACATTAAAATATATGCTTTCCAACATTATACACCATCATTTTTTGCATGCCTTGTTCGTTTCAGGAATCGTATAAACAAAAAGGAGTAACGCATATGAAAACGATTTATCTAGTCCGTCATTGCCAAGCAAAAGGCTAGGAGACTGATGCTCCGTTAACCGCAGAGGGAATCGAGCATGCGCAGCAATTGGCATTTTTTTTAGACAACAAGCAGATAGAGGAAAGCATTTCGAGCCCATATGAATCGGGCTTATTGAACTCAAGGGATTTTCTGTAAGCGTCAAACCCAGCACATCTGTCCAGAGCGGAACGAACTGGCTGCAATAAATCCATCATTCGGTTCAATCTCAAATTCAGAGAGGAGCAGTGCAATCATGGATCAAAATATTAAACAAGCAATAGTCAAGGGGGAAACCTCGCTTGGCATCGAATGTGGATCCACTCGAATCAAGGCTGTACTGGTTGATTACAATTTTCAAACTATCGGTTCCAGCAGCTATGAGTGGGAAAATCAATTGATCGACGGTTATTGGACCTACCATCTCAATGAAATGATTAACGGGTTGCAAGAAACCTATCGCCAATTAAAGCAAGAGATTGAGAATAATTATGGCGTAACCCTGCAAAAAATCGGATCAATCGGATGCTCTGCCATGATGCAGGGCTATATTGCACTTGATCAAGCAGGGGAGCTATTGGTTCCGTTCCGTACATGGCGCAATGCCACAACGGGTACAGCTGCATGGGAGCTAACCGAGAAATTCCAGTTTAAAATTCCAGAGCGCTGGAGCATCGCACATTTGTATCAAGCGATTTTGAACGATGAAGAGCATGTCGCTCACCTAGATTATATGACGACTTTGTCAGGTTACATGCATTGGCTGTTGACTGGGAGCAAGGCTCTTGGTATCGGGGATGCCTCTGGTATGTTCCCAATCGATGAATCTACACAGCAATATAATGAAGATATGGTGAAGCAGTTTGCCGATTTAATTGCCGATAAAGACTACCCGTGGAAGCTTAAAGATATTTTACCTAAAGTTTATACTGCAGGTGAACATGCGGGATATCTAAGTGGAGCTGGTGCCCAATTATTAGATCCATCAGGGAGCCTGCAAGCAGGTATTCCGCTATGTCCTCCAGAAGGCGATGCCGGAACAGGCATGGTCGCTACGAATAGTGTCAAAAAGCGTACCGGCAACATTTCCGTAGGTACGTCGATTTTTGCCATGATTGTCCTGGAGAAAGATTTATCCACGGTGTACCCTGAGATTGACATCGTGACTACACCTGATGGCAGCCCTGTCGGCATGGTTCTTGCTAACAACTGCTCCAGCGATATTAATGCATGGCTCGGCTTGTTCCGTGAATTTTATGAAGCAATGGGGCAGAAACCCGATATGAACCAGTTATTCAGCGTCCTGTTGGGCAAAGCGCTGGAAGCAGACGCTGATGGCGGCGGCTTGCTGAGCTACGGTTACTATTCAGGCGAGAACATTACCGGACTTGCAAAAGGTCGTCCGCTGTTCGTTCGTTCTCCAGAAAGCCGTTTCAATCTGGCTAACTTTATGAGAGTACATCTGTTTACCGCGTTTGCTGCATTAAGGCTGGGAATGGATATTTTGACACAGAAGGAGCAACTAACGATTGACCGTATTTTGGCGCATGGCGGATTGTTCAAAACGCCGCTAGTCGGTCAAAAAATGTGTGCCGCAGCACTGAATGTTCCTGTTTCGGTCATGTCTACGGCCGGTGAGGGCGGCGCATGGGGGATGGCCATTTTGGCATCCTATATGGTTAATAAGGAGAAGCATGAGGGCTTGGCTGATTACCTTGCCACTAAAGTGTTCAATGATGCAGAAGGACAAGAGGTTTATCCTGACAGCGCAGATGTGTTTGGCTTTGCCTTGTTTATGAAGCGTTACACGGAAGGGCTGGCAATTGAGCAGGCAGCGGTAGATCATTTTCTGGAAAATTGGAAGAAATGAGAATCGTGAAAAATGTTACAATTTCATGATGATGGAAGTATGACGATGCGGATTCCAGTTTATAAGCCATTAGAGGCACGATGCTTATCAGACATGGGCAATATTTCTACAATGCTGCGTCAGCTCGGCCATGCATTTGCCATGAACGACTACTCCTTTTTTGGTGTCCGCCAAATCTATCTTTGTGCAGGGATCAAGCCCCTGATACGGAAAATTTCGAAGCCCAAAGCTCGAAGCCGCCTTAGCTCGAAGCTTGAAGCTGTCTTGCGGTATGTAATGTAGGTTTACATTCATGCGGAGAAGCATACCCGCCAGTAGCAGGAATACGCGAGAAGCTGCAATCGATCAGCAGCTGACTCGCTTACTTTTACTTCCGAACGATTTCTCCATTAGCTGACGCCACTGGCCTGCCTATAAAGCTGGATGAGCGGTTAACCGAGCGAGTTTTATTAGGTCAAAATCATCCAGACTGGCGCGAAATGCTTCGCCGAACCTATGGCGATATGGATTTATGCTACGAGGGCGGGGAATCCAGCCGTACCGCTACAAGCCGGGCCGTTCAAGTCGTTACCGAGGTGCTGAATAGCGGCTGGAAAAATGCCGTAATCGTCTCACACGGCAACCTCATTTCGCTGCTTCTGGGGCATCTGGATCAGGCATTCGGATTTGAGGAATGGGAAGCCTTATCCAATCCCGACGTGTACGAGCTTTCCTTCACCGGTCCGGCTTCCAGCTTCAAGCGGATTTGGATGCCCTGACGGCGCATAGCTTTAAAAGCCAAAAATCCCCTGAGCACATACAAGCGCTCAAGGGATTTTCTCATTAAAACAGGTGACAACAGCTATGCTAAGTGCAGCGTGCAGCCGTTCTTATTTTTTCGCGTAAAAGCTTACCGTGCCCGTGCTCTCATCCGCGCTGACGAACAAGCTGCGTCCTTGTACGCGGTGAATGCCTTCTGGCGATTCTCCAGCCGTTGGAATCAAGCCGAGGTAGACAGGGCTGGCAGCATTCGCGATATCGAAAAATAAAATTGCATCCGCGCGTTCCGACGCTACTGCCGCAAGGGCTGTTCCGTCGACTGTCGCGACGGTCAGATTTTCGACCTCGCTGCCTTTGTTCGGGCTGCGGTCATCGGGATACAAGCCGACTTTAGCTGTCGCCTCGTCAATCAGGTTCGCGCTGTCGTATACCCGCTTGCCCTCCAAATCCCAGACCGCGATGTTGCGGCCACCGGCCTTCACGCCGTCTTTAAATTCATTTTTGCCCAAGTCGCCTTCATTGGCGGTCATCACGTATTTGCCATCTGGCGAAAACGCAATGCCATCCGGCTCATAACGGGCGGTCAAATTCTGTGTAAACCGTACATTCCCATCGTCCTCCAAATCGGCTTTATGCTGCGTCGTGCCGAGCGAGAAAATCCGAATGAGCTTTTTCGTTTTCAAATCGACAAGGGCAATGGCGTTGTTTTCCTGCATCGTGACGGCTGCGGTTGCGCTATCCGGGCTGATTGCCACATACTCTGGCTGCGGATCATGCGGATAAATCGCTCCCTCTACATCGTCCAATGGAGTCGCAATATCCACAACCTCGCCCTTCAGCGGGTCGCCGCCTGCAAAAGAAACGATCATTATGCTGCCAGGGCGCTTCGCATTTGCAAAATCGATTTCATCCGCAGCTTTATCAATCTCCTCATCTTCAATCGCAATTACAGCATTCAGCCCGTCCGGCGAAAGCGCGATGGAGTCAGGACCAATGCCAAGCTCATACGTTTTTACCGTTTTGTAAGTAGCCAAATCCACTACAGCAAGCAGCCCTTTGTTCGCTTTGTTCACGTCATCGCCCGTCCGGATGACTGCCAGTCCATAGCTGCCATCCTTGGATACGGTGACGCTGGTCACTTCTGCATCTGCGGAAAGGTCGTGGAAGCTGACGGTTTTCAGCACGCTGACTTTGTTAATGTCCGCGATGTCGAGCACGGAAATGCTGCCGTTGTCCGCTTCGGTAACGAGCAGGCGTTTGCCGTCTGGCGTGGACGCTGCGATTTCGGCTCTTTCGCTTGGCATTTGGAAGGAGGCGGCAAGCTCAAAGCCGGTTTTATTTTGCTGCTGGACGAGCTGCGCTTTCAGGCTGTCCAGCGCTTTTTTGGAAACATAGGTCGTGCTTTTCGTTAAAAGGGAAGGGGTTCCAATTTCAGTTGCGGCACCGTTAATCGTTGCGGAAGAAGAGCCAATCGGGAACGATGCTTTTAAACCGCTTACCGTAATTTCAGCGCTGCGGCTGGTGGCGTCCCATGTTACTTCGCCTTGCATATTTTCGATCGCTTGGCGCAGCTTCACATAATCGCCAGCGGGCGCATCAGCAGCGAGAGCGGCAGGGGCAAAGGCGCCTGTCCCGGCAGCGAGCATCGTGGCGACTGACATCATTTGAACAAGTTGCTTAACCGTTTTCATAATTTTGCAAATCCCCTTTATCCTTTTTTTAAGATCGTATGTAGAATCGTTCTAAGTATATAAATAGATTGTTAAAGGCAGATCAAGAGACGGAGCTAGTTTTGTAAAAACGGCGAAAGAGCAGCTTCCAAATAAGGGAAGGAACGATATAATAGAAGGACTTTAAGGGCGAAGGGGCGCTGGCCGCACGATGGAAAAGGGCTTGTCGAATAAGCACAAGATAAGGGGCTGGAAGCGCAGAGTCCGGCACATAGAGAAGTGGAAGCAGCGCTATATGCGGCTGGATGTGGAGTATCTCGCCCATCATCAACGGGATTATGTGAAGCTTTGGATCGACCTATTTTATAGACTCGTTCGCCGTAATCCGCCTGTCTGGTTTTCGCGGCTACTGCTGTCGGAGCTAATGGATATTTATGAAGCGTGGCATCAGCAATTAAAGCAGCGAAACGAAGCTTTTTATTTAAAAATATGGCTGTTTGAGCCGGATTTCATATCCTCGCAGGTGGTTGCGGCGGTTGGCGAGCAGCTGCATACTTATGATTATACTTTTGAGCGAAGTACGATGATTCAGGCTAGTGCGGACGAACGTCTCGCTAAGCTCCCTCTGCTGCACAAAATCAAAGGCGTAGAGCATTTTGGCTGGCAGCTTCATATAGATGCCGAGTTCTATTATGAGTCCGAGCTAGACGATGATCTGGCATCAGGATTTCGAACGGAGCGGGAAGTTAAGCGTATCAAGAGCAGAGCTTATAATGTGGAGAAGCAGCAATGGGGTGGACAACCAGATACGTTATACAAGCTGCAGGCTGGAGACGTATGGGTAGGAGAAAGGCGGGCATGGACAGGCGATGAATCCGAAGGATAATCAAGAGAAACATAAAGAAGACCATCAAGAGCAACAGGCGAACGAGTCGATTCTATTAGCTGCCGAGCAGTTCGTCAGGCAGGCGCTGGAGCGAGAATACACGGGGCATGATTGGCAGCACATTCGCCGGGTTACGCAGACGGCGAAGGCGATTGCCCGCGAGGAGCAGGCGAATTTGTTCATTTGCGAGCTGGCGGCGCTGCTGCATGATATCGCGGATGCCAAGCTGAATGCTAGCGAAGCCGCAGGCTTGCAGAAGGTGCGGAGCTGGCTGGAGCACAACAACGTCCATCCACAGCATGCCGCCCATGTAATGGAAATCATATCGACGATGTCCTTCAAGGGCGGCGGAGGCAAGCCGATGAGCACGCTGGAGGGCGAGATTGTACAGGATGCCGACCGGCTCGATGCGATTGGCGCCATTGGCATTGCGCGAACGTTTGCTTATGCGGGCGCGAAGGGCCATCTGCTGCATGATCCGAATGTGCGGCCCCGCACGGAAATGACGGAGGCGGAATACCGGAGCGGCGAATCGACGGCAGTGCACCATTTTTACGAGAAATTGCTTAAGCTGAAGGATTTAATGAACACGGCCTATGGGAAAAAGCTTGCCGAAACGCGGCATCAGTTCATGCTAGCCTACTTGGAGCAGTTTTATGCCGAATGGGATAGCGAATGCTAACCATAAGTTGACATTACAAATTCATATATGGTATATAAAAATTAGGATTAGCACTCAGGCGTGAAGAGTGCTAAACTAGACTTAGCCTTACGCAGCCTAATAATGATGATTATTGAAGGGAGATTTATTCGTGGCCAAGAAACAGTTTAAAGCGGAATCGAAGAGATTGCTGGAAATGATGATTAACTCCATCTATACGCAGAAGGAAATCTTTTTGCGCGAGCTGATCTCCAATGCTAGTGATGCAATTGATAAAATCTACTACAAAGCATTATCCGATGATCAATTGGTATTCAATCAGGCGGATTATTATATTAAAGTAACGGCGGATCAAGAGGCGCGCACGCTGACGATTGCCGATACAGGTATCGGAATGACCAAGGAGGACCTGGAGAACAATCTCGGCATTATTGCCAAGAGCGGCTCGCTGGCCTTCAAGAACGAAAATGAAGCGAAGGACGGCCATAACATTATCGGCCAGTTCGGCGTTGGTTTTTATGCGGCGTTTATGGTGGCGGACGTTGTAACGGTAACAAGCCGTGCCCTCGGCAGCGACGAAGCGTTCAAATGGAAATCCGAAGGAGCAGACGGCTATACGATTGTGCCGGCTACGAAGGATACCGTCGGAACCGAAATCGTGCTGAAAATTAAAGACAATGCGGAAGAAGTCAGCTACGACGAGTTTTTGGAGCAATATCGCTTGCGTGCAATCATTAAGAAATATTCCGATTTCATTCGCTATCCGATCAAGATGGATGTTGCCGGACAACGTCCGAAGGAAGACAGCGAAGGCGAATTTGAAGAGTATTCCGAAGAGCAGACGATTAACAGCATGGTGCCGATCTGGCGCAAAAATAAAAACGAGCTGACGCAGGAAGACTACGACAACTTCTATATGGAGAAGCGTTATGGCTTCGACAAGCCGCTTAAGCATATCCATATCAGTGCAGATGGCGCAGTTGTGTACAACGCGATTCTCTACATTCCAGAGCATACGCCGTTTGATTATTACACGAAGGAATTTGAGAAAGGCCTTGAGCTGTACTCCAATGGCGTGCTCATTATGGACAAGTGCTCCGATCTGCTGCCGGATTATTTTGGCTTCGTGAAAGGGATGGTCGATTCCGAGGATTTGTCGCTGAACATTTCCCGCGAGCTGCTCCAGCATGACCGCCAGCTGAGCCTCATTGCCAAAAACATCAAAAACAAAATTAAAAACCAGCTGATCAGCCTGCTCAAAGACGAGCGCGACAGCTATGAGAAGTTCTACAAAGCATTCGGCAGACAGCTGAAATTTGGCGTCTACAACGATTACGGCGCAAACAAGGATACGCTGCAGGACTTGCTGCTGTTCAGCTCCTCCAAGGAGAAAACACTCGTATCGCTGGATGAGTATGTAGAGCGCATGCCGGAAGATCAGAAGTACATTTATTATGCTTCGGGCGCTTCGATTGACCGCATCGAGAAGCTGCCGCAGACGGAAATGGTATTGGACAAAGGGTACGAAATTTTGTACTTCACGGACGATATCGACGAATTTGCGATTAAAGTGATTTTGAAATACAAGGATAAAGAATTTAAATCCGTATCGAGCGGCGATCTTGGCATTGAAGCGGATCCGAGCGAGGAAACGACAGAGGCGGAGGCGACTGATAACAAGGATCTGTTTGAGAAAATGCAAACGATCCTCGAAGGCAAAGTATCCGGTGTTCGCGCTTCGAAGCGCTTGAAATCGCATCCGGTATGTTTGACCTCGGAGGGCGAAGTGTCCATTGAAATGGAGAAAATTCTTCAAGCGATGCCGGACAGCCAAAATGTGAAAGCGGACAAGGTGCTCGAAATCAATGTCAACCACGAGATTTTGCAGTCGCTCAAAACCGCTTTCGCCAGCGATGAAGAGAAGCTCGGCCTGTACACGAACCTGCTGTACAACCAAGCGCTGCTTATCGAAGGTTTGCCAATTCAAGATCCGGTTGAATTTACGAACGCAATGTGCAAAATTATGGTGTAACAGCCATAAGCATGCTTAAGAGGGCTTTCCCTAGAGCAGCGTTAAGCTGCTTTAGAGAAGGCCCTCTTTTTTATAGATGCGTTCTGTATATGTGGTGATGGCTGTATCGTAGTAAGTAGAAACCATCCAAAATTCATTGCAGCAATCGTCAAATTCTTTTGCAGTTGGCGGCTTCGTCCAATATTGACGGTCAGTTGGGAGCACTTCATTTTGCACAACATCTTCAAAAATAATGAGATCAGAAAACCAATTGCCCAATTCGGGCGGGAATAGCTCCATATCGGTCACAAAATAGGAAACATCAAAATCGATAAGCATCTTCATCATTTCCTGTTCGCTTCGCAATGGTAGAATACTCCCTTCTAAAATTTGTCGTTCCATTTTTTATATATTTTTTATAAAGAAAATTCTATTTTCATTATAGCTTACAGCTGCTTAGGCTACTGCCCGCCAAAAAGGAAACAGCTGCAATCACAATAGAACCGTTGCCTATTCTCAAGTATTCCGTTATAGTTAAACTAATTTCATACGAAATGCGGGTGCTGGATAAAGTCTGGCTGAGATAGGGAACTTGTTTTCCTGACCGTTAATCTGATCCAGGTAATGCTGGCGTAGAGAACATAACGAAACCTAGCCATTCGTGTATTCTCGAATGGTTTTTTTGTATTTCTCCGCGGAAAAAAGCGGCTTTGTCTAGGGCGGTATTTTGGACAAGCTGCGAGCATTGCTTTCCTTCAGGAAAGGGGAGAAAGTAGATGACAGAAGCGTGGATTGAAGCATTGCAGCAGCAGGTGGATGAGCGCCAGGATGAGCTGTTCGCACTGTTAGCCGAGCTGGTGGCGTATCCAACCGTCAGCCCTCCGGCACGCAATACGCTGGAAGCGCAGCAGTTTTTGGAGAAGCAGCTGCAAGCGAACGGTTTTGCAACTGAGCTGTGGGAGGTTTACCCGGGCGATCCGAACGTGACAGCGGTAAAACGGGGCACCGATAGCGAGCGTTATCGCAGCCTGCTGCTCAATGGGCATATGGATGTTGCCGAGGTGGGCGACAGCGGCGGCTGGAAGCGTGATCCGTTCAAGCTGGTGCTAGAGGATGGACGCGCCTATGGGCGTGGAACCGCCGATATGAAGGGCGGGCTTGCGGCATTGCTGTTTGCAAGCAAGCTGCTGACCGAAGCGGGTGTGGAGCTGAAAGGGGATTTGCTGTTCCAAGCCGTTATTGGCGAGGAAGCGGGCGAGGCAGGCACTCGCGCTTGTATGGAGCGCGGCTGCGAAGCGGATTTCGCCATCGTCGCTGATACGAGCGGGCTGGCGATTCAAGGCCAGGGCGGCGTTATAACCGGCTGGGTCACCTTGCAAAGTCCGGAGACGTTCCATGATGGTATGCGTTCGCGCATGATCCATGCCGGAGGCGGCGTTCAAGGAGCCAGCACGATTGAAAAAATGGCCAAGCTGATCGCCGGGCTTCAAGATTTGGAGCGCCACTGGGCAGTGAGCAAATCCTATGATGGTTTTCCTCCCGGCTCCAATACGATTAACCCTGCGGTCATTGAAGGCGGGCGTCATGCCGCTTTTATTGCGGACCGCTGTTCGTTATGGATTACGGTTCATTTTTACCCGAATGAAGATTATGAAACGATAGCTTCCGAGATTGAAGAGCATTTGCTAGGCGTGGCGCAGGGCGATCCGTGGATGCGCCACAATCCGCCAACCTTCCGCTGGGGAGGGCGCTCGATGATCGAGGAGCGCGGCGAAATTTTCCCTTCGCAGGAGTTGAATCCGCAGTGGTCGGGGCTGAAGGCGCTGGAGCAAAGCCATCAGCAAGTGCTCGGCGTACTGCCTGTGGTTGGCATGAGCCCAAGCGTAACCGATGCGGGCTGGATCGGCAGGGAAGGCATTCCGACGGTCATCTATGGTCCAGGCCAGCTGGAGCATGCCCATGCGGTAGACGAGAGTGTCGACAGCAACGAGCTCATTTATTATACAAAAGTTATACTCGGCTTCATCGCCGACTGGTGCAACCGCCCGAAAGCGGAAGCAGAGAGCAGCGTGTAGCGTGTAGTGAGTAGCGTGCATTATGCAGCGTGTAGTTGTCGAGCGGACAGAGAAGCCGTTAATTTGTGAAAAACAATGATTTTGCCTTGTTCGCGGACTCAGATGCAGTTATTGGCTGCAAAAAGCCTATATAGTCCCCGTTTTTCACTGAATAGCGGATTTCCTGTCCGCGAACAAGATTAAAGTGGCCAAATCGCGGAAATAGCGGAACGTCAGTCCTCGAACATAAGTCGGATTAATGAGAGTAAGTTAAAAGTAGCAGTTTTTATTGAAATAGATGTCTTTGAGTAAATGTGATGAGCTTATGAGAGTTAAAGAATCACTCTCTGTTAAATAAAAAGCCGGATGAAAAAGGGCAGAGCGGAGTGAAAGGTTTGAGCTGGAGAAGCGCAGCGATCGGAGGCTGAACTTTTACGCAGTGCAGCATCCTTGCTCATCCGGCGCCCGGAGGACATGATGAGCAAATTTAGCGATAGATTATATCAAGCAAGCCGCGAAGTGTGGCAGAAAAGCCATGAGCATCCGTTTCTCGTGGAAATGCGGGAAGGCACGCTGGATCCGCAGCGCTTCATCTATTATCTCAAGCAGGATTACGTCTATTTGATCGACTATGCAAAGCTGTTCGCCTACGGCAGTATAAAAGCTGGCGATATGGCAACAATGGTCAAATTCGCCGGGCTGTATCATTCCACGCTGCATGTGGAAATGGAGCTTCACCGCCAGTATGCCGACCGTTTTGGCGTGACGCGCGAGCAGCTCGAAGGCACGCAGCCTGCGCCAAGCAATATCGCGTATACAAAATATATGCTCGACGTGGCGGCGAATGGCTCGCTCGCGGAGGTTGTGGCAGCGCTGCTGCCATGCATGTGGAGCTACCGCGAAATTGGCGTAACCTTCGCTGAATATCCGGGCGCATTGGAGCATCCGCTTTATAAGGAGTGGATCCTCATGTACAGCTCGGAGGAGTTCGGCGAGCTGACGAACTGGTGCATTGGCCTAATGGACCAATTGGCAGCAGGGCTTCCAGAGCGGGAGCTTGCGAAGCTGGAGGAGCATTTTGTCACCACATCGAAGATGGAATATTTATTTTGGGATATGGCATATCGCCGTGAGGAGTGGCCAGTGTGAGCGTAATGAAAGGTCAGCCGGGAGAGCAGGGGCTTAAAAAAGCGGCTGGGGCAAGCGAGACAGCAGATGCAGAAGCAGAAGCAGCAGCGAGAACGACCGCTTCTGCACATAGCGAAAACAACGAGCCAGCAGGCCTTAGCGTCAGCGGACTGACGTATGCTTTTCCCGGCGGGCCGCCGCTGATTGAAGGGCTTGACCTGCATATTAAGCAGGGCGAGTTCGTCAGCGTGCTTGCGGCGAGCGGCATGGGCAAGACGACGCTGTTTCGTCTGCTGGCCGGGCTGCTGGAGCCGCAAGCCGGAACGATTACGATTGGCGGCGTGAATCGCCAGCAGCAGGCGGCGAAGATCGGCTATATGCCGCAGAAGGATTGCCTTATGCCGTGGCGGACGGTGCTGGATAATGCCGCGCTCGGCATGGAGCTGGCAGGAACGCCGAAGAAGGAAGCGCGCCAGCGGGTACGGGAGCTGCTGCCGGATTTCGGCCTCGCCGGAACCGAGGCGAAATATCCGCATGAGCTGTCGGGCGGCATGCGCCAGCGGGTGTCGTTTCTTCGCTCGCTGCTGGGCGGCGGCGAGCTCTTTTTGCTCGATGAGCCGTTCAGCGCCCTTGATGCGATGACGAGAGTCAGCATGCAGGAATGGC
Organism: Paenibacillus sp. BIHB 4019; assembly: GCF_002741035.1. Classification (NCBI taxonomy): domain Bacteria; kingdom Bacillati; phylum Bacillota; class Bacilli; order Caryophanales; family Paenibacillaceae; genus Paenibacillus; species Paenibacillus sp. BIHB 4019. Next base: position 695,331 of record NZ_CP016808.1, on the reverse strand, counting down.
TGCTGCAAATTTGGGAGCAGCACCGCAAAACGATTGTTTTTATAACCCATGATATAGATGAAGCGCTGCTTCTGTCGGACCGGGTGCTGGTGGCGGCGAAGGCGCCGGTTGCCGAGCTGGTAGAATATCCGGTGGCACTGGCGCGTCCACGCACCTACGAGACGATGCTGAGCGAGCCGTTTGTGGCGTTAAAACGCCAGCTGCTTGGGCATTTCGGGCATGCGCACACAGCGGCTAGTTTAGAGGGGGGAAGCCGATGAAGCGCTTTTTCAAGAAGCATATGCCAGTTGTGCTGTTCATCCTCCTGCTAGCCGTTTTGTGGGAAGCCGGAACGCGAATATTCCAAATTCCCCATTATATTATCCCGCGGCTGTCTGATGTGCTCGTCTCCATGGCGGAGAACAGCGGGCTGCTGGCGCGGCATTTCGTCATCACATTAGGCGAGGCGCTGCTGGGGCTGGCGATTTCAATCGTGCTGGGAACGTTGTCGGCGATCTGGATCGACAGCTCATCGCTTGCACGCAAAACGCTGTATCCGCTCGTTGTCGCCTCGCAGACGATTCCGATTATTGCGCTGTCGCCGATTATGGTCATGTGGTTTGGCTATGAAATCGGCAGTAAAATCGCGGTTGTCATGCTGTTCACCTTTTTCCCTATTGCGATGAATACGGCGGACGGCTTCCGCTCGGCGGACCCGGATATCGGAGAGCTGCTGCGGACGATGGGAGCAGGCAAGCGCGAGCTGTTTCTCAAGTGGAAAATCCCTTCGGCGCTGCCGGAGTTTTTCACAGGGCTGAAAATGGCAGCGGCAATCAGCATCGGCGGCGCTACGCTTGGCGAATGGCTGGGCGGCGAAGCGGGCCTGGGCATGTACACGAAGCGGGCGGCGAATATGCTGCGCGGCGAAAGTGTTTTTTCCGGCGTGCTGCTGCTGTCGGCAATGGGCATTATGCTATTTTTGGCCGTATTGGCGCTTGAGCGAATTTGCCTATCCTATCGGAAAGAATCGAAAGTAGGCCAGTAAGGGGGCCCCAGAGCGGAGTGCCGCTCAAGCTTTATGGCCTTTTATATACTATAATAGAACAAGAAAGAGGTAAGTTGTTTATGCGTAAGCAGAATGAAGGTAATCGTAATTTTACGAAAAATAAAGCTTCCAAATGGAAACGCAGCTCATGGGTTGCAGCATGTCTGGCTTTGACGCTAGCCATTATGGCGGGCTGCTCCTCGGATAATAAAAACACGGCAAATAGCGCTGAAGGCACGCAAGAACTGACGGTGCTGCTCGACTGGTATCCGAATGCGGTGCACACGTTCTTGTATGCGGCGGAGGAGCAAGGTTATTTCAAGGAAGCGGGTCTCAATGTGAAGCTGCAGGTGCCGGCCGATACGAATGATGCACTTAAGCTGGTCGCAACAGGCAAAGCGGATCTGGCGATCAGCTATCAAATGCAGGTAGCTGTTGCCCGCGCAGAGGAAATTCCGATTGTATCGGTTGCCTCGCTCGTGCGCCACCCGCTGAACCAGCTGTTCGTGCTGGAATCGTCCGGCGTGAAGATGCCTAAGGATTTGGTCGGCAAAAAAATCGGCTACCCGTCGATTCCGCTGGATGAAGCGTACGTGAACACGATGGTGAAAACCGACGGCGGCGATCCGTCAGCACTGAACTATATCGATGTGGGCTGGGACCTGATTCCGGCCATGACCACGAAGAAGGTTGACGCGATTATCGGCGGCTATGTGAACCACGAGAAGCTGCTGCTGGAGAAGGAAGGCGAGAAGCTGATTGCGCTGAACCCTGCCGATTATGGCGTGCCGGATTATTACGAGCTTGTTATGACAGCGAGCGAGGATGGCGTTGCCAGCAAAAGCGAAGTGTTCAAGAAGTTTATCGACGCTGCGGCTAAAGGGCAGGAATATACGGCTAGCCATCCGGATGAGGCGCTTCAGGTGCTGCTCGACAAGCAAAGCGCGGATTATCCGCTCGATGCCGAGATCGAGAAGCAAAGCCTGCAGGTATTGCTGCCGCTCATGGATGCGGGCTCCGAAGCTTTCGGCAGCCAGACGGCGGAGTCGTGGAGCAATGTCATTTCATGGCTGCAGGAGCATGGCCAGCTGACGAAAGAGATCAAGGCGGAGGATGCATTCCGCAACCTATAATGGTGGAGGGAATACGGCGTATGGACGAACGCTATTCAAGACAGATGTTGTTTACGCCAATTGGTGAAGCAGGGCAGCGCAAGCTAAGCGAAAGCGCTGTGCTTATTATAGGAATGGGAGCGCTCGGCACTGTTCTGGCCAATCATATGGTCAGAGCGGGGGTCGGGCTCGTCCGTTTCGTGGATCGTGATTATGTGGAACGCAGCAATCTTCAGCGGCAGATGCTTTACGACGAAGAGGATGTCGAGAACGGCTATCCGAAGGCAGTTGCCGCCGAGAAGAAGCTGCGCAAAATCAATTCCGATGTCAAAATTGAAGCGATTGTCGCTGACGTCACCGTTCAAAATATCGACGCGCTGCTGGCGGATATCGATCTCGTGCTTGATGGGACGGATAATTTTCAGACGCGCTTTCTGCTCAACGATGCTTGCTTCCGCAGCGGCATTCCGTTTACTTATGGCGGGGCGGTCAGCTCGCGGGGCATGAGCGCGATTCTCGTGCCGGGCGCTACGCCGTGTCTGCGCTGCTTTATTCAATCGGCGGATGCGGGCGGACAAACCTGCGATATGATTGGCGTTATTTCGCCAGTTGTGGATATTGTCGCTTCCTACCAAGCGGTAGAGGCGCTTAAATATTTGGTCGGAGCTGCGGATAAAAGAAGAAACAGCCTAATGACCTTCGATTTATGGCAAAATCACGCATTCGAGATGAAGCTGGGCGAGCCTGCGAAGCAGTGCCCTTGCTGCCAGCTGAAGCAGTATCCGGCTTTGCAGGTAGCAGAGCAGGATGCGGCGGTCTCGCTATGCGGACGCAGCACCGTGCAAATTTCCGGCGGCGCTCCGCTTCATTTGGAGCAGTGGCGGCAAAGGCTGGAACCGATTGCTGTGGAGCTTACGCATAACGCTTATTTGCTGAAAGCCGAGCTGCCGGAAGGCGAGCGGCTCGTGCTGTTCCCCGATGGGCGTGTGCTTGTGCAGGGAACGGAAGATATGGTCCGTGCCAAAACCTTATATGCCCGTTATATCGGAAACTAAGGAGCTGCGAGAAAATTAGTACCCGCTTTTGTTGGCAAAATCTCCACGCTTTTGGGAGTGTTGTCAATAAATTAGCGGCACTTTATTTCGTCATAGTCTCCAACAGCGAAGGGAATGTGTGAATATGAAGGATTTTCGTTTATATGCGATTACAGGCGAGGAATTTCATCCGGGCCGCGATTTAATCGAGGTAATGGAGGAAGCGATTTACGGCGGCGTTGATATTATTCAGCTGCGCGACAAGTCGGGTGACAAGCCGGCGATTTTGGAAAAAGCACGGGCGCTCCGCGAGCTGACCCGCAAGCATGGCGTAACCTTTATCGTCAATGACTACATTGATATTGCGCTGGAAGTGGATGCGGACGGCATTCATTTGGGCCAGGGCGATGTGCCGCTTGTGGAAGCACGCAAGCTTGTGGGCGATAAAATCATCGGCATTTCCACGCATGCCATTGAAGAGGCCCTGCTTGCCGAGGAGCAAGGTGCCGACTACATCGGTGTCGGTCCTGTGTTTCCGACGAAGACGAAGGTTGACGTTGTTGATCCGGTAACGGTTAATTATGTGCGCGAGGTAGCGGATAAGGTGAAAATCCCATTTGTCGCTATCGGCGGCATCAAGCTGCGCAATGTGGATGAGGTTATTGCAGCTGGCGCGACGCGCATTTGCGCGGTTAGCGAAATTGTCGGCAGCAGCGATATTTCCGGCACCTGCCGTTCTTTTCTAGACAAGCTGGATAAATGGGGAGAGTCATAATGGAACTAGTCATTAACGGTGTGAAGCAGGAGCTGGCAGCGAGGACGATTGAAGAGGTTATTGCCCATTTTGAACTGACGGGCAAGCCGGTTGTCGTTGAAGCGGATGGAGCGGTGCTGACACAGGAGCAATGGGCAGCAACCGAAGTTCGCGAAGGCATGAAAATCGAGCTTGTACATTTTGTAGGAGGAGGCTGAAGCGAATGAAGCCGGATGTATGGCATATTGGCAACCGTGAACTAACGTCCCGATTTTTTATCGGCACCGGGCTTTTTCCAAGTCCTTATGTACAGAGGGAGGCGATTGAGGCGTCAGGCGCCGAGGTGCTGACGTTTGCGATTCGCCGCATTAATTTGGAGGCGACCGAGGACGATTCGATTCTTCAGCATTTGCAAGGCCAATCGTATCAATATTTGCCGAATACTTCAGGAGCAAGCACGGCGGAGGAAGCGGTGCGGATCGCGCGTCTTGCGCGGGCTTCTGGGCTCAGCGACTGGATCAAGGTCGAGATTAGCGCCAATGAGCGCACGCTGCTGCCTGATCCGATTGAAACGCTGAAGGCGACGGAAATTCTCGTAAAAGAGGGCTTTACCGTCCTTCCGTATACGTCGGATGATCCGGTCATTTGCAAGCGGCTGGAGGAAGCCGGCGCTGCGGCTGTTATGCCGGGAGCGGCTCCGATTGGGACGGGCCTTGGCATTTTGAACCCTTATAATTTGGGCCTTATTGTAGAGGAAGCGAAAGTTCCAATTATCGTCGATGCGGGGCTTGGCTCGGTCAGTGATGTGACCCAGGCGATGGAGCTTGGCGTGGCGGGCGTGCTGATGAATACACCGGTTGCGAAGGCGAAAGATCCAGCAGGCATGGCGCGGGCGATGAGGCTCGGCATTGAAGCTGGCCGTCTGGCTTATTTGTCAGGCCGCATTTCGAAGAAGCGCTACGCTTCGGCAAGCAGCGGTTATGAGGAGTTTAAGCTGAAATAACAGCATCATTCAACAAGGAAAGCTGGTTAGGACATGGGAGAACGGATTGTAATCATGGGCGGCGGCATTATTGGCTTATCCTGTGCGTTCGAGCTGCGGAGCCGCGGTCATCAGGTGACGGTGCTGGAAATTGGCAGCTGCGGGGGACAGGCGTCCGGAGCGGCTGCAGGGATGCTGGCTCCTTTTTCGGAAAATGTTGAGGGGCCGGATGACTTTTTTCGCTTATGCGCGCAGAGCTTGCGGCTGTATCCTTCGTTTACAGATCGCGTGAAGCAGGTTTCCGACGTGCCTTTCGAATATACCGAATCCGGGAGCATGTATATCGCTTACCATGATGCGGATATTTTGGCGCTTGAAGGCAGGCTGCGCTGGCAGCGGGAGTATGGTTCGTCGGGCAGCCTGCTGGAAGGTGGCGACGTGTTTCGGCTGGAGCCAAAGCTGTCAGGCAAGGTGCGGGCGGCGCTGTATACGCCGGAGGAAAGCCATCTGTATGCGCCGCATTATGTCAAAGCGCTGGAGCATGCCTGCCGCTTGCTGGATGTTCATATACATGAGCATTTGGAGCAGGTTGCGATTAAGGATTGGCAGAGCACGGTCGTGCTGGAGGCAGCAGACGGACGTATTTTTGAAGGGGATCGGCTCGTTGTATGCTCGGGAGCTTGGGCGCAGCAGCTGGAAGCCGCATTTGGCCTTCGCATTCCTGTTTATCCGATTCGCGGACAAATTTGCGCTTATGAGACGGTGGAGAAGCCCGTTCACCATATGGTGTTTTGCAATCAGGGCTATCTCGTGGCGAAGGAAAATAATACGCTCGTATGCGGCGCCTCCGAGGATGTAGCCGGGTTCGAGACGAGCGTGACGGAGAAGGGCATTGAGCGCCTGCGAAAATGGAACAAGCAAGCTTTCCCGTTTCTCGAAACGTGGACGCCGTTCCACAAATGGGCGGGACTTCGCCCTTCCACGCAGGATGGCTTCCCGCTGCTCGGCGCGCTGGCGCAATCTGGCCGCGTCGTGATGGCGGTAGGGCATTACCGCAATGGGATTTTGCTCAGCCCCGTTACAGCACAGCTTGCAGCTGATAGTGTAGAAGGCAAGAAGATGCCAGACTTCATGCAGGCTTTTGCTCCTGAGCGGTTCAGCTAGGCAGATTATCATTAGGCTTATATTTCTCGGAGTGAAACGCGCCGCGCCGCCGTAGGGCGGTGTCAGCCGTTTCACCTTGGTTCGGCATTTGATGAAGAAAGGGGCAAAAGTACATCATGAGCGTACATGGGAATGGACAGGCGCCGCGCAGTGTCCCAACGGCATTGACGATAGCGGGCTCGGACAGCGGCGGCGGCGCAGGCATTCAAGCGGACCTGAAAACGTTTCAGGAGCTTGGCGTATTCGGCATGTCTGCGGTGACTGCAATTACGGCGCAAAATACGCTTGGCGTACAAGGCGTATTTCCGCTTAGCGTGGATGCTGTCGTGCAGCAAATGCATTCGGTCGGCTCGGACATTGGCGTCGATGCGCTGAAGACGGGCATGCTGTTCAACAGTGAGATCATTACGGCTGTTGCGGCAACGATTGCCGAGCTTGGCTGGAAAAATGTCGTCGTCGATCCGGTCATGATCGCCAAAGGCGGAGCCTCGCTGCTGCAAGAGGAAGCCATCCGGGCGATGACGGACAAGCTGCTGCCCGTAACGACGGTAATTACGCCGAACATACCGGAAGCGGAGAAGCTGACGGGCATTGCGATCGTAACGTCGGACGATAAGCGGGAAGCGGCGAAACGGCTCGCTGGATATGGAGCAGGCTACGTCATTATTAAGGGCGGCCACGATACGGGAGAGGAAGCAATCGATCTGCTGTATGACGGCAGCGGCTTTACCGAGCTGGCAGGCAGACGAGTGGCGACGGCCCGTACGCATGGCACAGGCTGTACTTTTTCGGCGGCTCTTGCGGCAGGACTTGCAGAGGGGCTTGATATGGAAGCTGCAATGCGCCAAGCGAAAGCGTTTATTCAAGCGGCCATCGAGGACGGCATTCAAATTGGCGGCGGGCATGGTCCGACCAATCACTGGGCGTACCAGCGCAGCAAGCGGGCATTGCAAGCTCCACTATAGTAGAAAAAGCTATGCGGCTTCCGGTTAGGTTCTAACCGAAGGTTGCATAGCTTTTTTTTGAACGATATGAATTCATATGCTTCACACTTGCGGGCTAAGTCCAGCCCCAGAAAAAGCCTTCACGGTCCCAGGCAGCCTTGCCGCCATGGCCTTTTTTGAACGCTTTTTTAACTTCCTTGTCGATCGATGTATTTCCCTGCTCGTTCACATAAATGAACTGTTCTCCAAAATGGGCTGTAATATGGGCAACGGCCTTCTCCTGATGAAGAATGCCAGCAAACTTCAGCTCTCCAAGCATCCAATCGGCTACATCCTGTGCGGTATGGCTCAACGTATCTCTTCCTCTCTCATTCGCAGCTCTCGCCCACTATTATAATCAACCGCCGCGCATATGCCAAATTTACAGCAGGCTTACTTCAAAAGCATCCACATAAACGGCAGTGCCTGTCACTTCGATGAGTGGTTCATCCCGCCGTTTAGTGACTGTTACCAGAACACGTCCATCCCGGCCTATTTCATGGCCTTGTTCAATGCATAGCTCAAGCGAATGCTGCGGTTGCTCAGCCAAATGCGCTGCATAATAAGCGCCCATTACGCCAGATGCTGTACCTGTAACGGGATCTTCAATCGTGCCGGAATACGGCGATGAAAAATGTCTGGCATGCATATGAGCTCGTGGATCATAGGTTTCTAGGCAAAAAGGATGCAGAGAAGCACGCGGCATCTCCTGCAAAATTTCGGGGAACCGCTTATTATTTGGCTTCATACGGCGGAATGCCTCGAGACTTTTGATAGGAATTAACAGCGTCCATGTCCCCGTGCTGCCATAGACAATCGGAAGCTTCGTCTCCATGTCGCTCTCCTGAATGCCCATAGCAGCAGCCAGCTGTTCATAGGAACCGTTAAAAGCTTGGAACTGCGGAGCCGCCTGCGTCATCGTAATTTGAAGCTGCTCCTGCGCATCCGTGTGCAGCCGAACGGGAAGTACGCCTGCTTTTGTCTCAATCAGAAGCTCCGTTTTATCGCCTAACAGCCCTTTAGTTTGCAGCGCATAGAGCGTTGCCATCGTGGCATGGCCGCAAAGATTAATTTCGTGGCCCGGTGTAAAATAACGGATTCGGATATCCGCTACCTTCGATGGCAGCGGGAAAGCAGTCTCATTAAAGCCTACTTGCCCAGCGATAGCTAGCATTTCTTTTTCCGTCAGATCAGTGCCTGTTAAAACGACACCCGCCGGATTTCCTTTTCCCGGAATAGGGCTAAAGGCATCGTAATGATAGACTTTAATAGATGGCATATGTTTACTCCTTTATGACGTCTCTTTCTCAGCAGGCCTCCAAAAATGATCGACTATTCGCCGGGGTACCATTTATGTCCACAGCTCATGCAGCCATTCATAATCTTGTTTCTGCCATGCAGTCCAGTCAGCGCTGCGACAGGTGCAGCAAGGAAAAAGGAGGCTAAACATAACAGGCCGACAATGACATAAATAGCCCCTAATATTCCACCTGATGATTCGGAAAATCCGCCGCCGCTGAACGGGAATAAATACAGCATAACAACCGGAAAGGCAAGACCGATTATAAATAGCAGCACAGGCACAATGAGCATTAGAGCAAGCGTCACGAACAGATTGGTCACACTATAGCCTCTTGTTGTCATCATGACATGAGTGGACTTACATTTTACGCATAAAAGGGTAGGTGCATCAGTAGTATTGGTATTCTGCTCAACAACAACTGAAGGAGGTTGGCTTCTGGCAGCAGAGCTGCTTCCATAATTAGAACTGCTGCGGACATTGTTGGCAGGCTGGTTCGAAGAACGATTCGTTTGTGCCCGCATATTACGGTTTGGAGGCCGGTTATTAAAACGATTATTTTGGTTTTGCAAGGATGTATACTCTCCTTCTCCTTTATTGCGCGTACTGTTACATATTCGAACCTAGTATTCGACAAAGTGTCCCAATTTCCTTTCTTGTAGGAAGTAAGCGTCTATGAATACGATAGCAAGGCAAGGCATCAAAATCAGATGTCATAGGTTAACGCTTTATCCCATTGATTCCTTGTTTGCTCCAAGCCTTCCAGCACAATTTCCAAAATGAGGGCAGAGTCCAGCCTCCGTGCGACTTTTCCTTCATTTTTACTAAACAAATTCCCGTCTATAGCCGATATTTCTATTCATGAATAGCAATTAAATTAATAGGCGGGTGGCTCTTATGTTTTTCAAATTGTTAAGTCCTTTTACAGCTCTCATGTCCAGATTGAAGTATGCACAGAAATTTGTTGTCGTCAGTTTTCTATTTCTGATCCCGCTGGTCTTGCTGCTTGTTTTATGGGTTAACGAGCAGGAAGGAAACATTGAGTATATTCAGAGTGAGCATGACGGCGTCGCTTATATTAGGGAAATGATGCCGCTTATGCTTCAGGTGCAGCAGCACCGCGGACTTTCCTCGGGCTTGCTGAATGGCAATGCGGACGCCAAGGCAGAGGTTGATGCCAAATCGCAGGAAATTGCCAGCCTGATTCAAACGATAGACACGGAGCTGGTAGCATCTGGAATGGCGGGGGCGCAGGAGCTGTGGGAAGCTTGGAAGCAGCAGTGGACAAAATTAGATGCAAGCAACGCTACGATGTCGGCTGCCGAAAGTTTTGAAGGCCATTCCACGCTTGTTTTAGATTTAACCAATATTATGATTAAGCTTGCAGATGAATCGGGACTTTCGCTTGATACGCAGATGGATTCTTATTATTTGGGTTCTATGTTCGTCCAGCAGATTCCTGCGTTAATGGAGCATGCGGCGATTATTCGCGGCAAAGGCAATGGTGTGCTTACGAGTAAAAAAATGACGGAAAACGAAGAAATTAAGCTTCGTTTGGAAGCGGAAATGATCAATTATTCATTGACGAATATGAATAAGTCGCTGAGCAGCGCTTTAGGCTGGAACGAGGCATTGGTGCCATCGCTAGAGAAAAGCGGCGCAACGACCGTGACATCGCTTAAAAGCTTTGTAGCGCTGCTTAATACAGGTGTCCTTAACGGCTCCAACTTGACCATGAATGGATCGGAATTTTTCAAGTCTGGAACGGCGACGATTGGCGTATTAAACGACTTTTATGTGCAGGTCAATACAGAGCTTGAGCAGGTGCTCCAGCAGCGCATCGATGAGCTGACGGCTACTAGAAATATGCTGCTTGGCTTGACGGCTCTGTCCCTGCTGCTCGTTGCTATTTTCTACATGGCTTTCTACCGCAATGTAATGGTAACGGTGGCAGCGCTCCGGAACCGTGCGGATGCGATGGCGAAAGGCGACTTTTCCAAAGAATTGCATTTGGAAACGCGGGATGAACTGCTTCAGGTCGGCCATTCCTTTAATGAAATGATTCGCTCTTTGAATGTACTGCTGCGTAGAAACCAAATCGTATCCGAGCAGGCAGCGGCTTCATCGGAGGAGCTCACAGCCATTTCACATGAATCGACGCTTGCGATGAAGCAAATTGCCGAGTCCATTCAAGGGGTATCTGAAGGAACGGATGTACAGCGCGTATCGGCGGATGAAACGTCGAAAGCGATGAATGAAATGGCAGTTGGCATTACACGGATTGCCGAAGCGGCTTCAGAAGTGGCGGACGCTGCGGTCAAGGTGACGGGCAATGCTCAAGTAGGCGAAGAACAGCTTGGACAAACGGTGCGGCAAATGAACAGCATTCAAGCTTCGGCTGTCCGTTCAGGCGAGGTTGTTACGAAGCTGGATGAGCATTCGGTGCAAATTGGCCAAATCGTGCAAGCCGTTATGGCGATTGCCAAGCAAACGCAGCTATTGTCGCTGAATGCAAACATTGAAGCGGCAAGGGCTGGCGAGCATGGAAGAGGCTTTAGCGTCGTAGCCTCCGAAGTAGGCAAGCTGGCCGAGCAGACGAGCGAGTCGGTGCAGACGATATCTGAGCTGATCAGAGATATTCGGGCGCTGGTAAGCGAGAATGTGAAGGCGATGAGCGAGATGAAATCGGAGACAGCTTCGGGTCTTGCTTCTATTGAGCAGGCTAACACGACGATTGGCGATATTTTGCTTGAAGTCCGCTCGATGAGCGATCAAATTCAGGAAGTGTCGGCAGCTGCCGAGGAAATTTCCGCAGGCATGGAAGAGGTGACGGCATCGGTTGGCGAGGTAGCGAACATCTCGAATAAAACGTCGGATGAGGCCGAGACGATGGCCGCAGCTACGGAGGAGCAGCTTGCGTCGATGGAGGAAATTCAAGCATCAGCCGAGGCGCTGCGCGATATGGCCCAGCAGCTTCAGGACGATCTCAGTCATTTCGTGCTGAGCAGCGAGGATACGGAGCAAGCGAAGGCTGTATAGCACGGAAACATGGATAATGCTCGGGCTGTGCAAGCAGCCTGCAGATTATCCTTTTTTTGTATTCGGATCGAGTCGGATGGTAGAATGAAAGAAGGGCTGAAAAGAACATAAAGGAGAGCAAGCGATGAGATTTTTGAAAAAAACATTGATTTATATTTTGGTCGCTATCATTCTTATTTTTTTATTGAGAATGTTTGAGGTTAGCACTCCGGTATCGATCATCATTATATTTTTGACGTATGTGGCCGTAACGCTGGGCCCGTTATTTTATACCATTTTAGGAACGAGAAACTTGGCGAAAATCGAGAAATTTCTGCTCGCGAACCGTAAAATACCTAGCTACTATATCAACTATGCGGTAGCCAATCGTCTGGATGACGAGTTTGAAGAGAACATAGCGAAGCTGCTCAAGCAGTACAAGCAAAAGAATAAGCAAGCGTTGTTCAAGACGCTTCAGGCTCACTATAATAAGGATATTCAGAGCGTCCTGCACGAAATCGAATTTATTCAGCCAATCGAATATAGGTATTATTATCAGGCTTATTATTATATCGAAAGAAGAGAGTTTACGGAGGCTCATGACTATATAGATCGCATTTCCAAGGATTGGATGAAGCAATCTCTGCTATCTTACACGGAGTATAAACAGGGCAATCGGCCAAGGGCAATTGAGCTGGCGGAGGAAGCGTTGCAGGCTGCGCGGGGACTCCAGCTGTATGTGATGGTGAAAACATTCGAACGCGAGTACCCGGAGCTAAGGCAGCAGATGGCGAAGTAACTGGTTGGTGAATTAACGTTTGTTTGCTGTTGTGGGCTCGCGGGGCACTCTGGTCAGGACGTATAGAGCCTTACAGAAGCCGTATATAGTACAAACGGAAAAGATGCGGAACGGACCGCTGCTAATACAGCAGCGATGTCCGTTCTTTTTCTTTTTTTGGGGGAAAAGATGAGGCCGCTGCATTATAGATTTTTATGATCGTCTAATAGATTATTTCTGGGCTAATGCCGATTGACGATTAGCTGAGGGTAACCTATACTTGCCTAAATACAAGTAAACAACTGTGAATAATGAGTATAAGGATATGGTATAGCTGATTACAAGGTGAAACGGCTGTCGGATTCCTTTTGCGGCGCAGCGCGTTTCATTCCGAGAAATACAGAGAAGGGATGGAACAATCGGATTCGATCCTTTCCTATATTTTAAACAAGGGGGTTTGCGAACAAATGGTACAGGTGAAAGCACCAAATCAATACGTAAACGAGCCAAATGCTTGGGCGGACGGCGGGGCAAAAATTGCAGAAATCGGCAACAAGCTTTTTATTATCGGTGGGGAAAAAGCGCTAGAGGCCGCTGCGCCGCTGCTGGCAAGCCTGAATACCGCTGATGTCACCTATCAGGTGCACCGCTTTTCCGGGCAGGTGACGACGGAGCAGATTGCAGCTTACTCGGAGCTGGCGTCGAGCCAGGATATCAACGTGCTGGTAGGAATCGGCGGCGGACGGGTGTTGGATTTGACGAAGGCGGTTGCGGAACGGATTCATGTGCCGAGCGTGACGGTGCCGACGATTGCGGCAACCTGTGCGGCATGGTCAGCACTGACCGTATTGTACGACAAGGAGGGCCGCTCGGCAGGCTATTTGCCGCTTAAGCGGTCGCCGCAGCTGGTGCTTGCCGACACGTCAGTGCTTGCTGCTGCACCTAAACGCTACCTCGCATCGGGCATAGGCGATACGTATGTGAAATGGAACGAGACGGTCGTCAATGTGAAAAAGGTTCCGGCCGACCTTGATGTACGGCTTGGCGTCAAAACGTCGGAGCTGGCGGTCGAGGTGCTTGACCGCTATGCGCAGCAGGCGTATGCGAACGCAGGCGACGGCATAGCCTCGCCCGCATTCCATGAGGTTAGCCACGCCATTGTTTGGCTGGCCGGGCAAGTGAATACGGTATCGGCAGGAGGCGCACGCGGCGCTTTGGCCCATGCCATTCACGACAGCCTGACGCAGTTCACGCAAACGCATGGCTCGCTGCATGGCGAGAAGGTCGCGTTTGGGCTCGTTGCCCACACGCTGCTGCAAGGGCAAACGGCCGAAGAGACGGAGCGGCTTGCTGCGAAGCTTGATGCGCTTGGTTTGCCTGTTACGCTGGCGCAGCTGGGATTTGAAGAAAAAGCGGATCAAATCGCTTATGACATCGCCCATAAAGTGCCGCTCGCTGGAGCGAAAGCTGCCGAGCTGCCATTCGCCGTTCATCCGGCGGCAATCGCGGAGGCGATTATCGCAGCGGATCAGCTCGGGCAGCGGATTAGAAGCAAAGCAGCCATTTCTTCGCAATAAAGGTACGCGATAAACGATAAGGGGAAACATTCAACACGAGATCTAGAGAGGCGGAAACAACCGTGAAAAACAGAAAGAGACAATGGCTAGGCTTAAGCATCGCAATCATCGTGGCGAGTCTGCTCGCAGCTTGCGGCAATACAGGGGGGACGTCGAATACAGGTGCAGCAGCGAGCCCGGCTGCTTCATCTGACAGCAGCAGCCCCGCAGTGGAAGCTGGGCCAGATTTGAGCAAAGTCACGCTGAACATCGGCCAAACGGGCTGGGAAAATCTAAAGATCGGCTTCAAGGAAGCCGGACTTGATAACACGCCTTACAAAATTGAATTCAGCGTGTTCCAAGGCGGCAATTTGCAGCTGGAGGCAATGGCAGGCGGACATTTGGATGTCGCTTTGACGAGCGAAATCCCGCCACTGTTCGCAGCACAGGCCGCAAACGGCGGCAATTTCAAAATTATTGCGATTCAAAAGGGAAGCACGCTCCAGCAGGAGCTGCTGATTCCCAAAGGCTCGACGGTGAAATCCGTAGCCGAATTGAAGGGCAAGAAGGTTGCTTACGTCAGCAGCACAACCGCGCATTATTTTCTGCTGAAAATGCTTGAAGAAGCAGGGCTTAGCTGGACGGACATTGAGCCTGTAGCCCTGTCGACCTCTGATGGCCTCAGCGCATTGATCGGCGGCAGCGTCGATGCCTTGGCGAGCTATGGCAATGCGGTCATTTCGGGACGCCAAAATGGCGCTACGACGCTGGCGTCTGCCCAAAACATTTTATCCGGCAACTTCCCGATTGAAGCGACTCCGGCAGCGATTGAAGATCCGGGCAAGCGTGCAGCGATTGCGGACTTCCTGAACCGGCTTAACCAGTACAATGAGTGGATTCGTGCGAATCAAGAGAAGTGGGCAGGCATTGTAGCTGAAAATACCAAGCAGCCTGTCGAGCAGGCCCTTCAAACGCTGAAGGATGGCGAAGCCCAGCAGCCGACGAAGATTTTGCCGCCATCGAACGAGGCAATTGCTTCCCAGCAGGACATTGCCGATACGCTGCAAAAGGTCGATTTGCTTAAAAATCCGGTTGATGTGAAGTCGATTTGGAGCGACGTTTTTGCCGACGCACTGAAATAATTTTAGCCTGAAAGGAGAGAGCTATATTTTGCGGAAACCATCTTACAGCTTCTGGACATCCTCCTTCACGCCGTGGCTGCTGCCGATTTTGCTGCTCATTGCTTGGCATGTGCTGACGGTTACGGGTATTATTGCCGCTAACGTTTTGCCGCAGCCGCTGCAAGTGATTGAGGAGCTGATCACTTCCATCAAGAGCGGCCAGCTGGCTGAAAATATTGCGATCAGCGCCCGTCGTGCCATACTCGGCTTCCTTATTGGCGGGGGCGTCGGTTTCCTGCTAGGACTGATTAACGGTTTTTCTTCCAGAGCGGAAATCGTTATGGACTCGTCGATTCAGATGCTGCGCAATGTGCCGCATTTGGCGCTCATTCCGCTCGTTATTATTTGGTTCGGCATTGGAGAAGAGGTGAAGCTGCTGCTGGTTGCGCTGGGCGTCTTTTTCCCGATATACCTCAACACCTTCCACGGCATCCGTTCGATTGACCGCGGGCTGATTGAGATGGCGAAGGTGTATGGGCTGCGGGGCTTCGACTTGTATAAAGAAGTGATTTTGCCGGGAGCGCTGCCTTCAGTGCTGGTCGGCGTCCGGTATTCGCTTGGCATTATGTGGCTGACGCTCATCGTTGCAGAGACGGTAGCGGCGAATTCCGGCATCGGCTACATGGCGATGAACGCCCGTGAATTTATGCAGCTCGATGTGACGGTGCTGAGCATTATTATTTATGCGCTGCTTGGCAAGCTGTCCGACAGCATTGCGAAAATACTCGAGAGGCGGCTGCTCCAGTGGAACCCGAATTACAGCCGTGCGAAAGCATAGGAGGGGATGACATGACCGATAGCCGCAAAGGGGCACAGCTCCAGTTAAGCCGGGTACGCAAGGAGTTTGCAGGCAAGGAAGTGCTAAAGGGCGTTGATCTGAAAATAGACCGTGGCGAATTTGTCGCCATCGTCGGCCGCAGCGGCTGTGGCAAAAGCACGCTGCTGCGGCTGATCGCCGGGCTGGATTTGCCGACGGAAGGCACGCTGCTGCTCGGCAGCGGCGAACAGCAAAGCGGCGGGACAGATATTCGCGTGCTGTTTCAGGAAGCGCGGCTGCTGCCCTGGAAGAGCGTGCTGGACAATGTGCGGATCGGCACGCCGGGCAAGGATAAGGCGAAGGCAACTGAGGCGCTGGCGCAGGTCGGGCTTGCGGACCGCGCAGGGGAATGGCCGCATGTGCTGTCCGGCGGGCAGAAGCAGCGGGTGGCGCTGGCCCGGGGACTGGCAAGCAAGCCGCGCCTGCTGCTGCTGGATGAGCCGCTGGGCGCGCTCGATGCGCTGACGCGCATTGAAATGCAGCAGCTGATTGAGCGGCTGTGGCTGGAGCAAGGCTTCACGGTCGTGCTCGTTACGCATGATGTAAGCGAAGCTGTTGCGCTGGCAGACCGGGTAATTTTGATTGAGGAGGGCGTTATCTCGCTCGATAAGCGGATTACGCTTGACCGGCCTCGCAACCGGGACAGCGGATTTATTTATTTTGAAAACCTTATTCTAAATAAGGTGCTGGGCAAAGAGGAAATACCGCTGCAAAAGAAGGTCAACTATACGATTTAAACAGCGGTCAGGACTGTTGCATTAGAGGACAAAGGCGTAGTTTATGCAAACTAAGCCTTTGTTTTTTTTAATTCCTTTCAATGATGAAGCAGCTGATATTTGCTGCTCGGCGTCATTGTGCCCGCTTTTGTTAGCAGCAGGTACTAAGAGAAGATGGTACTATTTTTTCCAGCAAAAACAGGTAAGATAAGGCTATCAAACAAATAACCGCACGGTTATACGGGAGGACGCCTATTATGGAAAATCAGATGCCTGTTCGCAAATCAATGAACTTTTACCGCCGCCGGAATACACCGACTTATACGTTTATGGCTTGGGGAGCTTTTGTGCTCGCATTCGCCTTTGAATTTATCGGCATTTATACGCTGAACCAGCCGCTTTCGGTTCAAGGCTACTACGCCGTAACGGGAATACTGCTTATTATTACCTCGTTTACGCTCCAGAAGCTGGCCCGCGACAATGATGAGGACAAATTTCTGAAGGAGCAAAATCCTTCCTATCGCAACCGCAACACGCCAGCCTTCACGTTCATGGCCTGGATCGGCTTCATCATTGCCGTGCTTGCGCAATACATCGGCTTGTACACTCTGGAGGAGCCATTCTATGTAAAAGGCTATTACGCTATCGCCGGAGCTTTCCTGATTGTAGCCTGCCTCGTGCTTCAGAAAACCGTTCGCGATAACGAAGAGGATAAAGTGCATTTGAGCCCGGAAGAGGAGTAAGCAAGGGCGGAGCAGGCGGGGAGGGGAACAGTTGCCTTTCGCCTATTCCATAGTTTAGCGGCTCTCCAAGCGACTATCGCTTGGAGAGCCGCTTTTTTTCGCGCGCGAAGTTCGAGAGAGAATGATTATCCTTCATGTTATCCATAAAATGTCCATTTGTATGTATGGGTAAATGGACATATAATTATATTAATTATAAAAAGATAATTATTATAATTAATTTGAAGGAGATGGCTACTATGAAAATAGGCGAGTTTCATCATCTTGAGCATGTGAAGGAGCAATCAGCTTCCAAGAAGACGCTGTGGATTACGCTGATGCTCACTTTGTTTTTCACAATCGTTGAAGTTATCGGCGGGCTCGTATCCGGCTCTCTTGCCCTGCTGTCGGACTCGGCTCATATGGTTTCAGACATCCTTGCATTGGGGCTGAGCATGCTCGCCATCTATATGGCGACGAGACGTCCAACGAAGCAGTATACTTACGGCTTTCTGCGTTTCGAGATCATTGCTTCATTTTTGAATGGATTGGCGCTTATTGTCATCGCGCTTTTCATTCTCGTAGAAGGAATAAAGCGGATCATTCATCCTGAGCCGGTTGATCTTGGCCTTATGCTCGGCATCGCTATCATCGGATTAATCGTAAACATTGTGCTTACGCTGGTTCTGAGCCGAAGCATGAAGACAGAGAACAATCTGAATGTGAAAAGCGCACTGTGGCATTTCATTGGCGACTTGCTTAGCTCGGTTGGCATTATCGTGTCAGCGATTCTCATTCGATTGACGGGGTTGTCGATTTTAGATCCGATTATCAGTATCGTCATTGGCGGCATTATTGCATTTGGCGGATACAAAATCATCCGAGAGGCGTATGTAATTCTAATGGAAGCAGTGCCGGAGCAATTTAATCTAGAGGATATTCGCCGTGATCTTAGAGAGGTGGAAGGCGTTGAGGATGTGCACGAGATGCATCTTTGGGCGGTGTCGACCGACCATTATTCCCTTACAGCACATGTGTTGGCGCGAAGCAACATTCAACCGTATTGTATAACGCTCGCAATGAATGAGCTGTTAAAAAACCGCTATGGCATCGTCCATTCCACAATTCAGGTTGAGCATGCCGCTATTCACGATCACGGGGAGTACGGCAAATTAGTTAGTGGCGGTGCATTCTAGGGCGGGTATGCAAACGTGAGCAAGTTAGATCGTGTATGCAAACATAAGCAAGCCAGGGCGGCTATGCAAACGTGAGCACGCTAGATCATGATCAAATTTAGCGTCAAACGTATGTATGGCCTCTGCTAGTGTATATACCCTGAACAAAGATAGATTTGGCGGACACAGCAGCCGTTATTTCAACAGAATCATGTGCAAGGCACAGGCTGCGGACTCAGAAGCCGCTATTGCGCTGCAAATGACCATTTTGACAGGATAATGAGGATGATAACGACTTTCCTGTCCGCTTACGGCCTGAAACCGGGCAAAAATCCAGAATAGCGGAACCTCAGTCCGCGAAAAAAAGGGGTCAGCTGTCCCAAGCTGCTGTGTGGTCTAAGCAATAGGGGTCTAAGAAATAAGGGGCTAAGAAATTGGGGTCTCAGCAACCATCGCATGCTTCGCTTCTTAAGTCTCAGACTTGAGTCATCAGATGAGATTGGCAGCAGTGCTGCAGCATCGAATAAGCTTTGTGCAAGAAGTGGCAGGCCAACTCTGGTTTGAATATACAAATATACATTCTAGTTCATCGAAAGCAATAACCAATATAATAGGCATCATATGTACATGAAAAATGCACTTCCCAGAGTAAATATTGGAAAATCCCATCTAAGCGGGCACAGATCCTACTGGAAAAGTCCATGTTAGCGGGCATCAATCCAATACAAGGCTGGGAGGTGCACTATTGTTCTTAACCGTTAATGATTTCTCCGCCGTTGACGTGCATCACTTGCCCGGTGACATAGCTGGAATCATCCGAAGCAAGATAGACGTAGGCTGCGGCGAGCTCGGCAGGCTGGCCGGGGCGTTTCATCGGCGTATCGCCGCCGAATGTTGCCACCTTCTGAGCGTCGAAGGTGGAGGGAATAAGCGGCGTCCAGATAGGACCCGGAGCGACGCCATTGACCCGAATGCCTTGGCCAGCCAAATTGGCGGATAGGGCGCGGGTGAAGGAAACGATCGCGCCTTTGGTGGCTGAGTAATCGATCAGCGTCTCATTGCCGCGATAGGCAGTAACCGATGTCGTATTAATAATGGAGGCGCCCTGCTTCAAATGGGCGAGCGCCGCTTTCGTCAAATAAAACATGGCGAAAACGTTAGTGCGGAACGTCGCGGTAAGCTGCTCTGCCGTAATATCCTCAAGGCGCTGCTGAACATGCTGCTCAGCGGCATTATTGACGATAATATCAAGCATGCCGAATTCCTTGACCGTTTGCTCTACCGCTTGCTTGCAGAAGGCTTCATCGCCAATATCGCCGGAAACCAGCAGGCAGCGTCTGCCGAGCTGTTCGACCTCTTGCTTCACCACGTTTGCGTCCTTGTCCTCCTCCAAATAGACGATGCTGACATCGCAGCCTTCCATTGCAAAAGCAATCGCTGCGGCGCGGCCGATGCCGCTGTCACCGCCAGTTATAATGGCCGCTTTGCCAAGCAGCTTGCCAGCAGCTTTATAAGTTTCAGATTTATAGACAGGCTGCGGATGCATAACGGATTCCAATCCAGGCTGCTGATCCTGATGCTGGGGCGGCAGCGTCTGCTTAGGCGCTTGTGTTGTAGATGTACTCATCCTAGAACCTCCTTGTAGTGGCGCGGCATGCACCTATAACAAAACGTTCTTATTGTGGAATAAATGGGCAGGGATTATACATGATTTCCTTCATTTCACAGCATGCTGGCGATACCAGTCATTTGCTTCCCGAAGCACCTCTGTTCCGCCCGCCTTCATAAACTCATGGACAAAACGGTCAAAGTCCTCCAAGGGCTTCTCGCCAGTAATAAAGGCGACATAAGCTTTGTTTTTTAGCTTGATTAATTCAGCTCCGTTGTCGATTAAAGAGGGAGTCGCAACTTCCAAAGCATTGTAGATGCCATCCTGATCTAGCCCTAAGGTGGAGGCCCATTGCTCTCTTCGTTCTTTAGGGATCAAGGGTACCGTCATCCCCAAATTGGCGCCGATTGTATTTTGATAGTTGAACATGGTGTCATAGGGAGGCAGCACAATAACATCCTCTTTCGAGTCTCCAGCCCATGTCCAGTGCGTGCCTTTGATCCCGTATTTCATTGAGGTATATTCATCGAGATCGGGATTGGCGCTCACATCGTCCAGAATTTGCAGGATTTTCTCCATCTTCCCCGGCTCTTTGGCCGCGTCAGCCCCGATAGCGGTAAAGCTCATCAGCATATCATAGGCTTTGGAGCCTCGTTTTCCTTCTGGTCCACGAAAGGGTTGTCCGAACACAATTCGGGCCTGCGGATTGCCCGCTGTTAATTCCTTCACGTTAAACGTAGCTTCTACCGGGATCTCTTCGCGATTCGTGCTACCCTGATCCTTCATTACCCAATAATCTCCATTTTGAATCCAATGATAGTAATTCCCCATGGAGGTCATGCCGATTTTTCCATTGATAAAGGCATGGGACAGATGCTTGTAGCCGCCTTTATTTTCCCCGGTAACAAACTCCGGGTCGATTACGCCATCAGCGTACCATTTGCGAAGATAATGGAGAGCTTGCTTCATTTCCGGCTCCAATGCGCCGATAACGAGCTTTTCATTTTTCACCCCAAAGTAGAGCTGGTCTGCAAAAACGATTTGCCCGAATGCGCCGAAAACAACATTCATTCCTTCCCTGGACAAGCCGTACGTATCTTTCAAGCCGTTGCCATCCGGATCCTCATTTGCGAAGGCATAGATGACCTTCTCAAAATCGGATAGCGTCTCAGGCACAGGCAGGCCCAGCTTATCCAACCAATCCTTTCGATATACAACAGGTATGCGGTAGATGTTGGTGGGGTTGATGACAGGAATACCGTAATAGTTTCCGCCGATTTTTCCAGCATTTTGATAAGAGGGCGCATTTTCTTTAATAGCTTTCATAATGTTGGGGGCGTATTGCTTTAGCATCTCCTCCGGAATTTCGGCCAGCAAGCCTTGCTGTTGATATTTCAAGAGGTCCTGCGGCTGTCTGATCCGGAACAAATCGGGAATTTCCCCCTGTGCCAGCTTCATATCTAGTAACGCTTCGTATTTATTGTTTTCTAAATCCCAGATATCCAGATTAACGTTGAACTTATTTTCCACGAGGCGAACCATCTCGGCATCGTCTGGAACAGGCAGATTCAAATGCATCGTCCAGGAAATATTGTACTGCGGGGTATCAGAAGAAGCCGGGGACTGCAATTGTTGTGCGGCAGACAGCTGCAAGGAGCTCGTTTCGCATCCGCTAACGATGCTTAGACAGACGACTGCGATAAGAGCGGTGATACGCCGTAATGGCTTCCTTTTCATGATGAGCCCTTCCTTGAATCATAGTCTTGCGTGCAGTGCATGCAGTGCCAGGCAGTGCATGGCTAAAGCGGCTGTGCTTGTTTAACGGCTTGGCGCAAATAATTGCCCGGTGTACATCCGTACTTTTCCTTGAATTTCTTAATAAAATAAGCCGCGGTTCCGTAGCCGACCGTGCTCGCGATTTGCTCGATTGACATATTATTGTTCTCGATCAATGCTCGGGCGTTTTCCATTCGCAGGCTGGTGACGTAGTCGGTATAGGTGATGCCGTTCTCATCCTTAAAGAGCTTGCTCAAATACTTGGGACTAATAAACACCTGAGCAGCTACCTTCTCAAGAGACAGATCATCCGACAGATGGCTGCGCACGTATTGCTTGGCAGCCTCGACGCTAGAGATGGCTCTATCGTTATTCCGTTTCTCTATTTGCACTAGGAATGCGGTTATAGATTCAACCAGCCAATTCCGAAAATAATAAATGTTGTGAATCTCTTGATACTGATGATATAAATCCATATTGCCTTGATCAGGGTATTTGTAACGGACGCTCTTTACATAATCGGAGTAGACGAATACGGTATTCGCCAAAATAAAGTGGCAGTAATCGGCAGCGTACATGCCTTCCTGCATCGTTTTGACCAGCTGATCGATCGCCGTTACGATTTCACCGGATTGCCTAGCGTGCAATTTTTCTTTGAACCTCATAAGCATAGCTTGCGGAAGTTCTTCAACACAGCTCTCCCTATCCAGAAGAGCACGATCATTCAGAATCGACAGGTTCGGCAGAAAATAGCCATATTTCATTAGAGTCTGAGCTTCGCTATAGCTCTTGTGGACATCCATAATGCCCTGTACCCAGCCTCCATGCGATATTTGAGATTCCAGCTGGAACTGCTGCTTGTTCTCCGCTAATAGAAGCTGGCAGAGCTGTTCCAAAAGCGCGTCACACTGTTTTTTAGCGAACACAACAACTACAATCGTCTTGTCCGGCAGCTCCTCGGCAATGATGTGCCCTTCCGGCAGGGAAGCGCCCTGCAGCTGGTTAATCATCCGGTACGTCGCATATTGTTGATCTCGGGAGCTTAACCCGGCAAAAGCTTGATCTGAATTTACAATCATGCAGCAGTAATGGCTGTATGGCTGATTGATGCCTAAAAAGGGGAGCTCCTCGGCCAATTTCTCTGGGGTATAGCGGTTATGGAGCAGGTTCAGCAAAACATTGTGCCTAATAACCGAGCTATTGGCTTCAAGAGTATCCTCCAGGCTGCTGACCTTGTCGTTCAGCCTAATGAAGGCTGTGTCAATTAGCTTGAATTCATTGGCTGCATAGTCAGGCGCATGCCCGGACAAATCCTTTATTTTTCCCGCCAATCGCTTGATCGGGCTGTAATTCGCTCTGGCAAAAATCCCGGATAATACGATTCCTAGCAAAAGGGCCATAACACAGATGCCCAGCACCAGCTTTTGTACAAAAATCAACTTTTGATAGAAGAAGCTGGCAGGAAGGGCGCTATATATTTTCCAACCGGTTGATGGCAGTGTTTGGTAGGAAACAGCATAGGCTTCATCCTGAATCGTATCGTTAAAGCTGCCGGCCTCCGCCTTGGACAGCAAGGTTTCGGTAAAGCTGGAGCTGTAAGCACTGTACAAATCTGTGCTTCTGCTGGCTGAGCCTGTTATCATGCTTCCAGAACGCTCCAAAATAAACGTGCTTTCATTTTGTGTAGGCATCATATTCCGAATAACCTCGCTAATCGCGCTTTCCTTCATGTCAATCGCAATCATAAGATCGTTATTTTCGCCGGAGGCTTGGAATGGATAGCTGTGTGCGTAGGTAATTAAAGTTTCGCCTTTGCTCTCGGGCAGACTGGAGTAAATATCCTGCGGAATCAACCGGGCAGGTGTCCAGAGATGGTTTTGCTTAGTGCCGCGCATCCCGTTCATCCAGTCGGCAAAAAATACGGCGCTGCTGCCTTGATCGGCATTAAACTTAAGCCCATAGTTCGACGAAAGCATTATATTTTGTTTAGGATAATACAGATGAACGGCATAGATGATGTCCGAGCTGCCGGCGACTTCTGTCTTGAGCAGCTCCTGAAGGTCAATCGCCTTGCTAAGATTGCTTTTATAGGAAGAGTCAGCAAATAAACGGATATCTACGGTTTTGTCGAGA
The DNA here is from genome assembly GCF_002741035.1 of Paenibacillus sp. BIHB 4019. Classification (NCBI taxonomy): domain Bacteria; kingdom Bacillati; phylum Bacillota; class Bacilli; order Caryophanales; family Paenibacillaceae; genus Paenibacillus; species Paenibacillus sp. BIHB 4019. Next base: position 671,497 of record NZ_CP016808.1, on the reverse strand, counting down.
GATAAATTCAAATAAATTTGCTGAACCCGCTGAAGCACCGTAGCTTCAATCGTTTGGGCTGTATTTTCTAAAATCAGCTGGTTTTTGGTGCGCAGCTCCGCTTCGTAGCTTTTTGAGAAGTAGATATAGAAGACGGAGCAAAGCAGCAAAACGATGACAAGCACGATCGCTATATATGAAATAGCTAGATTCGCAAATACGGAGTTCCATTTTTTCACCGCTTACTCCCCCTCACCGCCTAGATTATACACCACAGGGTGGACGGACTTATACCCATTAATCAAATCTTAACATTAGGAGCAGCAGCGTTTGAAAATGGAAAAGCAATAAAAGAAAGGAGGAAGGAAAGTAGAAGGAAATGGGGAAGAAAAGGGCGGATAGCGAGGATAGAATACGATTTTTATACATTTCAGAAATTGTTATATTGAGCAGCAGCAGGGCCCAATGTTACGCTCGAAATCGGTTCGGAAAACAAAAAACGAAACGATAGGAGTAGACTCAACTTGAAAATGAAATCTACAAGAAAGTATCTATCTGCTGCATTGGGCCTGTTACTGCTTTCTAATTCCGTAGTGGGGAATGCTGCAACCGCAGCATCAAACGGAGCTTCAATTGAACTGCCGCCAGCTCCGGCATGGGGACATTTTGTAGACAACTACAAAAACAGCATTTCTGCTAACCAGTCGGTATATTCCAACCCAGTCATCGGCGTGCTGTCCGGATTTCAGGATCTTTGGGAGCCAGGGACATCCTGGGACAATGGCACGAAGCTGAACAGCAGCGTGCTGGACTACAACATCCAATATGTAGCAAACATAGCTGCTACTCGTACGGCAGAAGATGAACAATTGGCTTATCTCGTTGACCGGAGAAATCAGTCGTATGGAGCCACTGAAGGTCTTGGCGCTCTGGCTGATGTGTATCGCGACAAAACGGGAACATTCACGACAATTACGAGCATTCCAGATGATGCCATATCAGTCAAATACAACGACGGCAACGGCTCCAATAAAGCGGGCGATTCGGATTCCGAGCTTGGCAAAATGGTAGACTTGATCGGGACGCTGCGCGGCAATTACGCATCTAGCAACCCGGCGAAAAACTTCTACAGCTATATGCGTCCATACCGCTGGGCTAATGATACTTCTATGATCGTGCCTACGCTGGTTCCTGCAATCAGCACAACGCCGGCTACGGATGGCGGTTTCCCAAGCGGCCACACGAACGCTTCGTATCTGGCTTCTTATGCACTGGCCTATGCTGTGCCTGAGCGGTTCCAGGAGCTGCTGACCCGTGCTTCGGAAATGGGGAACAGCCGGATTATAGCGGGCATGCATTCTCCGCTTGATGTCATAGGCGGACGCGTGATGGCAACAGCGCTGGCAGCAGCTACTTTGTCTGACCCGGACAATGCGGCACTTAAGCAGGATGCTTATGATCAGGCGCATGCTTTTCTATTGACCGAAACGGGAACAGCGGAAGATCGTTTCACTGACTATGAGAAAAATAAAGCGCAATTCACCCAGCGTTTGACCTACGGCTTCGATCAGATCCAATCCACAACGGAACCGATGGTTGTGCCTAAAGGCGCTGAAGTGCTGCTGGAAACGCGCCAGCCTTATTTGACAGGCGAGCAGCGCCGTGCTGTTTTGGCGACGACGGGCATTGCTTCCGGCTATCCGGTACTGGATGATCCGGAGGGCTGGGGACGCCTGAATCTCTTCGCAGCAGCAGATGGCTATGGCGCTTTTGACAGCGATGTAACCGTGACGATGGATGCGAGCAAAGGCGGCTTCCATGCAGCGGACAGCTGGAAGAACAACATTGCTGGAACAGGCAAGCTGACGAAGGAAGGCACTGGCGATTTGAAGCTGCTCGGTGCAAATACGTATTCCGGGGGTACCCAGATTAACGCAGGTACGCTGGAAAGCGGCTCGGCAACAGCTCTCGGCAGCGGCGATGTCGTGAATAACGGCGGTACGCTAGTAGAGAAGGCAGCCGGAAAAATGACGATTGGCGGAAGCTTCACGCAAGCTGCGAATGGTACGCTTGAGCTTAACGTCGACAGCGCAAACGATGTGCTGGAAATCAAGGGAGCGGTAAATGCGAACGGAAAATTGCAGGTCAATTTTCCAAGCAGCTATGTGCCATCCGCTGGTTCTGTGACTCTTATGAGCTATGGCGCTGGTCAACAAAATGGCCAATTTGCCGCTGTTGAGATTAGCGGGGTACCGAGCCAGTACAATACTCAGGTTGTTTATCAGGCCAATCAAGTGGTGCTGGAAATTACGAATAAGTCGAATTCGGGAGGCTCAACAGGCTCGGGCAATTCGAATCCGTCGACTCCTTCGCCGACACCTGCTCCAACACCTACACCGTCCGGCCCTGTAGACCCGAGCTCCATTGGTGTAACGGTGGCAGCAAAGGCTGACGCTAATGGAAATGCAGAGGCTGCCATTGACGACGCACAAATTAAAACCGTGACGGAGCAGGCTCAGGCAATGGAAACGGGCTCAAGAATTGTGACGCTTACCGTTGAAGCGGCAGACAACGCTAAAGCAGTTGGCATCACGCTATCCAAAGCTGCTGTTACAAATCTGTCTAACGGCAAAGTAGATCAAGTTGTCGTGGTGACGCCATTTGGCACTCTTACCCTTCCTTCGACTACGCTGAATGCGATAGAGAAAGCAGCAGGCAGCAATATTCGGTTCGAGGTAGCGAAAAGCGGTGCAGATACGCTTACACCGGAAGCTAAACGGTTAGTTGGAACAAGGCCTATATTGGATATTTCGATTGAATCCGGCTCTACTAGCCTGTCTACCTTTGGCGGCGGCAGCATTCAGATCGATATTCCGTATACGCCTGCGCAAGGCGAGGATACAAGCGCTATTATTGCTTATTATATCGACAGTAATGGAAAGGCAAATGCCTTTAACAATTCAAGCTACAATAATGGCAAGGTTACTTTCGTAACAAGCCACCTCAGCCATTACGCTGTAGGCTACAATAAGATCAGCTTTAGCGACAGCAGCAGTCATTGGGGAGCTTCATTTATTTCCTATCTGGCTGCGCGGGATATGATTTCCGGCAGCGGCAGCAATCAGTTCGCGCCGAACAAAAACATCACGAGAGCGGAATTTGCTAAAATACTGGCTGGTGTTGCAGGCGCAGATGTGTCTGGATATACGGCTTCTGCATTTGGGGATATCAAAGCCGGAGATTGGTACTTGCCTTATGTGTCCTGGGCAGCAGAGCATAAAATAGTTGAAGGTTCAAGCAGCAATGAATTCAAACCAAATGTATCGATCAGCCGCGAGGAAATGGCGGTCATGTTGAAGCGATTTACCGATCAGGCTGGCTTCACGCTGCCTAAGACGGCCAGCGCAGTTGCCTTTGCCGATCAAAGCAGCATTAGCTCATGGGCAGCAGATGCCGTTGCTTCGTTGCAGCAAGCAGAAATCATCTCGGGCAAGGGCGCCAATGCTTTTGATCCGAAAGGCGGCGCAACAAGAGCAGAAGCGGCGAAAATGCTAGCCGTGCTTCATCAAAATATGAATAAACTTTAAGATAACGGCAATTAAAGCATTATAGTAAGCGAGAGCAGAGAACCCGGTAAAAGGGTTCTCTGCTTTTTTATCTAACATCATATTTAACGATTTAATTTGAGCTCGTGATTGCGAAGAGGCAAGGGAATGTCTGCTAACGATGGGGAAAGACGGTTATTTAATGGAAAAACTCTGTTTTTTGCCTAGTGCCGGAAAATAGGAATCTATATACTAAAAAGGGATTTACTGCGCTAAGCAGGTGTTGAGCAAAGGAGGCTAGCTAGTTTAACCTGTGTTTTGTAAGCGTAACCAATTGATCTTCAAATCGAAAGGATGCGATTGATTTATGTTCAGCAACCACTTGAGCTGGCTTAAAAAGACGGCCGCCACGTTAACGGGGCTTACGCTGCTTTGCGGCAGCGCCGCAGGCGCAACTGCTGCAGAAACGACGGCTTCGGGACAAGCAGGTACGGCCTTGGGCAAAGTACAGCTGGAATATTTGGATAGAGGACTTGTAGCTGTCGCTTCTTCAGGAAGCGTATTTCTCAGCTGGCGGCTGCTAGGCAATGAAGTGACTGGGTACTCCGCGGGCGGGATGACCGGCGCGAATTTCAACGTTTACCGGGATGGCCAGCTTATTGCGACGGTGACAGACAGCACGAACTATTCGGACCCGCAGGGCAGCACATCATCGCGTTACCAGGTGGCGGCTGTTGTCAATGGGGAAGAGCTGGCACGAAGCAGCGAAGCTAAGCCGTGGGGCGATGGCTATTACGATTTGCCGCTTAATAAACCGGCAGACGGGGTGACGCCTGTGGGCGAAGCTTTCACCTATTCGGCTGGCGATATGAGCGTCGGCGATGTGGATGGAGACGGGCAATACGAATATATCGTGAAATGGGATCCTTCCAACTCCAAGGATGTATCGCAGAAGGGCTACACTGGCGAAGTTATTATTGATGCCTATGAGCTGGATGGAACGCAGCTTTACCGCATTGAGCTAGGCCCGAACATCCGCGCTGGCGCACATTATACGGAATTTATGGTGTATGACTTTGATGGCGACGGCAAGGCGGAAATGATGTTCAAAACGGCTCCGGGCACGAAAATAACAAAATACAACGGCAGCGGCGGCATCGCTTCCGAAAAATATATTACGATGCCCCAGGAGGATATTGCAGCAGGGTACAGCCATAATGATGATTACCGCGTGAGCAAGCAGGGCTATTACGAGCATGTCGTAAATATGTTCATGAACTGGGACAAGCATGAGGAAGTCGTAAACGGCAATTGGCCGGCAACGCTGGAAGAAAGCTTCGGCATTGCACCGAAATATGCCTATCCTCTGTCCCGCGAGGATGCGGAAGAGCTAACGGATTATTTTATGGATGTATATGCGCCGGCGCGCAGCGGCAACAACAAGCTGCGTGATTTTGAAGGCTTTATTTTGAGCGGGCCGGAATATTTGACCGTATTTGAGGGAGCGACGGGCAAGGAGCTGGAGACGATCCCCTACAAGCCGGGCCGTCATGACGATGGCCTCATGTGGGGCGACTATGCGATGGCGCGGATTGAGCCGGGCAACCGTGTAGACCGTTTCCTTGCAGGCGTAGCTTATTTGGATGGCACGAAGCCTTATGCCGTATTTGCCCGCGGCTACTATACGCGCTCGACACTCGTTTCCTATGAATGGGATGGCAAGCATTTGCGCGAGCACTGGTTTGTCGACAGCGGCTGGGTGCCGATGACAAATCCGTTTAACGACGGACCGCATGGCAGACCGGGACTGAATCCGGCTTTTGCAACGCTTACGACGCAGGGCGCGCATTCGCTGAGCACGGCGGACGTGGACGGCGACGGCAAGCAGGAAATTATTTATGGCTCCTCGACGATTGACCATGATGGTACGCTGCTCTACAGCTCGGGCGATATTTTGCCGCCGGGCAGCGCAAATCCGGGAACGTATGCAGGTCTTGGCCATGGCGATGCGCTTCATGTCGCAGATATTGACCCTGACCGTCCGGGCTTGGAAATTTTTATGGTGCATGAGGGCGGGCCGTATGCCCCTTATGGCTACTCGCTGCGCGATGCTAAGACAGGCGAAGTCATTTATGGCGGCTACACTGGCAAGGATACCGGACGCGGCATGATTGGCGACATCGATCCGGATCACAGAGGGCTGGAGACATGGGCAGTCGGCACATGGACAGCAAGCGGAACGCAGATCAGCACAACCTCTCCTGGAACGAATATGAACATTAAATGGGCAGGCAATATGACGACGCAAATTGTGAATGGCTCCTTGGAAGTTACACCGACGATTGATGATTGGAAACGCGGCAGATTGCTGACGGCTGAGGGAACCCGCACTAACAATCATACGAAGGGAACGCCTTCGCTCGTAGCGGATATTTTCGGAGACTGGCGGGAAGAAATGCTGGTGCGCACCGTGGACAGCTCGGCTATCCGTATCTATATGAGCACAGAGCTGACAGACCGCAAGCTGTATACGCTGATGCATGATCCGCAGTACCGTACAGGCGTAGCTTGGCAAAATACGACGTATAACCAGCCAACGTATACAAGCTTCTATTTTGCCTCAGATACGAATTTCGCGAATGTGCCGGTTCCAAATTACTGGACGCCGGTTGTCGATGACCGCAGCTCGGTGGGCGCAGCGCTCATTGGGCCGAATGCAATGGCGAAGGGACAAAGCTTCGATGTTGTTTATGCACTGCAAAATGTGCCAAGAGGCATTGCGAAGCAAAACATCCGAATTGAATACGATCCGACTGTATTGGAGCTGGCAAGAACGCCGGAATCGCTGGATACGGGCAGATTCGTCATTAACGAGCTTGTAGAGTCTGCTGGCGTTATCAGCATGAAAGGCAGCCATGTCGGAGACGGTCTTAACAATCCGCTGGGCAATCTGTTCAAGCTGACCTTCCGCATTAAAGCGGACGCGCCAGCTGATGTGACCGCGCTTGCGGTCACCAAGCTGATTGGCACGGATGGAGCAGGCGTGAATACGCAGCTTGCCGGCGATGTGCTGAATATTAAAGTTCACTAATGGTATAAAGGATAAAGTAGACCCGTGTATAGGGCTTGTGGCGGCCTGCGCAAATGCGCATACTGCTGCATAGTGCTGGAAAACCTTCAAGGCTGCGTTTAAGCGCGGTCTTGAAGGTTTTTTTGCAATGAGTCTGAACAGGTGCTGCTAAATCGTTTATAGTAGAGAAGAACTAGCGGGAATTACAGGAAATAAAAGCTTGAGGCCAGTCTCAACTAACTGCTGACATAAGAGGGGAAGAAAGATGCGAAAAAAAGTGGCGATTGCCATCATGATTTTTTGTGGGATATGGATGGTAATTATGGCGTTCCCCTTTGCGGCAATCGCCAGCGACGTTCCAGAAGCTGAAAACGGGGAGCTGGATTTGACAAAATGGGCTTTCTCCGAAAACGGTATTGCCCGCCTGGACGGGGAGTGGGAATTTTACCAAAACCGGCTTTTGGCCCCGGCTGATTTTAAGCGGGAGATGCAAGGCAGACAAGGGCTGGAGAGAACGGGCTACGTCCATGTGCCGGATAGATGGGAGCAATATGAGGTGGCGGCAGATGAACCTTCTCCATACGGGTACGGAACCTTCCGCTTGCGTGTTAAGCTTCCGGAAGCAGGCGAGCATGTATTTGGCATCAGGCAGATGAATATTAAAACAGCCCATAAGCTGTTCGTGAACGGCCGGGAGATTGGGGGCCGCGGCATTCCGGGAATGAGCAAGGAGGATACCGTTTCCGTGAATGCGCCATATGTCCGTTTTTTTACGGTGGAGGGCGGCGAAGCCGATATTGTTGTGCAGGTTGCCAACTATCGTTATTCGCAAGGTGGCATAACCCATTCTATCCTTTTGGGATATCAGGAGGACATCTTGTCCGTACGGGAGTTTGCGGTGGCCAAGGACTGGTTTGCCGCAACGACCTTTCTGTTAATGGGCATCTATTTCATCATATTGTTTCATATGCGGGGGCATGACCGATCATGGCTCTATTTTGGCCTGTGCTGTATAGCGATCTGCTTGTATTTTATGACACATGGCGAAAAAATGCTTTTAATGCCGTTCCCGGGAATTCCCTACGAGCTGTTTACGAAAATACAAGATCTTTCCGGTGTGCTTGCGGTGCTGTTTTTACTGCTGTATACGAGGCATTCCTTGCCCCATCTGTTCCATAAAATCGCGCTGCAAACGTCCGGATCGCTCATAGCGTTCACCGTGCTCCTAACTGTGGCGACTCCAGCTGCCGTCTTTACACGCTTTACACTCGTTAATTTCGCCATGGCTCTTATTGCCGTTCTCTATGTCATTTACGTCATGCTCGTTGCTGTCGTGAAGAGGATGGAGGGCTCGGTATATATGCTGGTCAGCGTCGTATCGCAGCTGGTTATGACAGTTGCCTCCTTGATGGAGTTTCTAGGCGTAAGGTCATACGTATCGTTTCAAATGGCCGCTTGGCTGTGCTTTTTCATGGCGCAGGGCCTGCTATTATCCCGAAGGTTTGTAAATGCGTTTGAATCCGTTCAAAAGCTGTCCCAGCGGCTCGGTTCGATGGACCGGCTAAAGGATGAATTTCTGGCGAACACCTCCCATGAGATGAAAACGCCGCTGCATGGCATTATCAACATTTCGCAATCGCTGCTTGAGGGCGCGGCTGGCCGGATGACACCGCAGCAGGAGGAAAACATGGCGATGATTGTAGGCATCGGCAAAAAAATGAGCAATCTGGTCGGCGATCTGCTCGATTTCTCCAAATTGAAAAACGGCGAGCTTGTTCTATACCAGCAGGCGGTTGCTCTGCGTCCGCTTGTGCGCATTATATTCGAGATGTTTCGCCATTTCGCCGGCGCAAAGCCGATACGCTTCACGGACTCTTTGAGTGATCGGCACTATGTTTATGCCGATGAAGACAGGCTGACGCAAATTATGAACAATCTAATCGGCAATGCGCTCAAATTTACAGCTGCAGGGGAGATTGCCGTTGCAGCGCGTGAGGTTAACGGCTGGCTCGTGGTGTCGGTCTCGGACACGGGCATTGGCATTCCTAATGATAAGCTGGAGGTTATTTTCGAATCATTCGAGCAGGCTGGGGGAGCAATGGCGAAGGAACGAGGCGGAACGGGGCTGGGGCTCAGCATCGCCAAGCGGCTTGTAGAGCTGCATGGGGGAGGCATTTGGGCCGAATCGGAGCTAGGTAAAGGCTCGGTATTTACATTTACTATTCCGCTCGCAAATAATATGGACGTGCAGCCAGCCGAGGCGGAAGCAGACACCATTCACGCAAGGCTGAAAAACACAGCTCAGCCAAGCAGCCCGGCAGATACGATTAAACTGAAAAGCGGCGGAGCAGTTACGATTCTCGTTGTAGATGATGATGCCGCCAATCGGCAGGTGCTGCTCAATCTTTTGTCCGTAGAAAAATATTCGGTCCTCGCCGTATCCAGCGGCAAGGAGGCGATGCGACAGCTGGAGCAGGAACGCCGGATCGATTTGGCGGTTATTGATTTAATGATGCCGGGAATGTCAGGATACGAGCTGTGCCGGAATATACGCAGCAAATATTCGCTATCCGAGCTCCCGGTGCTGCTGCTTACAGCCAGAAATCGGCCAGAAGAAATGCTAGCAGCGTTCGATGCGGGAGTGAATGATTTTCTCGGAAAACCGGTCGAGGCTGGCGAATTGAAAGCGCGCATCCGTACACTGCTGGAAATGAAAAAGTCCGCGAGCGAATCGGCACTTGCCGAGATGGCCTTCCTGCAAGCGCAGATCAAGCCACATTTTCTCTACAATGCGCTTAACACAATCTCGGCTTACTCACTGGATGATCCTCAGGCAGCACGGGATTTGCTGGCTGCGCTGAGCGACTATTTGCGTGGCAGCTTCGATTTCAGAAATCTGGAAGAACTCGTTCCGCTGCATAAGGAGCTAGAGCTGGTGGAGGCTTATTTATCCATTGAAAAAGCCCGTTTTGGGGAGCGTTTGCAGGTTATCTATGAGATAGACAGCGATGTGGATTGCCTACTGCCGCCGCTTGTCATTCAGCCCTTGGTCGAAAATGCGGTGCAGCATGGTTTGGCGAGCCGCAAGCAAGGAGGGAACATTAAAATTTCCGTTTGCGAGAAGGAGCACGATGTCGTCATTACGGTAGAGGACGATGGCGTAGGTTTTCAAGATTCATATTATGCAACACGAATCGGGGATAGCGCAGCGCAGAGCAGCGGCGTGGCTCTGAAAAACATCCAGCAGCGTCTATATCGAATCTATAGACGCCGATTGGAGATTGCAAGCAATGAAAATGGGGGCACAGCAGTAAAGTTTAGCATTCCGAAGGGAGACCACTTGGATGATTAAAGTAATCGTGGTTGATGACGAGCTTCCGGCTTTGAAAATGGCTGAGAGTGTGCTGAAGACGTTTGGCGATGTGAAAATAGAGGGACTTTTTGACGACGCTGAGGAGCTTGTTGCGTGTTTACATAGGATAGAGGCGGACCTGATTTTTGTCGATATGAAAATGCCGGGCATGAATGGGCTGGAGCTGGCTGAGCAGATTCAGAGGCACAGACCTGATGTAGGGATCGCTTTCGTGACGGCCTATGATTATTATGCGGTTGATGTTTTTGAGTCGGAAGCCTTTGATTACGTGATGAAGCCGATGACAGCACAGCGCATCAGCAAGACGCTGGAACGATTCACTAAGAAGAGAGGGGCAGGAACAGGGCATAGCGCGAAGCCAATGGACATCCTTGTCCGCAGCTTTGGGCAATTTTCCTTGGAAACGAGCCAAGGGAAGACGCTCAAGCTGCGCAGAACCAAGACGGAAGAGCTGCTTGCCTTCTTTCTCCACCACCGGGATCAGCCTATTGCAATGGAGAGCATAATGGATGCGTTGTGGGGAGACCGGAATGCAGAGCGGGCGCAGGCGATGCTGTATACGACAGTATATCAGCTGCGCAAAGAGCTGGAAGCGCTTGGCCTGTTTGATGTTATTGAGCAGACCCGCGCCGGAGGGGGGCGCTACCGCTTGACATGGCAGCCGAAATTCTGGGATTGCGAGGATTTTGAAAGCAGCTATCGGCGGTTCAAAAACGGCGAAAGCATGGCTGAAGTGCAAAGGGCGCTGGAGCTGTACCGAAACGGTTATTTGACGGACAATGGGTACGAATGGGCGGAAGCGAGGCGGACCGAGCTTGAACTTAGATATATCGAGCTGCTGGAATGGGCAGTCAATATGGAAGTGCGGCAGCAGCGCTACGAGTTTGCTTTGCTGTATTTGCAAAGATGGGAAAAGCAGCAGCCGTTTGCAGAGCGCATTCACGCCAAAATCATCGCCCTGCATTTGCTGATGAGCAACAAGGAAGCGGCAGCAGCGCAAGAGAGAAAGCTGCTGGACTTGTTTGCCGGCGAATTAGGCGCTTCACCAGAAATAGATACAAGGGCGCTAGCACTAAATCCTACGTCTGTTTTTTAAAATAGATGCAGCTATAAGTTTCACATTTATAATTGGTGATTATAAGCGACTTCCCTGTCCCAAGGACGGTGGGGGTCGTTTTTTTGTTCAAATTCGGTTCAACAACGATAAAGTATAATGTCGAAATGAGGCGCAATATGAAATTAAAATACGAGAGTTGTCTAATTAGCAGGGGGAGGAGAGCTCGGCAGGAAGACTCAAAATAGAAAAATAACTTGTGATGAAGTACATATTCAGTAAACAAGAAGCTGAGAGGATGAATACACGAATGAACACGCGGAAAAAGAAGAAAATGCTGTTGATTTGGACAGCATGGCTCTTAATCATCTCTAACTTATTCTCAATAACGGCATTTGCCGGGCCAGCAGCTATTTATAATCAGAGCGGTTCAAGCTTCAGTGGTACAATATCGCCATCCCCTATTGGTGATACAATCGGGATGGAGGGATATAGCGATTGGCCTGCCGGCTTTACACAAAACAACGGTTTTTCGAGCGGTATTTTTGATGGAGAGAGCATTTGGATGCTGCCTAGTAGTGCTGCAGGTTTGATTAAGATTGATAAGGATACGGGAGCGATGGCTGGCTACACAGCATGGCCTAACGGGTTTGTGAGAGGCAGCCGGATGCCGGATTTCCTCAGCGGCGTCTTTGATGGCCAGAGCATCTGGATGCTTCCTTATGGGGCGGATCGAGTGATTAAGGTGGACAAGGATACAGGGGCAATGACTGGTTATAACGACTGGCCGAGCGGCTTTATATTGCCTAGCACAACGACAAATCCAAATCCTTTTTATACGCCTATGGCAAACTTCAGCGGCGGTGTTTTTGACGGTCAGAACATTTGGATGGTTCCGGCTGGAGCCGATTATGTCATTAAAATCGACAAGGATACGGGAGCAATGACCGGTTACAATAACTGGCCAAGCGATGTTCAGCTTGCAAGCCAAGGTGTGTCGACACCTTATGGTTTCATTCGCAATGAAAACTTTTCCGGGGGTATCTTTGATGGCCAGAGCATCTGGATGGTTCCTAGCGGAGTAGACCGTGTAGTCAAAATTGACAAGGATACGGGAGCGATGACGAGCTACAGCGATTGGCCAAGCGGCTTTACGAAGGATTATTTTAATACGAATCCCTTTAACGGCGGTATCTTTGACGGTCAGAACATTTGGCTTATCCCTTCGGGAGCGGACAGAGTTATCAAGATTGATAAAGACACGGGAGTAATGACAGGGTACGACAATTGGCCAAGCAGCATAGCTGGTGGGAGCCAATATTTTACCGGTGTCTTTGACGGTCAGAGTATTTGGATGCTGCCTAGAATGTCTACGGACCAGCTTGTAAAGATGGATAAAGACACGGGAGTAATGACGGCTTTCGACAATTGGCCGAGTACGACGACGATAGGCATGGCTCCTTTTTCTGGTGGCGTTTTTGATGGCGAGAGCATCTGGATGGTGCCTGCGACAGCTGATCAAGTGGTCAAGCTTGGGGGAGTGACGGTGCCCGTTACGGGAGTGACGGTGAGCCCGACGACGCTTACGCTAACGGCTGGAGGCGCCGCTGGAACGCTGACGGCGGAGATATTGCCAAGCAACGCGACGAATAAGAAAGTAACGTGGACGAGCAGTGATCCATCAGTAGCGACAGTGGACGAGGATGGGGTGGTCACACCACTGACAGCAGGCACAGTAACCATTACGGCGACGACGGAAGATGGAGGACAAACGGCAACGAGCACGGTGACGATAAATGAGGCGGACGTGCTTGTGACAGGAGTGACGGTGAACCCGGCAACGCTGGTCCTTACAGCTGGAGGCGCCGCGGGAACGGTGACAGCGGTCGTATCGCCAAGCAACGCGACGAATAAGAAAGTAACGTGGACAAGCAGTGATCCATCGGTAGCGACAGTGGACGAGGATGGAGTGATTACACCGCTGACAGCGGGCACAGTAACGATAACCGGAACGACGGAAGATGGAGGCAAGACTGCAACGAGCACGGTGACGATCAATGAAACGGACGTGCTTGTGACAGGAGTGACGGTGAGCCCAGCGGCGATCACTCTTACAGCTGGAGGCAGCCCGGGAACGGTGACGGCGGGCGTATCGCCAAGCAACGCGACGAATAAGAAGGTAACGTGGACGAGCAGCGATCCATCGGTAGCGACAGTGGATGAAGATGGAGTAATCACACCGCTGAGAGCAGGCACGGTGACGATTACAGGAACGACGGAAGACGGTGGCAAGACGGCAACGAGCATCGTTACGGTGAATGCGACGGACGTGGCGGTGACGGGAGTGACGGTAAGCCCAGCGGCGATCACCCTTACAGCTGGAGGCAGTCCGGGAGCGGTGTCGGCTGGCGTATTGCCAGGCAATGCAACGAATAAGAAAGTCACGTGGACGAGCAGCGATCCGTCGGTAGCGACGGTGGACGAAGACGGAGTAGTCACGCCGCTGAGAGCAGGCACAGTGACGATTACAGGGACAACGGAAGACGGCGGCAAGACGGCAACGAGCACCGTAACGGTGAATGCGCCGGGAACCTCTGCGCCAACCGCGCTTATAGCGACAGCCGGCAATGGAACGGTGACGCTGAACTGGACTGGCGTACAGGGATCGGTTTCTTACAGTGTTTATCAGTCAACCGTGGCTGGTGATTACGGGTCCGTTCCCGTTGCAGTTGTAAGCAGTGAGAATTTCACTGTAACTGGACTGAGCAACGGAACAACTTATTACTTTAAGGTTAAGGCGAATAACGAAGAAGGAATAGGCGGCTATTCCAATGAAGCGAGTGCCACGCCGAGAACAAGCTCGCAAGGCTCGGGCGGTGATTCCTCCAGCGGAGGCAATGGCTCGTCTGGCTCTTCAGCAACTGGCGGACAAGTGGCGCTGGAAGGTTTCCGAGTAATCGTGAACGGCAAGGAGTACGATCAGATTGCTACGGGGAACACGAAGAAACAAGATGGAAAAAGTGTTCTGACGGCAACGGTGGATACGAACAAGCTGACAGCACAGCTCGCCAAAGAGGGCGGTAATTCGACCATCATTATTCCTGTTGCGAGCGTGAGCGCGGATAAAGTATCCACGGTATTGACTGGGGATGCCGTGAAAGCGATGGAAAACAATGAGGCTATTTTGGAAGTTCGGACGATTAACGGGAACTACAAGCTGCCTGCGGCAGAAATTGCAATCGACAGCCTGTCATCGCTGCTTGGCGTTCAAGTGAAGCTAACGGATATCATCGTACAAGTGGACATTGCCAAGAGCAATGATGCAAGCGTCGAGCTAGTTAAAAATACGGCGGGTAAAGACGGGTTTAGCGTGGTGCTTCCGCCAATTGATTTTACGGTTACCGCTTCATACAATGGCAAAACCGTAGTTGTAGACAAGTTTAGCTCGTATGTTCAACGGGAAATCCCGCTGCCAGCTGGAATAGACCTGAGCAAGATTACAACGGCAACGGTGCTTCTGGAGGACGGAACGGTTTATCATGTGCCGACGTACGTTACGCAGCATGATAAAAACTATTATGCGGTCGTTAGCAGTTTGACGAACAGCATTTATACTTTGATCTGGAATCCCATTACGTTCGCGGATGTGGAAGGGCATTGGTCCAAAGACGCGGTAAACGACATGGGTTCGCGTATTATTGTGAAAGGCATCGACGATACGCATTTTAATCCGAATGCAGCTATTACGCGCTCGGAGTTCTCGGCGATTATCGTTCGGGCGCTGGGATTGGCTGAAAACGGAAAAACTACGGCCTTCCATGATGTGAAGTCCAGCGACTGGTTCATGGGCGCAGTAGCTAAAGCGCAGGAATACGGGATTATTAAAGGCTATGAAGACGGAGCATTCCGTCCAAACAAGACGATTACACGCCAAGAAGCGATGGTTATGCTTGAGAGGGCGATGAAGCTTACGGGCTTGAACACTACGGTGAGCGAAGCTGAGGCAGCGTCTGCACTTGCTTCGTTTACAGATGGGGCGGCTGTAGATGCTTGGGCGAAGCAGGCTGTAGCTGCGACAATAAACAGCGGCTTGGTTCAAGGCAGAGATGCTGGTTTGAAGCCAGCAAGCAACATAACTAGAGCGGAAACGGCAGCTATCGTTCAGCGCATGCTGATTAAGGCTGAACTCATCGATCTCGGAAATTCGAAGTAAACGAGATTCCAAGCATAAAAACCTTCAAGGCTGCCTATTCGCGCAGCTTTGGAGGTTTTTGCGTATGAGGGCAGCTGGGGATAACAGCTGCTGAGCGGTTTATTTTTTACAGGCAAGCTAGAAAATGGTTTATAGTAGAGAGATAGAGTTGATAACGTGTTCATTGGTTCAGGTTTGCGGGTAATGATCATTAGAGTGTGGGGGCGAATCATATGCGAAAATTAGTATTTTTTCTAGGCGGGGCGGGAGCGGGCAAGACGACGCTGGCCAAGGCGCTGGCACGGCGCAAGGGCGCTGCGATTTTTGATATGGATACGCTGCTGCGTCCGGCGGCCGAGGCAATTATGACGGCGTCGGGGCTTGATCCGAAGGACCGTGATTCGGAGCTGTATAAGGTGCGCTGCCGCGATCTCGGCTACCGGATTACGATGGATGCAGCTTTGGAAAATGTAGCGATTGGCACGGACGCGCTCGTCATCGGCCCCTTCACGAAGGAAACTGCTGATCCGCTTTGGATTGAGCAGGAGCTGTCGGCCATCGGTGCAAGCCTGCGTGATGTAGCTGTGCGGGTCGTACTCGTCTCCCTGCGGGATCAGGAGCTGCATCGCACCCGGATACAGGAACGGGGCTTGGAGCTTGATGAGTGGAAGCTTGGCAATTGGGAAGCCTTCAGCCGCTCGCTGGGACCGCGCAAGCTGAATTGGCCGATTCCAGCCTCTTCGGTGCTGGATTTTGATAATTCAGGAGAGCTGAATGAGGAGAAACTGCTGCTGCTGGAGCGCTTCGTATATGGTGATGACATCGTAGAAGGGGAGTGAGGCTGCATGTCCTTATATTTCAGAGACAAATTCTTCAGTTCCGGCAGTACAGGCATTATGAATGAGACGGGGGAATCTGCGGGATGGGTTAATCTGAAAAGTGCGTTTAGCACTTCGCTGGAAGTTTATGATGCCAAGGATACGAAAATGTGCGAGGCGAAATTTCGGTTTTTCTCAATGAAATGGGAAGTCAGCGACAGCTACGGCGCTCCGCTAGGTGTGCTGCGCCCAAGGATGAGCTTCATGAATAAGCGGTTTGAGTATGATGCGGGCGAGCGCGGCTTTTATTTAATTGAGTCGCCAGCGTTTTCTAAAGAGTATGTAATTATGAACCGCCGTGAGGAGACGATTGCGAGCTTCGCGCAGACGAGCGGCTGGATGCAATCCGGCGCCTATTGCTTATGGAACGAAACCCGCCAGCTCGGAGATTATGAGCTGATTGCGGTTATTATGGGCGTGAATGAAATTAGGAAGCGGCAGAGCAGTAGTTAGCATTTACATGAATAGGCCGCGGTGCCTTAATAATAGGCTTAAGCAAGCATGTGTGATTTCGACACATGCTAAAGGATGAAGCGAGGAAGGTTAAAAAAGCGGGAGCTGCTCTTGAAAAGAAGCAGCTCCCGCTTTTTTGCGTTCTATTCTTTTAGCAGATCGTAATCGTCTTCCAATAATACTCGTCCAAAAATGGCTTCAAGCTTGTAGGAGCTTGACCAGTCAGCTCTTGAACCGTTGTTGACGTCTGATCATATTCCCCTCTGGCCGAGGCGGTATCGAAGGAAGCTAATGCATGCGCTACAGCATTCGGAACGCCAAACGATTCATAGATGCCAACGAGCTGTGAGGTTTCGAGTGGAATATAGATAATGTTTTTCTTAGTGGTATCACTCAATATTTGGGCGATATCATAACCGGATAGCGCTTCTGGGCCAGTTACATTCCGTGTGTGCTTGTCCGTGTTAGAGGAGGCGAGTGCAGCTGCGGCTGTATGAGCACAATCCTTGCGAGTCACATAAGCGATTTTGCCTTCGCCGATAGCAGCGGCGTATTGGCCTGTGGCGACCGTGTGCGTCAAGGATTGAAGCAGATTCTCTGCGTACAGATTGCTGCGAAGAATCGTATAAGACAGGCCGCTGTTCTTAATAGCCTCTTCCGTGCTGTAGTGGTCTCCCGCCGTTAAATTCGCTGTACCGGGCTCAGGGTTGAAGAACGATGTATAGACAATATGTTTTACTCCCGCATTAACGGCAGCTTGTATGGCATTCGAATGCTGCGTGATTCGCTGACCTGGCACTTCAAGCGCATCCGTACTTACCAAAAGCAGACGCTGCACCCCGGCAAAAGCATCGGTCAGCGTCTCAGCCTGGTTGAAGTCCGCATGCCGTACGCTAACCCCGCGGTCGGCAAGATCCGAAAGTTTTTCTGGGGTACGGGTAGCTGCTATAATCGGCCCATCATAATTTTCGAGCAGCCATTGAACGGCCAATCTCCCTAAATTTCCGCCTGCGCCTGTAACCAATATCGTTTCTTTTGTGGTGTTCATTTTTTATTTTCCTCCTTTTAAATACGGCAACCTCATGCCTATCTACAATATACAAAAACGTTACTGACATTAGATTGTCAGTAACGTTTCATCATGTTTTCGATTTCTTTTTTTATGCGGAGTTTGAAAGCCTCGGGCTCAATGATTATTGCATCTGCGCCCCAGCCAAGGAGCCAGGACAGCAAATCCTCAGACCGTCGAACGCGAAAGGTGACGTAATATCCATCGGCGTTCAATCGGGCATCCTCCATATAATAGTTGTTTGCTATTTTCACTTTCTCTGCGATGCTCACATTAAAAAGCACTTGGACTTTGACGTCGCGGTCATCCTTCGGCTGATAGCCGTGCAGGTGAAAGCTGCTGGGCAGCTGGAACGTTTCATTCGTAATGGCAAGCTCTTTAATTCGCGATACCCGAAAATGGCGAATGTCATCCCGCAAGTCGCAATGGGCAACTAAAAGCCAGCCATTTTGTTCATCTAGTACGAGCCCGTAAGGGGCAACTGTTCGCAGCATTTCATGTTTATCATTGGCTTGTGCTGCTCGTTTGTGGTATTCAAAGCGGATTTTGTTGCCTTCAAGCATGGCAGTACGAATGGCTGCCACGTAAGCCTTCTCTCGATGGCCTATTTCGGGTTCATAATCCTTGTGAAGAAGAAGGATGTTATCGCGTATCCGATCCGCTTCATCGCGGATGGGCTCCGTTAATACAGCTTCGATTTTCCCGCGTGAAGAGCGTGCGCTCCTGCTGTAGACAGGATCAAAGCGCTGTTCTACAAACTCGGCTCCAATCAACAGCGCTGCTGCTTCTTCTACAGTAAAACTCACTGGCGGCAGAAAATAACCATTCATCAAAGAATAACCTAATCCAGTTGCACCGATGATGGGCACACCGGATTCACTCAGCACTTGAACATCCCGATAAATCGTTCTAGAACTAACTTCCAGCATCTCTGCCAGTTCTTCAGCCTTCAACACCTTATTTCGCTGCAGCTCTAGAACGATCGATAACAAACGTTCTGTTTTATTCAATTTGCAGCGGCCCCCTTATTTTCTAGCATCATGACGAGCAAGGATTATTTTTTGAGCAGCCGCATTAGTTCAGCATATCTGTTGTTGTTTCGAAATAACGGATAAGCTTCACTTCGTCAGGCGTAATTTTGAAGTTACCCTGCCAGATTTCAACACCCCGTTTGATAGAAGATTCAACGGATTCTCTAATATAGCTGCTGTATTTGCCGTTCTTAGAACCTCTGAATTCTGGACTATCATAGATAAAACAAATGAACAGTATAGCTCTATCATTTTCTGCTAAGCTTGCTTCAAGTTCGCCAATGTGCTTAAGGAAGCGTTCGAAGGAATTGAACTCACTTCCTTTTGCGGTCGTGATATGGTCTTTTTTCTCAACCTGTAAAGTTGTAAGCGGGGTCTTGACCTCGATGTAAGTATTCCCTACAAGAAAATCAAGCTTGGAATTGCCGAGCTTTTGTTCCCGCTTCACGCTATCACTGCTGACCATAGCAGAGAGCTGGCCATTTTTCAGAAAATGTTCCACATAGCGGTTCGCCGCATTTTGATTTATCCCAATCCAAGATTTATTTGGCTCAGACAGCAAATCGAGTGAAATGGCCTCTACGGTGTAGAGGGTTTTTCTGGTCAAGTCTTTGCTCTTGGAAAGCAGGCAAGGAATATCGCGGAATACGATGCTGCCTATGCGTCCTGTAGTAGGGCAGTGGCAATCGTAAATGATGCCGTCGATCGCCACTTCCATAATAAATCGATTTCTTCTTCGAAGAATCAGTCCTTCAATAAGCGGTGTTTCAAATATAAAAGCGTCGTTGTTTATGTCCATTTTGAAAGTGTGAGCCTCCCTTTCGTAACTATACGTTGAATATACAAGAACGCTACTGACAACAGATTGTCAGTAGCGTTATAAACTAATGGGGAGGAATAGCCTAAAATCATTCAAAGGGTTGACAAATGATTTAATAATGTCATAATGATAATATCAAATAGAAAATTAAATCGTAACAGGAAGTGAAGCACTTGATCGAAAATGAATCCAATTATTCGCCGGATCGTTACCGAACGCCGGACGGAGCGCCGACGGACATCGTGATCTTTACGATTGTTTCAACCCAGCGCAGCAAGGTTAAGAAAGCTTTGCCGCATCATGAGCTGCAGGTGCTGCTCATCAAGCGTAACATTTGGCCTTTCGAAGGGCAATGGGCGCTGCCGGGCGGTTTTACATTGGAAACGGAAACGGTGCAGGAATGTGCCAGACGTGAGCTATTGGAAGAGACGCAGGTTAGCGAGGTCCATCTCGAATATTTTAACGTATATAGTGCGCCTGGACGCGATCCGCGGGGCTGGATGATTTCACATGCATTTCTTGCACTCGTGGGAGAGCAGCAGCTTGCGAATCGGCAGGCGGCGGTCGATGCATC
Organism: Paenibacillus sp. BIHB 4019; assembly: GCF_002741035.1. Lineage (NCBI taxonomy): Bacteria > Bacillati > Bacillota > Bacilli > Caryophanales > Paenibacillaceae > Paenibacillus > Paenibacillus sp. BIHB 4019. The sequence goes on along the minus strand of NZ_CP016808.1, from coordinate 651,459 downwards.
GGAGGTGCAGCTGTTTTCGGTAGAGGAGGCGCTGAAGCTGCCGCTTGCCTTTGACCACCGCATCTTGATTCAAGATGCGCGGATTCAAATTCAGCGGAAGATGCTGACGACGACGATAGCGAAAGCTTTTTTGCCGGATGAATTTACGATTGCCGAGCTGTATCAGGTCATTCAAGCGGTCGTGCCGGATTTTGCGGAACAAAATTTTATTCGGAAAATTACCTCGACGCAAAGCCGCAGCGGCATTATTGAGAAAGTCGTGGACGCGGCCGGGGCGTTAAAGTCCTCCAATCAGTATTCGCAGCGCCCGGCTCAGCTATACCGGTTTACAGGGCTAGAGCCGCAGCTGTCGATTTACGGATAGAAGTGAGAGTAGAGAAAGCAGAACGATTTGAGCGTATCAAAGCGTATCAAAGTGTAACGGAGCAGAAAGGCAGATTTAGAAGGTAACTACGAAGCAGCGAGGAGAGTGAGCAGGATGATCAAGCTGAATGGCGTGGAGCTTGTGTTCAAAACGTTCCCCAACGGGGAAACGCTTGTTGATGGTGATGCGATTACGGCATTGATAGCCGAGCAGAATACGCTTGCTTTTAAATATGACAATGACAGCGACTTGATTAAGCTGATGTTCGTGAAGCAATATTTGGACAGCCGGAAGGCGCAGGCGAGCTTGACGATTGCTTATATGCCCTACAGCCGGATGGACCGGATTGAGGGAACCTCTGTTTTTACCTTGAAATACGTAAGCGGCCTGATCAACTCCTTGGCATTTGAGCATGTGACGGTGCTGGAGCCGCATTCCGATGTGACGCTAGCGCTGCTGAACAATTGCTCGGCACGGTATCCGACGATTGAGCTGCTGGACCTTGTCGTTGAGGCAACGGGCTTTGACCGTGCGTCCGACTATTTATTTTTCCCGGATGCCGGGGCGCAGAAGCGCTACAGCAAAGTTCGCGGCTATAACGAGCTGGTCGGCTTTAAGGCGCGGAATTTTCAGACGGGCGAAATAGAACGGCTTGATGTAGTTGGAGAGGTGGCAAGCGTTGGCTTTAAGGCGATTATCGTTGATGATCTTTGCTCCTACGGGGGAACGTTTATGCGCAGTGCGGAGAAGCTTAAAGGCTTGGGCGCGGCGGAAATTTATTTGCTCGTAGGGCACTGCGAGCCTTCGATTCATAAGGGCAAGCTGCTCGAATCGCCGCTCGTTGATAAAGTGTTTACGACCAATACGATGCTGAATGAAGCGGGACATGAGAAAATACAACTTTTTGAATGGGGAGAGGTTTAAAATGACGACGAAGACAGCTTACCCTGCGACTCTGCTATGCGATTTTTATAAAATCAGCCACAAAAACCAGTATCCGAAAGGGACGGAACTCGTCTACTCGACCTGGACCGCCCGTACAAGCCGGCTGGAAGGCGTGGAGGAAGTGGTCGCCTTTGGCTTTCAAGCCTTCATTAAGGAATATTTGATCGACTATTTCAATGAGCATTTTTTCGCAAGAACGAAGGAAGAGGTTGTGGAGGAGTATCGCAGAGTGCTTAAATTTGCGCTGGGCGATGCTAATCCAGATGCTTCGCACATCGCTGCGCTGCATGAGCTCGGCTACTTGCCGATTCGCGTTAAGGCGATTGAGGAAGGCTTGATCGTTCCGGTTAAAGTGCCGATGCTGACGATTGAAAATACGCATCCTGACTTTTTCTGGGTAACCAATTATTTGGAGACGCTCATGTCGTGCCAGCTTTGGATGCCGACGACGAGCGCGACGATAGCTTTTGAGTACCGCAAAATATTGGAGCAATACGCTTTGCAGACGAACGGCGATACGTCGGGCGTGCCTTTTCAGGGGCATGATTTTTCGATGCGGGGCATGAGCTCGCTGGAAGCGGCGAAGGGCAGCGGAGCCGGGCATTTGCTGTCGTTCACAGGAACGGATACGGTTCCGGCGATTTTGTATTTGGAGCAATTTTATGGCGCGAATATGGAAAAAGAGCTGGTAGGCACCTCGATTCCAGCGACCGAGCACAGCGTCATGTGCGCCCATGGTACCGATGAAATGGCGTCGTACCGCTATTTGATCAATGAGGTGTATCCGAATGGCTTCGTCTCGATCGTCTCGGATACATGGGATTTGTGGAGCGTGCTCGATGTGGTGGTCAGAGGGCTTAAAGAGGATATTCTCGCTCGCGACGGCAAGGTTGTCATTCGTCCGGACAGTGGAGATCCGGTTAAAATTATTTGCGGCGATCCCGATTCGCAGCATCCATTCGAGCGCAAAGGCGTTATTGAAATTTTGTGGGATATTTTCGGCGGCACAGTGACGGAGAAGGGCTTTAAGCAGCTCGACAGCCACATTGGCGCGATTTATGGGGATGCGATTACGATCAGCCGCTGCCGTGAAATTTGCGAGAAGCTGGCGGCGAAGGGCTTTGCTTCGACAAATATGGTGTTCGGTATCGGCTCGTTCACGTACCAGTACAATACGAGAGATACGTTCGGCTTTGCGCTGAAATCGACGTTTACGATTATTAACGGCGAAGAGCGCAAAATTTTCAAAGACCCGGCAACCGATATCGGCAAAGTGAAAAAATCGCAAACCGGACTCGTGCTCGTAACCGAGCAGGACGGTGTACTGACGCTCACTGACGATTTAAGCGTGCAGCAATATGAGGCAAGGAAGCACGAAGACGCGCTGAAAACGATTTTTGAAAATGGCAAGCTGGTGCGTGAGCAGAAGCTGGCAGAAATACGCGCGAATTTGCTGGGGAAATTATAGTATGCCTCGTTAATGAGTGAATGAAGCTGAATGAAACTGAATGAAATTGAATGAAGCTTATCATTCAAGGATTAAAGTTCCAATATGAATAAACGCGAAGATGCAAAAAAGAAAAGCTGCAAATAGGAAAAGCTGCAAAGCTGAAATTGGAAAAACGAGCAGATCGCCCGAGGTGGGCGGCCTGCTCGTTTGGGTATGATTTAGAGGTGTCATTATCACCTTAAAAAACCATTTCACTCTATTCGTGCTATAGGGCAGCTTAATAGTTTAGGAGGCGCCCATTATCATGCCATTGACCGTACATTTTATTTTCTTTCGTGTTGGCTATAAATTTGTCTAATCGGCTCTCAAACAATGATGGCTGATTTTTATAGCTTTGTATCGTGTCGATTCGAACTCTTTGATAAAGAGCTGGAAAAGCGCAGAAATTTTCATATCCTTGCGGGTCTTCTTTCAGCCTTTGATCTATAAGGCGATCTATTTTAAAGGAATGGGGCTCCATATCAGGGAGCACCTTTCTTCCTTCGTCGCTCATTAATCCCAGCTTTTCTAGTCGGCGGACGCGTTCTTTATTCAATTCAGTCCATGAGCTTTTTTTGCTTCTAGGAGACAATCTCTGCGCGAGCTGGGATGCAGAAAATTTCTTTTTCACCCCATCAATCCATCCAAAGCACAAACATTCCTCGACCGCGTCCAAATACAGCAGCGTGTCCGGGTTTGGCGTCATGCTTACGACTACCCAACAACATGCTTCGGTCTGTCCGTTTTCCTGCAGCCAAATTCTCAAAGCTTCTCGCGATGTTAATGCCAATAGATTTTCAATATCGATAGACAAAGTAAGTTCCTCCTTTCTAGGCATGGAGAGTCGTTATTATCATTACCAGAAAAGGCGATTTATTTTTCGCAGAAATTATTTCATAGCTACAACAATTACGCTAATAATCAAACCTGTAAGTAAAAAATAGCTTCCGCTAATTAGTCCGTATAACAGCGGGCGAGGCATGTTTGGGTTGATCGCCGTATTGACGGTTGTTGAAGCCAACAATCCAACACCAACAATGCCACCAAAGATTAGCGCATTAACCATAGATTCGATATCGAAGGCATAAATCAAAATGGCCATAGTGACTGTAGTTGCTAAACCACAGACAAAAGGTCCCGCGATAAAAAGGGGAGCTGGTTTTTCACGTGGTGTTCCTTCTTTTCCTAACGCAAAAGCATAAGCCTTCCCAAAAAAGATAGTAAACCAAACGCCTCCCAAAATAGAGGTTGCTAATACAGCTAGCAGAACGGCGATCCAATTAATTTCCAGCAAGACATTGAACATCATTAATTCTCCTATTCGAAAAATCGTATTTTTGTATTGGGGTGCGTGTTTGTAAAAGTAAGCGAGCCAGCTGCTGATCGGGTTTAAGGGGCTTGATTCCTGCACAAAGATAGAGTTGGCGGACACAGCAGACGCTATTTTAAAAGAAACATGGGCAAAGCACAATAGGCGGACTCAGGAGCCCCAAATGTGCTGCCAAAAGCCATTTTGAATGGATAATGGGGGCAATAACGGATTTCCTGTCCGCGTACGGCCCGAAGTCGGTTCAAAAGCCAAAATAGCGGAATCTCAGTCCTCGGAAAAAGGAGGAACCGTCCCGAGTTGCGTGTCTCAACAATCGTGTTATAAGCAGCAGTGTTCTGAACTTGTTTAGCGGATTCCGGCGAATGGATTGTCGATTTTCAAGCAGAATAGATTGCTCCAAATAGGCTTGGCTTAGCGGCCATTCTATGAATTTTTCTAATAACTGGACAAAGCGATTGGCGTATTCATCCAACATAGATAAAACTTGGGGCTGGGCGATGGTGGGAATCGAGCTGTTCACTTTTTGACTCTGCACAGTGGGCGGGCGCTCCTTGATACGCTCTAAAACAGGAGGGTTTGCCCATGTGTGGTATTCAAATAATTGTACTGGATGCTTCTACATTCATATCGTCTCCTTTCGGCTTCTTCTAAATTTAGATTTTGTTTCTGTTGTTATAATAAAAAAAGAAGTATGACAATAGTTCGTCATACTTCTTCATACAGTTGAAGTGTTTTTTGCAGCTGTTTTTTTAAAATCCCTCGCAGTGCAAAAGGCTCAAGGACCTCGGCGCCACTCCCAAAACCCAGCAGAATGGACCAAAGCCAACGGGCTTCTAATGGTTTATATACAGGAATTTGCATCGTCATGCTTCCATCGGCATGAAATTGTTTATCAGCCTGATGAAATTGATCCATCGCTTCGGCCAAAGCCTCTGGTCCCACTCGGATTACCACATTTCGCAGCTGATCGTGCCATTCTGTGGTTGAGATAGCAGCTTCTTTAGGTGCTGCTTGATGCGGCTGAAAGCTGTCCTCGGTCAAAAATAAATTCATCATCCGGGATAGTCGAAACTCCCGATAATCCTGCCGTGCTCGGCAAAACCCATAAACGTACCAATTGCTGTATTTGAAATGCAGCCACATGGGCTCCATATCCCGGGTCGTACGTTCATTATTTGCATTGATATAATCAAAGCGGACGATTTTTCGCTTCGTAATGCCTGTGCGTAAATGACGAAGTGCGTCCGGCTCCGCCCGCCGGGTTTCAAGGTTCACAGATAAACTAGGGCTCTGATGCTCGGGTCCAATTGTTTGCAGCCGTTCAATGGTACCCTGCGCACGCTCATCGTCGAACACGGTGGCGAGGCTGCTGAGCACAGTGATCAGCGAATCGACATCGTAGGAACCGAGCAAGCTTTTATCCATTTTATAACCGTCCATTATGCCATATCCGCCATGCATTCCCTGATAGGAGACGACGGGGAAGCCCGCAGCACAAATCACATCAATATCCCGATAGATGGTTCTTTGGGAAACTTGAAACTCTTCAGCCAGCATCGAGGCAGACAAAACTTTGTTATTCAGCAGCTTGTAGATGATGGAGACCAATCGCTCCAATTTCATATGTATCCCCGCCTGTTAATTCATTTCGTACTCATGTTCGTTATTATATCATAGGTGTTTTCATGATCGTTGTGGAGTGGCCTACTGTTATTTGAGAAGAAGCCCTACCAACAAGTGGTGAAGTTTTTTCAAAATTTCTAAATGGTTAGACGATTGATGAATATTTGCTCATATGTTAAGGTGAGTTGAGATTTCTTCTTTAAATTGGATGTAAAAGCATTTCTACAAAGCGCTGCATTTTTATGAATAGTACAGGGGGCAGAAGCAGGATGAAAAAGAAAAATGTGAAATCAAGGTCGTTAGTTTGGTATACCTTAGTCATTGTCGTTGTTTTTATTGCGCTGTTCGCCATTAACGAGATTTCTAAAAGCCGGACGGGCATCGAGCAGGAAGCAGCAGAGGCTCCGCCCATTTCCAGCCAGCCTACATGGGGGGATAAGGCCGCCAAGGTTTCTATCGTAGAGTTCGGAGATTACAAGTGCCCGTCCTGCAAAGCATGGAGCTCGCAGATTTGGCCGCAATTAAAGAAAGATTATGTAGATACGAAACAAGTCTCGTTCTCGTATGTGAACGTTCTATTTCATGGGGCAGAATCAGCATTAGGCGCATTGGCTGGAGAAGCGGTGCTAGAATCGAATCCGGACGATTTCTGGCATTTCCATGAAGCTTTGTTTGCGGAGCAGCCAGATGCAGACCATGACGGACTTTGGATTACAGTAGAGAAGCTGATGCAGGTAGCAGAGGCTTCCGTTCCGGATTTGGACAAGGACCAGTTCAAAGCCCTGCTGAGCTCGGAAGAAATACAGGCACGGGTCGATCAAGATCAGCAGCTCGTGAAGGATTTTAATATTTTGCAGACTCCGACCATTATGATTAACAACAAGAGAATAGGGAATCCGTTCGATTACGAGGCCATCCAAGCTGTAATTGAACAGGAGTTGAGCGAGGCGGCAACGGAATAAGATTAGTTTCTTTCGGGGGATATGAGGGGACTTGTCGAGAGCTATACGAGGTGCGAATAAAAAGACTCTTTGTAGGAGTCTTTTTATTTTGTTTCAATTCATGCACCCATGCGGAGTGCGACTAAAAAGGAGATTATAAATATGACGACAACATTGTTTCAATCCACGCACTCCATACGGAGTGCGACTTCGCGCCCGAAACTGAGGCCGAGGAGATTGTCCAGTTTCAATCCACGCACTCCATACGGAGTGCGACGAGCTTGGCAAGACTGCCGGAGCCAGCGAGGATATGTTTCAATCCACGCACTCCATACGGAGTGCGACCTAACGCTGAAATACCGTCATTCCAAGACACTATAGTTTCAATCCACGCACTCCATACGGAGTGCGACGGTCGGATCTTATTGCCGGCGAGCTGCGTACACTGGTTTCAATCCACGCACTCCATACGGAGTGCGACAGCAAAAACAGTATCAATTAATCCCATCATGGCATTAATCGCCTGTATTTTCAACGAAATAATATCGAAAAAAGATAAGAGCAAGCTTGACTTTTTACGGAACAGCTCGTTTTCGCCACGGTTCGACATAATCTGAGGTGCGAATGCCCCAGGGATTTCATGGGAGCTTCACATTCGCACCAAAAATGCGAAGCAATCAATTTGTCATGCACGCTTTCGCATCCGCAAGCAATCACAAAAATATTTTTCGAAAACTACTTACAAAATTAAAGTAGATATATTATAATTACAAACATAAAGACAAGCCTTCAACTAATCTTACATAAAAATGATTTTTCAAAGGGAGCGTTTGAACATGGGAGAACTTAAAACGATTATCGAAAAACGTCGTTCGGCAGTGAATTTTGTGGAAAATGTGGCGATTTCGGAGGATGAGCTTCAGCAGCTTTTTTCACTAAATCGTTTCGTGCCTTCGGCTTTTAATTTGCAGCACAGCCACTACATCGTGGCGACATCCGAGGAAAGCAAAGAAAAAATCTATGAAGCTTCCAAACAATATAAAGTAAAAAATGCTTCAGCAGCCATCGTCGTGCTTGGTGATACGAAGGCGCACCTCAATGTTGGAGAGCTGAATGCAGGCATGCTCGCGCTAGGCATGATGAGCAAGCTCGATTACGATCAGGAAAATGAAAATGTGATCCAATTTTACGAATCGCGGGGCGAGCTGTTCCAGCGGGACGATGCGATTCGTAATGCGAGCCTGTCGGCCATGCAGTTCATGCTGATCGCGAAGGATATGGGCTGGGATACGTGCCCGATGATCGGTTTTGATGCGGATAAAATCCAGCAGCTGTTCGAAATTCCCGATCGCTATGTGCCAGTTATGCTCATAACGCTGGGCAAAAGCGATCCAAACAAAGAGCGCCCGCGCGGCTACCGCAAGCCTGTTAATCAGTATGTGAATATGAATGCTTTTCATTCCCCTGATACCCACTGAAATCATTAAAGCACAACTATTTCTGTCCATACGAAAAAGCTGCCTCCCTCTAGGGATGCAGCTTTTTTGCGTGCAGTTATACTAGGCGGGTATGTTGACCGTAGCCATCCTGCTGTACCTTGCTTAGCGTTTATTCAAGGCCAATCTTATTTTGCGATTCAGTTTCAAGGGTGAGGGAACGGCAGCATGCGAGTGTTGCTAAGACCACAGATACTAAGACTACCGTTGCTAAGTTCACTGTTACTAAGTACACGGTCGTTCAGAGCACTGTTGATTAGACCAAGCAGCAGCTTGGGAACGCTCATACTATTTTGGCGGACTGAGTTTCCGCTATTCTGGCTTTTGACCCGATTTCAGGCCATAAGCGGACAGGAAAGCCGCTATGACCGTCATTATCCCGCCAAAATGGTCATTTGCAGCACCATAGCGGCTCCTGAGTCCGTCACTTGTGCCTTAACCCTTGATTCGGTTGAATTAACGGCTGCTGTGTCCGCCAAAGCTGTCATTGTGCAGGGAGTTACCGTTGCCTAAGCTTCGATATCCTTCTCCTGAGGCTGCTTCGTATAATACAGGCGGAACACCAGGTCCTGATTGTGGTTGCCGAAGCCGGAGCCGAACAGCGTGACGCCTCCAATATGCTCGGCATTTTCCTCAACAGCGATTCGGAAGGTCCACTGGTTGCTGCGAATATCGATATCGTCAATCGTCACATCGGACAGCTTAATGCCATCCATGAAGGTGCCCTCCTTCTTCACGATCAAATGCTTGAGCAGCCCATGCTGATTGACGCTTTCGAACCACCATGGCGGATTAAGCTTGCCTTTGCCTCCAAAGTCGCCGGGGCTCGTCCACATGCCAACCTTCATGCCATTGAAAAAGAAGCTGATGTCCGAAGGCCAATTGTTGTTCGTAAAAGGGGCCTCCGAGGAAATTTCCATTGAAATTTCGAGCTGCTCCGGATTTTCGCTCCCAAGCATGTAATTAGGCATCTTGTATTCAATATACCCTTGCCCAAACCACAAAATCTTCGCATTCAGCCGCTCTGGATCAAGAAAATGCCTCGGATCGTCGAATATGCCGATGATGGAATCCCTCGTACAAATGCCGCAGGTCGGCGAAATGTCCAAATCGGTAAAATGGCCAATCGAAATATCGGTTCGCCGAACCTCGCGCGGAATCACATCCTTGATCGGAAACATAATTTCCAAATTATCGATGCTGAGCGAGCATACCTTCTGTGCTGCCCCGCCTTTGCCAGGCGTCATCTCCGAGTGAATAATGTTTGCTTTCTCGAGCTTCTTGACATGCATCGTCATAATAGCGCTGCTGAGCCCGAGGGCTTCGGCAAGCTCGCGAATATTCATCGATTTTTGCGACAGAAGGTGAATGATTTGGATGCGGACGTTGCTGGATATAGCCTCGAATACAGGCAAATATTGTTCGGAAAGTTCTATTTTCAACGTGGCGTCCTCCGGAAATTGAAATATTAATGAATATGTGAATAACACTGATTGAGACTAATGATACATGATTTGGCTAAAACAGACAAGGAAACGCCTTCAAACAGCCATAATCTGGTTGACAGCAGCGTAAAGCTGTTGATATATTAACATCGAAGAAAGTAAGTAATATATTTATGAATAATTAACAAAGGGGTTTTGATTATGATGGAGCAGCAGATCCAAGCCGAGCAATCTTTCGTCAATCCTATTATACCGCAGCGTGCGGATCCATGGGTATATCTCCATTCCGACGGCTACTACTATTTCACGGGCTCCGTTCCGGAATACGACCGCATTGAGCTTAGAAGAGCGCGCACAATCCAGCAGTTAGGGGAAGCGGAGCCAGTTGTCGCCTGGCGAAAATATGCGGAGGGACCGATGAGCGCGAACATTTGGGCGCCGGAGCTGCATGTTGTTCAGGGCAAATGGTATATCTACTTCGCTGCGGCGCGGACGACGGAGACGGTTGAAGGGCTGTTCGACCATCGCATGTTCGTATTGGAAAATGAATCCGCCAATCCGCTGGAAGGCGAGTGGGTTGAAAAAGGGCAGCTTGTCGCCAATTGGGAATCGTTTGCGCTGGATGCGACAAGCTTCGAGCATAAGGGCACGCAATATCTCGTCTGGGCGCAGAAGGATTTGGCGATCGCAGGCAACTCCAATTTATATATTGCGGCGATGAGCAATCCTTGGACGATGAGCGGCAAGCAGGTTATGATTGCCCAGCCCGAATACGAATGGGAAAAGATCGGCTTTTGCGTCAATGAAGGAGCTGCGGTGCTGAAGCGTGGCGGGACGATATTTATTAGCTATTCAGCCAGCGCAACGGATCATCATTATTGCATGGGACTGCTGAGCGCTTCGGAGGACAGCGATTTGCTCGACCCGGCTTCATGGAGCAAGGCGCCGGAGCCTGTATTTGCAACGAGTGAAGAGAACGGGCAGTATGGCCCTGGACATAACAGCTTTACGGTGTCGCCGGATGGCAAGCAGGATATTTTGATTTACCATGCCCGCAATTATAAGGAGATTACAGGGGATCCGCTTTATGATCCGAACCGCCACACGAGGGCGCAAGTATTCGGCTGGACAGCGGATGGCAAGCCTAGCTTTGGCGTCCCGGTGCGAGATGGCAAGTAAGAGACTGGCTGAGCGCAAAGAAATTCCAAAAATCAAACAAATATAGTTGACAATGTAAGCGCTTTGAACTATCATCATAAATAATAAAAACATTAATTATTAATATATTTATTATTAATGTTTATGAAGCAATAGAATTCATAAGGCGCGATACAACGGTTGAAAGGCGATTTTGACTTGCAAACGGATGTGTCGCGTGAGCGAGCACTGTACTTATACCATCATGATGCAAGGCAACTTTTCGAAATTGTGAATACGTTTTCATTTTATGGAGGAGGGTTTGAGGATGAAAAAAAGTTTACTAGCAGCAATGGCAGCGACGATTGTGCTGGGGGGCGTTATCGCGGGCTGCAGCAGCAATTCGCAAACAGAAGGAAGTACAGAGGCTGGGCAGGGCGGCACGAAGCAGCTTAGCTTCATGTTCCGCGGCGGACCGGAGGAGCAGAAGGCATATGAGGCGACAGTCAAGAAGTTTGAGGCCGATCATCCTGATGTCAAGGTGAAGATCATTACGACGACGGGCGACCAATACGCGACGAAGCTGAAAGCAGCGATTACAGGCAAAAGCGTGCCGGACGTCTTTTATTTTGACCCAGGCGATTTAAGAGCTTATGTGAATGCGGGAGTTTTGAAAGATATTACGGAATACGTGAAGGATGTCGACTTTGATAACATTTGGAAGCGCGGCGTAGATATTTACCGCTATGATGGCAATAACGTAGGCCAGGGCAGCATCTATGGCTTGCCAAAGGACGTGGGCCCGTTTGCGCTCGGCTACAATAAAGACATGTTCACAGCGGCCGGAATCCCATTGCCGGATAAGGAAAAGCCGTATACATGGGATGAATTCATCAAGGTCAATCAGCAATTGGTGAAGGATACGAATGGCGATGGCAAAATCGATCAGTACGGAACGGGTTTTAATGTCAACTGGGCGCTGCAGGCCTTCGTCTGGAGCAATGGCGCAGACTGGCTGGACGCAACGAATACGAAGGTGACGATTGACGATCCGAAGTTCGCGGAGGCGCTGCAATATTTTGCCGATATGCAAAATGTACATAAAATTACGCCTTCTATTGAAGATGCGGCGACGCTTGATACGTATCAGCGCTGGATGAAGGGCGAGCTTGCCTTTTTCCCGGTAGGCCCATGGGATCTTGCGACGTATGAGACGCTGCCCTTCGATTATGATTTAATCCCTTACCCTGCGGGCTCGACCGGCAAATCCGCGACCTTCCTTGGCTCGCTTGGCATCGGCGTATCCAGCGGCTCAAAAAATCCGGAAGAAGCGGCACAGCTCGTAACGTATCTCACCGCATCTCCGGAAGGCATGCAGCAGCTTGTTGATGCGAAGGTGCAAATTCCGAACTTGATAGATATGGCGGAAAAATGGGCTGCAGACACGACGACGAAGCCTGCAAACAAAGCAGAATTCCTCCGTATCGTAGAGGATTACGGGAAGCCAATGCCTAACACGCTGACGTACAACTCGGAATGGTATCAGCTGTTTTTCACCGATATTCAGCCTGTGCTTGATGGCAAGGTGACAGCAGCGGACTACGTGAAGGCAGAGCAGCCTAAGATGCAGAAGCTGCTTGATAAAGCGGTTGAGCAGGAAGCGAAATCCAAGAAATAATGGTTGCAAGCAGAAGCTAATCTCAGTACCAGAAGGACGGAGGACAGGCGAAGCAGGGCCCCAAGGTCTTTAAGGGGCAGCTGCAAGGAGTGCCTGTTCCTCTGGCCTCTGGTCATTTTGAGGGGTGAAACATGAAAGTAAGGTCGAATCTTTACCGGAAGGAAGGCTATTACGGGTATTTATTCGTGCTGGCGCCCGTTGTCGGCTATCTTTTGTTTACGCTGTACCCGCTGCTGTACTCTCTATATGGTTCTTTTACCGATTGGGATGGGCTTGGGCAGATGACGTTTATTGGGCTGGACAATTTTAAAGATATTCTCGCGGATGAGCTTTTTTATAAAGCGAGCTTTAATACGATTTTTATGATGATTGGTATTCCAATTGAAATTACATTAGCGCTGCTGCTGGCGATGGGCCTGAATCGGAAAATGTTCGGCACGACAACGTTCCGGGTCATTTATTATGTGCCGGTTATTTCGTCGCTTGCAGCGGTATCGATACTGTGGCAGTGGGCTTATAATGGCGATTATGGACTGGTGAACCAGTTTCTAGCGCTGTTTGGCTTTGAGGGCCCGAACTGGCTCGCGGATAAATATACGGTAAAGCCTGCTCTTATATTGATGATGATTTGGAAAAATATCGGGTATTCCATGCTGCTTTATTTGGCTGCGCTGCAAAGCGTGCCGAAGGATTATTATGAAGCGGCCCAATTGGACGGCGCGAATAGCTGGAACATTTTTTGGAACATTACGTTCCCGATGGTGAAGCCTGTCACATTTTTTATCGTCGTCACGAAAATTATCGGGGGAGCGCAAATTTTCACTGAGGTTAACATTATGACGCCGACGGGCGGGCCGGAATACAGCTCCGCAACGGTCGTTTTCTATGTATGGAAGAAAGCGTTCGAGAACCTGCAGATGGGCTATGCTTCGGGGATGGCGATGCTGCTGGGACTGTTTATTTTCGTCATTACGCTCGTGCAGTTCCGCATGAATGAACGCGCCTCGAAGGATATGGAATAAACTTGCCGGCAGGAAAGGAGTGAAGCCTGAATTATGCTATCGTTAAAAAGATTCAATCTGACCGATGTGCTTGCTTTTATCGTCATCAGTGTCGGTGCTGTCTTTATGGTTGCCCCGCTGCTGTGGACGTTGTCGACCTCCTTCAAGTCGAAGGCGGAGGTTTTTGCGCTGCCTCCGGTATGGATACCGGAAACGTTCCATTTTGAGAAGTATATCGAAATTTGGGAAAAGGGTCCGCTGCTTAGCGGCATTCAGAACAGCCTGATCATTACGGTGTGCGTGACGATTATCGGCACATTCACCTCAAGTCTGGCGGCGTTCGCCTTCGCCAAGCTGCGTTTTCCTTTCAAAAATATGATTTTTCTGCTGCTGCTATCCGCCTTAATGATTCCTTACCCGGCGGTCATGATTCCGCAGTTTATTCTGTTCTCCGAATTTGGCTGGGTTGATACGCTCAAGCCGCTAATCGTGCCGGGACTGTTCGGCAACATTATGATGATCTTTTTTCTGCGGCAGTATTTGACGAGCGTGCCAGGGGCGATTATTGAAGCGGCAAAAATAGACGGCAGCTCGTATTTCGGCATTTTCTCCAAAATCATTTTCCCGCTTATCCGTCCAGCTGTGGCGGCGCAGCTTATTTTATGGTTTATGGCGGTATGGAATGATTATTTGGCGCCGATTATTTATTTGAATTCGCCGGAGAAGCAGACGCTCCAGCTCGTCATTGCGAATTTTAACGCGACTTATGCGATTCAGACCGATTATGCGCTTATTATGGCGGCCTCTTTTATTGCGCTGCTGCCGATGCTTATTATTTTTCTCGTATTCCAGAAGCAAATTATTGAATCGGTTGCCATTTCTGGCGTGAAAGGTTAGAGGCGCCTATGAAACGATATTTTTTAACGATGACGGCAATTGCTACGGTTTGGCTAACGGGCTGCTCGGGCGAGGAACTAGTTTATCCGCAGGCGCCGACTAGCTACCCGATGTATGATACAGCGAATATAGACAATGAGCAGGCGTGGAATATGAGCAATGTGCATGATCCTTCTATTATTAAGGATGGGGATACGTATTATATTTTCTCCACGGATGTTAAGGTCGGCGGAACGGCAAAGCCGGGACTTATGGTCAGAAAATCGAAGGATCTAATGAACTGGGAATGGGCCGGCTATGCGCTTGATGGAGTTCCAGCGGAAGCAGAAGCATGGACGGGGGCAACCGGCATGTGGGCGCCAGAGGTGGCAAAGCTTGGCGATCGCTTCTATTTATATTATTCCGCGTCGACCTTTGGTTCAAACCGGTCGTTTATTGGGGTTGCGACAAGCGATTCGCTGGAAGGGCCGTGGACGGATCAGGGGGAAGTCGTAAAGACGGGGCCTGGAGACGAGCCCAATGCGATTGATCCTAATATTGTGAAGGATGCCGAAGGCAAGCCTTGGTTCGTGTATGGCTCTTTTTTCGGAGGCATCTATGCAGCTCCGCTCGATCCGGCTACCGGCAAGCTTAAGGAGCAGGGCTACGGGACGAAAATCGCGGCTCGCGCTGCCTCGGAATCGGGGGCAGTGGAAGGTCCTTATATGATTTATAATGCTGAGCTCAAGCAATATTATTTGTTCGTTTCCTATGACTCGCTCAGTCAGGATTATAATGTGCGGGTAGGGCGCTCGGCGTCGATAACAGGGCCTTTTCTCGATTCTCTCGGCAGGGATATGCTCGATACAGCTTATGATCCGACCTTCGATGTCGGCAACAAGATTATGGGCGGCTACCGGTTTGCGGAAGGAGAGGGCTGGATTGCTCCCGGCCACAATTCAATATTGCAGGACGGCGATAGCGATTATATCGTTCATCATGCTCGCCCAGAGCAGGATTCGAACTGGATGTACTTGCATGTGCGCAAGCTGCTCTGGAATGGCGATGGCTGGCCGGTGGTGTCGCCGGAGCGATATGCGGGGGAACAGGTGCAAACGATACCTAAAAGCGCGCTTGCGGGCACATGGGAGCGCATTGTGCACGAGAAATATATAGATGGGCCGATTGATTCAGAAGCGATTGAGCTGAGAAAAGACGGCAAGATTGGCGCTGAAGATTCAGCAGATTATTGGGAGTTTGATGGCGAGCATACGGTGCGCCTGTATTTTCAAGATGACGATCAGACGAAGGCAGGGGTTGAAACGGTGCTGGTGCTGCCAGCATGGGATGCAGAGCGGAATAAGCCTTCGCTTGTATTTACCGGAATGGATGACAAAGGGCTCGCAGTATGGGGAAAACAAATCAAATAGCAGCCACTCGCGCTGAGCAGCGTGCGTTTAATTGCAGAATTACCTCTATAAAATTGGATAGCGGCACCCATCAAATGGGTGCCGCTGTTTGTGTATCGTATATTTAACCGGGCCTTCAGCAACATGAATGGCCGTTATATCCCTTGTTAATCTTGCAAGACAGCATAATCTTGCCTCGTAACCTAACTCCAAAACAACGGAAGCCCTACCTCTCTTCCATCCTTGCGGCTCCTAGACCGCGCCAGTGTGAATCAAAGCTCGTACAGCACGAACGTGAGAATTCAGAAATGAACAGAAAAGAAAATCCAGAAAAGAAGATCAAAACTGTGGAAAACATTGAATCTCTAGGAGGGATATTTGGGGGTTAAATATAACACATCAAAGTTCATTATAGCCTATATGAAGAACAATTGCAAGAGGGGCGAAAAGATGCCTATACATGTATGACTTTTGCCTATCTGGTTACGCTACTTTAAATACAAAACTCACAAAGTTTGTTCCATCCCTGGGTAAGAGCAAACAAATGCAGGAGGCGAAACCTTTTATGCAAGATTGGTTGGAAATTACGCTGCGAACGTTGTCCTCGGTCGTTATTTTGTTTGTCATGACCAAGCTATTGGGCAAACGGCAAATTTCGCAGCTATCGTTATTCGAGTATATTACGGGTATTACGATGGGGAATATTGCTTCGTACATTTCGCTGGATCTCGATAATGAATGGTATTTGGGCATTTTAGCCTTGCTCGTATGGGTCATTGTGTCCGTTGGCTTCGAGTTTGCTACCATGAAGAGCAAGACGCTTCGCAACTTTATCGACGGGCAGGGAACCGTGCTTATCCGAAGAGGAAAGCTGCTGCGAAAAAATTTGCAAAAGGAGCGTATGACGCTCGATGAGTTTCTAGAGCAGCTGCGTAAAAAGGATGTCTATCGGATGGCGGATGTGGAATTTGCTATTATGGAGCAAAGCGGTGAAATTAATGTGCTGCTGAAAAAGGAACAACAGCCGCTGACCGCTGATATTATCGGCCTTCAAGTGGAGCCGGAGGCGGAAGCGACTACGATTATTATGGATGGCAAGGTGCTTAAGGAGACGCTTCGGGAGTCAGGACTTGATGACAACTGGCTGAACAAAAAGCTGCGCGATCAACGGATCGAGGTGAAGGACATCTTTTTGGGGCAAGTTGATGATCAGGGAGAGCTGATGATTCAGACAGGCACCAAATCCATTGAGCCAGCTAAACCAACGAACCCCAAATCACAGCTGCTAACTATAATGAAGCAATTTGAGGTGCAATTGCAGCTTCAGGAACAGCTATCCTTAAATGAAAAGGATAAATCGGATTATCAAAGTGCGGTAAACAAGCTGCAGGCGCTTATCGATAAGAAATAAGCCGGACAGCAGTTGACGCTGAGGCATACATTTAAGCAAAATCGGCTGTTCAAAGCAGGCGATGTATTTTAAAATGTACGGAGGTGTATATACATAACGATAAGGGGCGGGCTATGAGACAGGTTTTATTTTTGCGCGCATACAATTACTTCTATTTCTCGCTGTTTGCATTATTTCTCTCCTTTCTGCCTATTTATTTGGCTGAACGCGATATTAGCGCCACGAATATTGGGTTGATGCTGGGGCTGGGCAGCCTCATTGGGGTCGTATCCCAGCCGCTTTGGGGAATGATAAGCGACAAATACAAGGTAATCAAAAAGGTGTTGCTGCTGCTTATTGCGGTATCTGTCGTAATCGGCGGACTGCTCTATCGCTCCACGGAGCTGGTGCCGTTGTTTGTAGGCATTAGCTTGATGTATTTCTTCTTCATGCCGACGGACCCTTTGGTAGAAAGCTTTAATTATCGTGTGTCCCTTCAATATAAGGTCAATTTCGGCTCGATCCGGATGTTTGGCTCACTTGGTTTTGCGATGGCATCTTCTATCATTGGCTATGCAGGCAAGCACTATGGCATCGGCAGCTTGGCGGTATTATTCCTCGTGTATGGGGTCATCACCTTGCTGCTGTGCAGCCTGCTTGCGGAAGTGCCGGCAACTGCCAAACCGATGGCGCTGAGGGAGATCGGCTTGTTTTTCAGAAGCAAGCAGACGCTATGGTTTCTCGGACTTGTCCTGTTTCTAGCGGTGCCGCACCGGATGAATGATAATTATATCGGCCTGTATATTAAAAGCTTGGGCGGCGATGTCCAGTTAGTCGGGCAAGCCTGGACCGTTATGACGATTATAGAAGTTGTTTTTTTCGCCATTAGCCATTATTTCATTAAACCGGGAAAAGAGCTGGCTGTTATCGCCGCTGCTGCTAGTTGCTATGCGCTGCGCTTTGCGCTGTCTGCTGTCGTCACTGATCCTGCTGCTCTGATATGGCTGCAACTGCTGCAAGGGGTCTCCTTTGTGCTGTTTTATGCGGCGTCGATTCAATATTTGTATAAGCTTGTACCTGAGGAATGGAAGGCGACGGGCCAGACGGTGCTAGCGGTGCTGCTTTTTGGAGTTTCGAGCATCATATCGGCGACCGTCGGAGGGTGGTTCATTGATCAGTATGGCGGGACGAAACTTTATAGTGCAATGGCTGTTTGGTCGTTTGCTGCCATGCTGCTGTGTCTATTCATCATGCTGAAACAGCGAAAAGGGGACCCTGCTTAAAGGTCCCCTTCATCAATGTTGCGTTGCATCAGCATATATAATAGAAGAGTTTTTTTGATATACAAATGCGAGGCTCATCTTTATGGTGTTTTTTTGGAAGTAATTGGCTTGGGCATTTCCTGGCCGCCGACGAATTGATATTTCACCAAAGTGTTGAAAGCATCCACATGCGGGGTCAGTGATCGTCCTCCCCACGACTCCACTGCATAATCATTCAGCTTATTCACGAAATCCATATTGGCGGATATGTGCACCTCCTGCACCATCGGGGCAAGCTCGCGAATACGCGTGGCGATCGTTTGCTTAAGCTCCGGGGACAGCTCATTGTGGTCGTTGACCGAGAAATACGACTGATAAGGCTTGACGAGCAGCCGATTGTCCTCAAGCGGGCTGACACGGCTCGTGTTATAGGCGTCCTCTGGCTTTCCGCCGTTCAACTGCTCCCGATTGCCTCCAGCCCCTCTTGTACCGACAGCGGTCCAATCAAGCACGATGCCGACATAAGCATTTTTGTCGGTCAGCATGACGTTCGCCGCGGCCACGCCATTTAAGTTGGTCACCTTCTTAGACAACGTATTGCTGTATTCGAAAAAAGCATTGTCATGCTGATGCGGATTGTTCGTCGTCGTTCCATACATTTTGCTGCCCAGCATTTTGGGATCGCCAGCTTGCCTGCTGCCATAATCGTAGTCGCTGTCCTGTACCCGCTGCTCGTAGTTGCAGGCAGTCGATGAGCATACGAGGAGGGCGCTGCATAACAATGCATAAAACATTCGTTTTTTTGGCATTTAGATGTCCTCCATTCCTGCTGTAATAAGAATAGGGTTTGTAGGGAACGATTAAATATACGCAGGAAAAGCTATACAGATTTGACTTTGTGAACGGAAAGCCCGCGATTCTCGAAAAAAGCGCTTTAAAATAACGAATTTGACAGCTTTGCGAACAATTTGTGAACTCTCTGTGGAACATTGACAAATAAGGGCTTCAACTTTATATTTAATAAGGTATTAAGGTCGCAGAAGTTGTCATTTTTTATTAGCTTAAAAACAAGCAGTTTGCCACAATTTCGGGGTGTTTACAGCTGCAAAAACGTCAAAAGTGGGGTTGATTATTGATGAATCGGTGGCAGTTTTTTAAACGGCTTGCGCCGCTTCTGGCCTTGATGGTATTGGTGCTGTCAGCATGCGGACGAGCAGATCTATCCGCGCTGAATCCCCAGGGGCCCGTAGCGCAAGAGCAATTCGGATTGATGAAGCTCGCATTTTCAATCATGATCGGTGTAGTAGTGATTGTATTTGCACTTTGTTTGTTTGTCATTGTCCGTTTTCGCAGACGTAAGGGAGATAAGTCGATTCCCAAGCAGGTCGAAGGTAGCCACAAGCTAGAGATTATTTGGACCGTAATTCCTATTATTCTCTTGATTATTTTGGGTGTTCCTACCGTTCAGACCGTATTTAACCTGTCAAAGGATCATTCAAACGATCCAGATGCGGTTAAAGTAATAGTAACTTCACATCAATATTGGTGGGAATTCGAGTATCCGGATCTGGGCATCAAGACGGCGCAGGAGCTGGTTATTCCAAAAGGCAAGACCATTACAATTGAAGCGAAGACAGCAGACGTGCTTCACTCGTTCTGGGTTCCTTCCCTTGCAGGTAAAATCGATACTAATCCTGGTGGTTCAACAAATAAAATGTTCTTCTCGGCACCAAAAGAAGGCGTTTACTTGGGCAAATGCGCCGAGCTTTGCGGACCTTCCCACGGCTTGATGGACTTTAAGGTGAAATCGGTTGATGATGCCTCGTTCGACCGTTGGGCAGCAGCGCTTCAAGAGCCAGTAGCAATGCCAAGCGATCCGGCCATTGCCGCTGCTTTCGAAAGCAAATGTCTCGTTTGCCACGCTGTTGGCGACAAAGGCGGACCATTGTACCCGAACCTTACAGGTATTGGAAGCCGTGATTCCGTTGGTGGTATCCTGATTAATACAGATGATCCTAAGTACTCCAATGAAGGTTCCACTTATGACAATCTTCATCGTTGGATCGAAAATCCTGATGATGTCAAACCAGGCAATCTGATGGGCAAGATCGATCTGACGCAGCAAGAGCTTGATGGTATTGCGAAATACTTATCGGAATTAACATTGGACTACGAAAAATAGATCATCGGTGATGAAAAGGAGGTACCAACTTGGCTCAAGGACACGCGGTTAAGCGTTACTCTGGTCTGATGGACTGGTTAACAACGGTTGACCACAAAAAAATCGGTATTTTATATTTGATCGCCGGCGGTTTTTTCTTTCTGGTCGGTGGTTTGGAAGCACTTCTTATTCGGATTCAGCTTTGGAAGCCGCTAAATGATTTCGTTAGTGCGGATACATACAATGAGCTGATTACTATGCACGGTACGACAATGATCTTCTTGGCTGCGATGCCGATGCTATTTGCTTTAATGAACGCGGTCGTGCCGCTGCAAATCGGCGCACGCGACGTTGCTTTTCCTTTTGTAAATGCACTTGGCTTCTGGACGTTTTTCTTCGGAGCCGTATTATTGAATGTCAGCTGGTTTACAAGCACAGGCGCGCCAGCTGCCGGCTGGACGGCTTACGCACCACTTTCGGGGCCGGCGTTCAGTACTGGCCATGGGATGGATTATTATGTCCTAGGTCTCCAGATAGCGGGTATTGGTACGCTTATTGGGGGGATTAACTTCCTGGTAACGATCATTAATATGCGCGCACCTGGCATGACCTTCATGCGGATGCCGATGTTTACATGGGCTTCGTTCATTACGTCGGCGCTTATCTTGTTCGCTTTCCCTGCACTTGCTGTAGGTTTGGCTGCACTGATGTTCGACAGGGTATTCGATGCCAACTTCTTCGACCCTAACAATGGCGGTAACGCTGTACTATGGGAGCATATTTTCTGGATTTTCGGACACCCTGAAGTGTATATTCTCATCCTGCCTGCCTTTGGTGTTATTTCCGAGGTAATCAGTACATTCTCGCGTAAACGCCTTTTCGGTTACAGCTCGATGGTATTCGCGACAATTCTGATCGGCTTTTTGGGCTTCATGGTATGGGCGCATCACATGTTTACGACGGGTCTGGGGCCTGTAGCTAACGCATTGTTCTCAATAGCAACGATGCTGATTGCAGTGCCAACAGGTATTAAAATCTTCAACTGGATCTTTACAATGTGGGGCGGCTCGATCAAGTTTACGAGCGCTAACTTGTATGCCGTTGGTTTTATTCCGACCTTCGTAATGGGCGGCGTTACAGGCGTTATGCTTGCAGCTGCGCCAGCGGATTTCCAGTATCACGATACGTATTTCGTAGTTGCGCATTTCCACTACGTTATCGTCGGCGGTCTGATTTTAGGTATTTTCTCCGGTCTTCACTACTGGTGGCCTAAAATGTTCGGTCGCGTGTTGAATGAAACGCTTGGAAAATGGACGTTCTGGATGTTCTACATCGGTTTCCATTTGACATTCTTTATTCAGCATTTCCTCGGTTTGCTTGGTATGCCTCGTCGTATTTGGACGTACCTCGACGGCCTTGGATTTAATGAAATGAACTTGATCAGTACAATTGGTGCAATCATGATGGGTATTGGTACAATTATGTTCTTCCTGAACGTAGTTATCACTAATGCAAAACCACAAAATGCAGCAGATGATCCTTGGGAGGATGGCCGTACGCTGGAATGGACCATTCCATCGCCGCCTCCAGAATATAACTTTAAGCAAACTCCGCTTGTTCGCGGCTACGATGCTTATTGGAAAGAGAAAATGGATGGACACAAAGGCATGACGCCTGCTGAGCCAATTGGCTCAATCCATATGCCATCTCCTTCTATTCTGCCGTTCACAATGTCGCTTGGCTTGTTCATTACAGGCTTTGGCCTGATGTATTCGAGGGATTGGACGTTTATTACAGAACATATTGGTTTCTATGTTGCCGGTCTGGGCCTGTTGATTACGTTCGGAAGCATGTTCCTTCGCTCGGTATATGATGATCATGGTTTCCACATTGAGCCGGAAGAGTTGGAAGACAAGGGGGTTAAGGCATGAGTACACATTCACATGCAGAGGGGCATCTTCCTCATGAGCCCGAGAAAGCCACTCTTGAGGGCCGCAATAAAGTATTAGGTTTCTGGCTATTTCTTGGCGGTGAAACGGTTTTGTTCGGAACGCTGTTCTCGGCGTTCCTTGCCCTTCGCCACCAAGTGCTTGACGGACCACAGCCGAACGAGCTGTTCAAGCTTTCGCTCGTTGCAGCTGCAACTGCAATTTTGCTTACATCAAGCTTGACTAGCGTATTTGCTATCCAAGCGCTGCATAATCATAATGTAAAAGCTTTAATCAACTGGTTGATCGTAACCGTTGTGCTTGGACTTGGATTCCTGGGACTCGAAATTTATGAGTTTTACCACTATGTGCATGAAGGACATGGCTTTACGACAAGTGCGTTCAGTTCTTCCTTCTATACGTTAGTCGGATTCCACGGCGCCCACGTTGCGTTCGGTATTTTCTGGATTTCCAGCATTATCGGACAGTTGATGAAAAAAGGCCTTACAGTTGTTACAGCTCCTAAAGTGTATGTTGCAGGAATGTACTGGCACTTTATCGACGTAGTTTGGGTATTTATCTTCACCGTCGTTTATTTGATGGGAAAGGTGGTCTAGCCAAATGGCAAGCAATCACTCGACAGCTGAAGAACAGCAGCGTCCAGTTCGCCACAACTCAGAGGGACCAAAGAAGCACATTATTGCGTTCATTTTCTCCATATTGCTGACACTCGTAGCATTTGCTGCGGTAGCGGCTGGCGAAATCAATAAAAGCTTCATCTACATCATTATTATGGGTTGCGCTTTGCTCCAAGTGTTCGTACAAATGGCATTCTGGATGCATATGAAAGACCGCGGTCACGTTTTTGCTACGGTCGGCATTCTTATGGGTGTATTTATTGCTTTTACAGCCTTCATTATGGCTGAATATTGGGTTTGGTGGTAAAACGGATTTGCAATTGCACAGAGGAGGGGTCCCGGGCGGGTTCCCTCCTCTTTTGCAGAAAATAAAGGGAGGTTGCAGCCATGCTTGGCCTGGAATATTTCAGTTTTGAAGAGTTGTGGACCCCATGGTATATGTTCGGTACAATTGCTGTAATCATTTTGTATTTTTATTTGAACGGACCATGGCGGGAGAAGCACGCACCGCTTGAGGCGTCTGCAACAGGCAAGCAGCGGTTTATGTTTGTTGTTTCGGCTATTCTCTATTATTTGTGCAATGGCGGGCCGCTTAATTTCCTGGGACATTTAATGTTTACCTTCCATATGTTCAATATGTCGATTTCTTATCTCATTGTGCCGCCGATGCTTATATTATCGATACCCGCATTTATGTGGCGCAAGCTGTTTGCTTCGAAAAAATGGCGTTCACTCAACTTTCTAATGAATCCTATTTTATCGCTGCTGCTGTTTAATCTCTTATTTTCTTTTTACCATGTACCAGTCATACATGACTTTGTCATGACCCACTATACGATTCACCGTATCTATTATTTTGTTATGCTAATTGCTGCGATCATGATGTGGTGGCAGATTGCATGTCCTGTGCCGGAATGGAATCGCCTGACGGATTTGAAGAAGATGGCGTATGTTTTCGCGAATGGCATTTTGCTGACTCCCGCGTGCGCCTTAATTATATTTGCAAGCACTCCCTTATATGCGATTTACAATGATCCCAACGTATGGGTGCTGGCGATGGGCTACTGTGTATCAGGTGATCCATCGAGGCTGCTTACGATGTTTGACGGTCCTCAATTTTTCAATTTAATGGAAGTGGTAGAGGACCAGCAGCTAGGCGGCATTGTCATGAAGCTATTGCAAGAGTTGATGTACGGGATTATACTGGCGTATATATTCAAGCAATGGTACAAGCGTGAGCGTAAAGAAGACGATTTGCCGAATACCAATACAGGTACGGCGTAATAGACATGAGGATTTACTACTTTACCGATATAGGTGGGATCGACATTGGATTGGTATTTTATTCTCCCTACAATAAGCACATCATTTATCGTTATTAGCGCGATTCTGGTTGCGATTGGTTGGGCACTGATTATTAAGCGTAAAGTTGAGGCGCATAAGAAAGTGATGATCGCAGCTGCAATTGCAGCCATCATCTTCTTTATTATTTACTCCTCACGAACAATAGTTGTCGGCAATACGACATGGGGCGGACCTGACAGCATGCATCTCTATTATGTTGTCTTTCTGATTTTCCATATTACGCTTGCGACGGTAGCAGCGGTATTCGGCATTACGACACTCGTGCTAGGCTTCAAGAGCAAATATGCCAAGCATCGCAAATGGGGCCGCGTGACGTCGATTATCTGGTTTTTCACAGCGATTACGGGCGTTATCGTTTATGTCCTGCTGTATTTATTATATCCAGGCGGCCATACGAAGCCGATGATTGATGCTATATTTGGTCTATAAAGTTCATATGACAAGGAAGCCGCGAAGCTGATTCGCGGCTTTGCTGTATTAAGGGGGATTTGCCTTGTCCAGAGAGATTCGCGCAGATGAGCTGGCGGCGCTCAAGGAAATTGCGGAGATGCTCAATTCGATGAATGATATGAAGGTTATGCTAAATGCGGTGCTGGTGAAGCTTCTTGAGGTGACCAGCTTTACGACGGGCTGGATCTTCTTGCTTGATGAGCATTCAGACAGCATATGTGCGGCCGCGCAAAATCTCCCCTCAACCCTTGCAGCCAACGATAATGCAGCGATGTGCGGAGAAGGCTGCTGGTGCACCGAAAGCTACCGCCAAAACAAGCTGAATCGTGCGGTCAACATTATTGAATGCTCACGAATTGTATATGCAGCGGAATACAATGCTGGCGATAGAGGCGGCTTGACGCATCATGCGACGGTGCCGCTGAAGGCAGGCGCGGAGAGCTTTGGATTGCTGAATGCTGCGCAGGCGGGCAAAGAATTTTTTTCAAATGAGGAGCTTGCCCTGCTGCAGGCGGTTGCCTACCAGATAGGCACAGCGATTAAGCGTATTCGCCTATATCAGGCACAGGAGCGAAATGCGCTGCTCTATGCGAAGCTTGGCGATGTCATTACGCGTATCCATGCGGTGCAGGACATTAGCCAGCTGCCCTTGAAAGCGGTTGAACATATTAGCGCTGCTTTCGACTGGCCGCAAATTGCTTTATTCGTCTATGAGCAGGATAATCTCTCGCTGCGTGCCTATTATGACGGGGAGCAGACGAGGGAAGGCTGGCAGCAGCTCAATTGTGGAAACGGGGGAGTTGTGGCCGACGCTTTTCACCATAATCGTCTCATCGTTGTTGCAGACAGCAAGGAGGAAGCGGTCGTCCCGCTAACA
Source organism: Paenibacillus sp. BIHB 4019 (assembly GCF_002741035.1). Taxonomy (NCBI): domain Bacteria; kingdom Bacillati; phylum Bacillota; class Bacilli; order Caryophanales; family Paenibacillaceae; genus Paenibacillus; species Paenibacillus sp. BIHB 4019. Next base: position 625,654 of record NZ_CP016808.1, on the reverse strand, counting down.
GCGAAAGGTCTAAAGGCATTCACATCGGCCGCAGCGATTCCGCTGCGAAGGGGCAGCTGCCCCTTCGGTGTTTTGTTCATTAGCAGTAACGATAGTGGGCAATTCGATCATTATCATGAAGAATTTATGTATGCCCTCGGTGAGCATTTGACGCTCAGCATAGATAATTTGAGAGTAAATGAGCAGCGCCGGGAGCTAGCCCGTATGGAGGAACGAATCCGAATGGCACGGGATTTGCATGATTCGGTGATGCAAAAAATATTTTCGCTGTCTTTTATCGCCAAAGGGGCAGAAAAGATTCTCGGCGGGAAAGAGCCGATCGTGGAACGCTCGCTTCAGGAAATGGCCAGCTTGTCGCAGGAAACACTCAGGGAGATGCGGACGCTTATTTGGCAGCTGCATCCCGCTGGTCTTGAGAATGGCCTGCTGCCTGCGCTTAAGCAGTATGGCGAAAGAATGGACCTTGTCGTACATGCAGAGGCGGAAGGGTTGAAGGAGCTGCCCCGTGCGCTTGAAGAAGGGTTATGGCGGATTGGCCAAGAAGGGCTTAACAACATTCGGAAGCATTCAGGTGCAGAAGCTGCCTATATTCGGCTTGTGAAATCAGAGCGTGAAGTAACGCTGGAAATCGAGGATCATGGCCGGGGCTTTACCCCAAAACAACTGCAGGGACAGACGATGGGGATGCTGTCTATGCGCGAAAGAGCAGAGGCGCTTGGAGGTGAGTTTATCATTCATAGCGAGATGGGGCAGCGAACCGTCATTCGGGCGAGCATACCGCTCGCTGCAGAGGAGGGAGGGTGAATGATGAAAATTAAGCTTTTACTCGTTGACGATCATCAAATTGTTTTGAAGGGCATTGCCTTCTTTCTGAATTTGCAGCCGGATTTTGAAATTGTCGGCGAGGCAGCCAACGGGAAGGAAGCAGTGGAGAAAGCGGCCGAGCTCCAGCCGGATATGATCTTGATGGACTTGCAAATGCCTGTCATGGATGGCATAGAGGCAAGCCGAATCATTGCCGAGCAGCACCCGGCGATTAAAGTGCTGGTGCTGACCAGCTTCTCCGACCGCGGCCATATTGTTCCTGCTCTTCAGACGGGGGCGATTGGGTATATGCTGAAGGATGTCGCACCGGATCAGCTGGCGGAGGCGATACGCAGCGCTTATAAAGGCAATATTCAGCTGCATCCTGATATTTCCGGCGTGCTCATCGGGGGTGGGACACCAGCTGGACGGTTTGAAAGAACAGAGGATCGTTTATTGCATCCACCGCTCCCATTACAGTCGGAACCTGATTCAACGCGCGTTAAGTCAGATCAATTAGCCTTTACATCGCTAACGCCTCGTGAAATAGAGGTGCTTAGGCAGCTGATGAAAGGGAAAAGCAATAAAGAAATTGCCCGGGCATTAGTCGTTGCCGAAAAAACAGTCAAAACCCATGTCAGCAGCATTCTTAGCAAGCTGGATGTAACCGATCGAACACAAGCCGCGCTGCGCGGCATTCATTATTTGGGCCCAGAGTCGTAAGACTAGACCTAAGCCCTCTGAGACTCAATACGGGCGACTTTCATGCTATTGGCCGATGATTTGTAAGAACAAGGCTTGTAAAATAAAGCTTATTACAAATACACAATTGAGAAGCTGCCTGCATTTAGCGCTTTTTTACGGAGGGAATAATTATTATGAGTACTGTACTTTTTGTAAAAGCAAATGATCGTGGTTTGGACCAAGCAGTGAGCGTGAAGCTCTACCAAGCTTTCCTGGATACTTACAAAGAGACACATCCAAATGATAACGTTACGGAACTGGATTTGTTCCAAGAAGAGCTTCCGTATTTGAATGCCGATATGATTAACGGTAAATTTAAAGCGGCGCGCGGTTATGAGCTGACACCTGAGGAGCAGGCGGCAGTTAATGTTTCCAGCAAATATATTGATCAATTTCTTGCTGCGGACAAGGTCGTTTTCGGTTTTCCACTATGGAACCTGACGATTCCAGCTGTGCTGCATACGTATATTGACTACATTTACGAAGCAGGCAAAACGTTCAAATATACCGAGCAAGGTCCGGTTGGACTGATTCCTGATAAAAAAGTTGCTCTGCTGAATGCAAGAGGCGGGGTGTACTCCGAAGGTCCAGCAGCGGCAGCTGAAATGTCCTTGAATTATATCCGCAATATTATGCAATTTTTCGGCGTGACGAATTTCGAAATCGTTGTTGCAGAAGGCCATAACCAAAAGCCGAATGAAGCAGAAGCGATTGTTGCCTATGCGATTGAAGAAGCCAAAGCAGCAGCAGCGCGCTTCTAAAACAGCAGCACATCCTATATAAGATATAAAGCCTTGGTCTGAGCCTCTAAGCTCGTGTCCAAGGCTTTTTTTGATTTGCCGCTGAACAAACATGGCTAGGCAGTGCCCTTTTTCGAAAAAAGGCTGGGACGTATTGACAACCAAATGAGGTGTGATTATACTGTGTATAAAGATATATACAGTATATAGAGTGACAGGAGGAAAACTTGTGAGCATGTGGCAAGGGGCATGGCATATTTTAATCTACGAATTGCGGAAGACGCGCTGGGGTTTTCTAGGTTCGCTTTTACTAGCTTTATATATGGCAATTGTGCTGGGATTTTTGTACCGATTTAATGAAATGGATGTTTCGGCAGGGGAATATTGGGCGATCGATTTTGTTTTTCTCACGACGCTGCCTTGTCTCGGCTTTGTGCTAAGCCGCTCTAGTATGAGCTGCTGGCGCAATGATACCTATAGTGAAAAGCTTGCAGAATGGCGTACGATGCCTATTACGGTGCCGCAGATCATATGGGGCAGAATGCTGCAAATAGCGGTTATGCTGTTCCCGCTGCAAATTATTTTCTTCCTGATTCAATATTTTTTGGTGGATGGCTTAAGAGAGGCCATTTCTCCAGGCGCTTATCTTTTATATGGACTATTCTGGTTTTTATATTCGCTTGGCATGGCTGCTACGTATGCCATCTGGGAATATGGCTTCACAGGAAAGACGTACATGATCGTTTGCGTGTTGTATTGCATCATGTATATGCTTATCAGCACTCTGCTCAGCTTTAATGGCTTTTCTATCGTCAACAGTGTGCTGACAGGATTTGAAAATGGGGAGTGGTGGTATTTGTTAGTTGGGCTGCTTGTCAGTATGACCGGAATAGCCATCAGCTATGTGTGTCTTAAGCATCGGTTGGAAACACGGAGCTTCTAAATAAGCAATGGAGTAAAAAAGTAAAGAAGTAAAGAAGGTGAAGCCGTGTGGCTGCCGATTCAAATAAATGAGCAAAGCGCCGAGCCGCTTTATTATCAAATAGAAGTACAGCTGAGAGCATTAATTGTCAGCGGGCAATTAGCCGAAGGGATGCTGCTCCCCTCCATTAGGGAGCTGGCGCAGTCGCTGAAATGCAGCGTCATTACGGTGCGCCGGGTTTATCAGGATCTGGAGTCGGAAGGGCTGCTGCGAACGAGGCAGGGGACGGGAACCTACGTTGCGGCCGTTGAGCAGGATGATCGAGATCGTTACCGCTTGGTGGCAGTCGTGGAAGCATTCGAGATTGCAATCACAGCAGGACAGCGGGTTAAATGCTCACGCGAGGAGCTGGAACAGATTTTTCGCGAACAGCTGGAGAAGCGTTTTAAAGATAACGTTTAGGGGGAGGCGGCGTCATGAGCAACGATATTGCGATTCGTATACAGGAAGTAGAGCTGCGGCGTGAACGGTTTCAGCTTGGCCCTCTTTCATTGGAAGTACCGAAGGGCTGCGTTACTGCAATTGTCGGCCCGAATGGTTCAGGCAAAAGCTCGACCTTTCGGATGCTGTTGAATCTAATTAAGCCGGATAAAGGCGAGCTGAGCTTGCTCGGCCATTCAATCGCAGACCAGAAGGATACCGGATGGAAAAATAAAATCGGTTATGTGCCAGAGCTGTTCGGCAGCCATGAGAATAAGCTGAGAGCTTCGGACAAGACGGATTTTGTGCGAAAATGGTACCCGAATTGGGATATAAACCTTTATCGTGAAATTTTGCGGATGTTCGAGGTCGATGATAGCATTAAGCTCGGCAAAATGTCCAAAGGGACGCGGCGCAAGTATGAATTCGCGCTTGTGCTCGCCCATCATCCCGAGCTGCTGCTGCTCGACGAGCCTTCCTCGGGCTTCGATCCGCTAGCCTGGCGCAGCATGATGAGCTTTTTGCACAACTATATGAATGATGGCCAGCGAACGATTCTCATGGCATCCCACATTGTGGATGAAGTGAAACGGCTTGCAGATTATATTGTCTTTATGGCACAGGGCCGAATACTAGGCATGTATGAGAAGGATGAGCTGCTCAGCAGCTGGCATATGTTTTATGTGAGTGGCAGCGAGCTTGTAGGCAAGGATGTGAAGAGCATCCCCGGAAAATGTATGGTGGAAGATGCAGGGGGCGGCAATCTGCGAATCGTTACCCGGCAGGCAATGGAAACCGAGCGCTGGTGCGAGCGGGAACATATCGCGATTATGGGACGGAAGGCGCTTGATCTGGATGATATTTTGGCGGTATTGATTGAACAGGACAGACAGCATATTAGAGCTTGATATCAAGGAGGAGACTACAATGAAGCCACTAAAAATTGAACAAATCTATAAGCAGTATGGCGATAAAACAGCGGTAAATGGCATTAGCCTTGAAGTAGGAGAAGGTGAAATTTACGGCCTGCTAGGTGCGAACGGAGCGGGCAAAACGACGACGATGCGAATGGTGCTGGGACTTATTTTTCCTGATGGGGGCCAAATTTTATACAACGGCAAGCCTTACAGCCATAATCAGCTGCAAATGCTCGGTTATTTGCCGGAGGAGCGGGGGATGTATCCGCGTGTTCGCGTAAGCGACCAACTGCTGTATTTGGCGAAGCTGCGGGGGATGTCGAAGCGGGATGCCGATCAAAGCTTGAAGTATTGGCTGGAAAAATTCGGCGTGCCGGAATATTACAACAAGAAGCTGGAGGAGCTGTCGAAGGGCAACCAGCAAAAAATCCAGTTCATTGCTTCGGTCATTCATAAGCCGAAAATCGTTATTTTGGATGAAGCCTTTAGCGGGCTTGACCCGGTGAACGTGGAGCTGCTTAAGGCAGCGGTGAAGGAGCTGCGTGAAGAAGGCACGACGATGCTGTTCTCGACACACCGCATGGAGCATGTGGAAGAGCTGTGCCGCAATATTACGATCATGCACCGCTCGAACGCGGTACTGCAGGGCAACCTTAAGGAGCTTAAGGGCCAATATCCTCGCGAGCGCGTCATGCTGGGCACCGAGCGCACCGTAAAGGGGCTTGAGACGCTGGAAGGCGTAACGAATGTGCAGCGCAATGAATCGGGTTACGAGCTCCGAATTGAGAACGAAGCGGCGGGCGGGCTTATTTTACGTCATGCGATGGAGCAAACAGAAGTTAGGCGGTTTGAAATTATGGAGCCAACCTTAAACGAAATCTTTATAAAATTGGTGGGTGAAAAGCATGAGTAATTTTTGGACAGTAGTCAGCTTTACCGTTCGCAATAAGTTTCGGACAAAATCCTTTTTGGTTATGACGTTGATTTTCGCAATTATTATTACAATTGGTGCCAATCTGCCTTATCTCATCTCCCAGTTTAACAATGACGGAGTAAAAACCACCTCCATCGGTTATATCCAGGCGGAAGCGGGCAGTGGGGCAGAGGGTACTAAGCTTGCGGAGCAGCTCAAAGTCTATTATTCGCAGCAGGAGCAGCCAAATGTTGAGCTGGTTGATTTTGCGGATACAGGCAACGATGCAGGCAATGAGCAAGCACTTAAGCAGGGCATTATCGATCAGAAAATTAAAGGGTATTTGACCTTTGGCGACGTTCAGGCAAACGGTCTTCCAGCTGTAACTTATAAATCCGAGAAGCTGCTGGATGAATCTACAACCCGTTCCCTGCAAGGAGCGCTGCAAAACATACGCACCGAAATGATTTTCAAGGAAGCGGGACTGAGCGAGGAACAAAAGGTACAGCTGTTCGCGCCTGTTACGATTGATACCATGCAAATTGCTGCTGAAGCGGGAGCAGGTTCCAATGCAGAGGGGCTGTCCCCAGAGCAGCAAGCGGTCAATATGGGACTCGTATCGATTATTGTCATTATGCTGTTCTTTGTTATTATGGTGACCGGGCAGCTGATTGCGACAGAAATTACGTCGGAAAAAGGCTCGCGGGTTATGGAAATTCTCATTACCAGTGTATCGCCGCTGATGCAAATGTTCGGAAAGGTGTTCGGGATGTTCCTCGTCGGCTTGTTCCAGCTGGTGCTGTATGGAGCCGTTATGATCATCAATTTATCGATGCCGCAAAATAAAGATGCGTTTACGAATTTGAATATTCATTTTGACCAAATTGATCCGTCGCTGATTGTGTATGCGGTCATCTACTACTTGGCAGGCTATTTCCTGTACGCGATGCTGTATGCGGCAATTGGCTCCATTGTGAGCCGGACCGAGGATTTGGCACAGGCAGTCATGCCGATTACGATTTTATCGCTGGCAGGCTTCTACATTAGCACATTCAGCATTTCGAATCCGGACACGATGCTCGTGAAAGTCGCTTCCTATGTGCCGTTTTTCTCGCCATTCGTCATGATGCTGCGAATTGGGCTGACGAACCCGCCAGTGTGGCAGGTGCTGCTGTCCTTAGGCATTTTGTTCGTATCGATCTACATCTTCGGCTGGCTGGGAGCGAAAATTTATCGCACCGGCGTCCTGATGTACGGCAAGCGCCCGACATTTAAAGAGCTGCGCAAGGCGATGCGGGCTTATAAGGTTTAATCGATTGTTTATAAGATTGTAGACTTTATCTAAAAATGACGTTAGGCCAGCCCCTTCGTATGCCATTGAGCAGCTGCTCAGCGCCATACGAAGGGGCTATTTTTTAGTTCCAGCACACACAGTGCTAAGCAAGCTGATTATTCGCCGGATTAGAACGATTGCGGAATTGGCTAGGTGTCTGCCCAGTTAGTCTCTTGAACACCGTAGTAAAATAGCTTTGGTCATTAAAATTCAAGGAGCTGCTAATGCTGGAAATAGAATGCTGAGAATGGAGAAGCATTTTTTTGGCTTCTTCAATTTTTTGCTGCTGAATGTATGTCCCAAGTGGCGTTCCCGTTTCTTTTTTAAATAGTTGGGAGAGGTAAACGGGGTTTAAATTGAGCTGATTAGCCAGCTCGGCAATGGTGATCTCTTTGAAAATGTAGCTAAAAATGTATTCCTTGCATAATTGCACAGACTTGGAGTTGCTAGATGTTTTGTACAAATTGATTTTATCAAAAAAGGCAATGCAACAGTCCTTCATTATTTTCCATGGCTGCGTAGTATCGTTCGTTTCCTCAACTTGCTGGATGTAGTAGTCGCTCATCGTATAAGCAATTTCCGTATGCAGCCCGCTTTCAATAGCCCGCCGGGCAGCAATAGCGATGCAAACAATCGCAAGGTTCTTTTGCGATCGCTTATAGCTTTTTTTAGATAAAATCCCGCTGCCGCCAATCGGAAAATTATCCAGATGCTCGATGAGCTTTTTTTTGTCTCCTGCCTGCAGCAAATCCCACGTATAACATTCCTGTACATAATCCATATAGAAGGTATTTTCCATTCGTTTTTTAAACAGACTGTTGTGGACCTCGCTTTCTACCTCTACGGCATCGTAAGGCAAGCTGGAATGGCTTCGATCAATAATGGACTGCTGATCCAGACGCCGATTATAGAGCAGGAAATAGGCCAATAAACTAAGGTTAATGACCTGCTTATCATTGACGACCCGCAAGCTTTTGTAATAATCAAGGAATTCTTCTTGATAATTGGAGGGCAGCTGGTAATCATGAAGCATGCATCCTATGGTGGCTTCCGAAGGGGCGAGCGAAATGACTGGCCCAATAATAATCGTCCCCTGATGTTCATCCTCTTCTAAGACATGCAAGCCAATATATCTTTCTGAAAATGCTGTCGTTTCTAAAATAGGAAAAGGAGCAGCATTCCCCTCGTGATACAGCTTCTGTAAGAAGGCAGTCCGATCCTTCAAGAGCGGATGGCTTTTAATGGAAGACAGGAACTCGCTCTCCAATACTCCGTCCGATTTTATATAGCATACAGGCATTTTGTACGCATCATAAATTAAACGGCAAATATAGGCGATTCGCTCATGATCCGCTGCTCTAACTTTGCTCATATTTTGTTTCCTCCATCCTGACGAGTTAAAATGCGCTACTGCCTCTTCTTACTGAATGAACGATCTGGCGTAAATTTCATATGCAAAAATCAAAAATAATATATAGATATTAATATATAAGCGTTTACATTGTCTATAGAATAAGCTTATCCAATTGGTCAACAGCTTTCTGGAAATCACGCTTTAACAAAATAAATAGACAAGAGATTGGAGGAATGTCGATGAGCAAGCTGCGAGTTGGCATTATTGGATGCGGAGCAATCGCTGTGCAGAAGCACTTGCCTGCATTAGCCAAATTAAGCGACAAGGTTGAACTGGTTGCTTTCTGCGACGGGAAGGTGAAAAATGCCCGCAGGGTTGCAGATTTGTTCAATAAGGATGCCGTGGTGTATGCCGAGTATGCCAAGCTAATAAAGGAGAGCGATGTAGATGTTGTGCATATTTGCACGCCGAATGCTCTTCATGCGGAAATAGCGATAGCTGCACTTCAGGCAGGCAAGCATGTCATGTGCGAGAAGCCAATGGCGATAAACGCATCGGATGCTAAAAGAATGCTTGATGCTAGCCGGGAATCCGGGAAAAAATTGACGATCGCTTATCAAAATCGTTTTAGAAAAGACTCGCTGCTCCTAAAGGAAGCTTGCACCAGGGGAGATCTGGGCGAAATTTATGTAGCGAAAGCCCATGCGGTTCGCCGTCGCGGGGTGCCAACCTGGGGAGTGTTCATGAACAAGGAATTGCAGGGGGGAGGCCCGCTAATTGATATTGGTACCCATGCCCTGGATTTAACCTTGTGGTGCATGGATAACTATGAGGCAGCATCCGTCACTGGCGTTATTCATAACAAATTAAAATATCAAAATCAGGCAAATCTATTCGGCCCTTGGGACCCTGAAACCTTCAATGTGGAAGAGTCGGCATTTGCCTTCATTAAAATGAAAAATGGCGCTTCCATTTATTTAGAGGCGGCCTGGGCATTGAATACAACGGATGAGCGCGAGGCGATGACGACGCTCTCGGGTACAAAAGGCGGGGCGGAAATGCGTAAAAATCATGTGACACAAGCTAATGAGCTTATTTTTAATCATGAGCTGTACGGGAATCTCGTCGATACCAAGCTGCAGAACCCAGCGGGTATTGCTTATATTTCGCCAAATGAGGAGACAGAGGCGGATCGTGAAATTGGACAATGGATTGAAGCCATTTTGGAGGAAAAGGAGCCAGTCGTCACTGCAGAGCAAGCTTATGAGGTGACTCGTATTTTGGAAGCCATTTATGAATCCGCTGCTACTGGTCAAACGGTTACGTTAGCTTGATAAAAGGCAACAAGTTTGGCGGAAAGGGTCCAAGGGAAGAAAAACATCATTCAGAGGGGAAGAGATGAGATGACTAAAATATTGAACATTGGTGTTGTTGGAACAGGAGAAATAGCCCAAACGGTGCATTTGCCGCTTCTTGAGGCAATGTCTGATAAATTCCGCATCGCGGCGCTATGCGACGTGTCCGAGGAATCATTGGCTTATAACGGAGAGAAGTTTAGAGTCCCTTCTGCAAATTGGTATACAGACGCGAAAGCGCTTGTTAAGCAAAAGGATATTGATGTAGTTTTCGTTCTCAATAGCGATGAATACCATGCTGAAGTAGCGATTGATGCAGCGAACGAAGGCAAGCACGTATTAATAGAAAAGCCGATGGCGTTGACGTTAAAGGATGCGGATGCCATTATTGAGGCCAAAAACAAAAATAACATTAAAATAATGGTAGGTTACATGCGAAGATATGCGCCAGCCTTGGAAGCTGCCGTGAAGGAAATCGGCGGGCTGGAGAAGGTACTTTACGCACGGGTCAGAGATATTATCGGCCCTAACGATTTTTTTGTGAGCCAATCCGGCACGTATCCTAAGCGCTTTACAGATGTTCCGCAAGCTGCAATAACGGACAAGCAGGAGCGTGGGCAAGCGCTTGTGACCGAAGCATTAGGGGAAGTGGATGCTTCGCTCGCATGGATGTACAGGCTGCTTGGCGGTCTTGGCAGCCATGATCTATCCGTCATGAGAGAAGCGCTCGGAATGCCGACCGGAGTTGCCGGAGCAGCAGCAGGGAAAAATGGCATTTTTCTTAATGCTTTGTTCACCTACGAGCATTTTAATGTGAGCTATGAAACGGGCATCGACCAGCAGGGTAGATTTGATGCGCATTTGGAGGTTTATGGCGAAACCAAATCAGTCCGCGTTGAATATGATACGCCTTACATTAAAGGATTGCCAATAAAATTAATTATTAATGAAACCATTGGCGGAGAGTTCAGGGAGACGATTATTCGTCCAACTTATATTAATCCGTACACGATTGAACTGGAAACCTTGCACGAGGCAATTACAGCGGGTGGAGCAATCAAAACGACGCCTGAGGATTATAAGGACGATCTTGTTCTTTTTAAAATGATTATTGACGCTTTAAAGCGCGGCTAAAACGATTATTGCGGTTGAAAAAGAAAGTTGTACGGGAAGGGCGTTTAAGCGTCTTTCCTAAATATTTACCATAAATGAAAACGCTTAATTTTATGGGGGTATACCCACTTTATTACGGGCGGTGCAGACATGGAAAAGCTAACTGATAAACATACCTTTTTAGATAAAATCGGCATTCCATCTAATTTGATTTGGGGCTTTATCGGCATCATTATTTTTATGATTGGTGAAGGTTTGGAGCAAGGCTGGCTTTCCCCTTATTTAATCGAAAGAGGGGTTACGATCGAGAACAGCTCTTTAATGTTTTCTGTATATGGCATTGCAACTGCGATTGCTGCGTGGCTGTCGGGCGTTTTTGTGCAAACGATTGGGCCGAAGAAGACGATGCTGGTGGGGCTTATTATGTTTATTATCGGTACGATTTTGTTCATTGGGTTAGGGATAGGCCCGTTGAATTTTCACGTCATGCTGCTGACTTATTTGGTTCGCGGTTTAGGCTATCCTTTATTTGCCTTCGGCTTTCTCACTTGGGTAACCTACAGCACCGGGCAAAATAAATTGGCAAGCGCAATGGGATGGTTTTATTTTGTCATGTCGCTTGGCATGAATGTCGTCGGTCCATTTATTGCGGGTTACACGATTCCTGTAATCGGAAATATTCAAACCCTGTGGCTGTCGTTATTTTTTGTTACGCTTGGTGGTATTGTGGCGATTGCATTGAATCGTGCGAAGTTTGATCTTTCAAAGGTTAGCAGCGGCAACAAGAAAGAGGAGCTGTTAAAGGGGATAACGATTTTATACAGAAAGCCAAAGGTTTCTTTGGGCGTACTTGTAAAAATAATCAATCCTGTTGCCGTTTTTGGATTTGCAATATTTTTGCCAACTTATCTCGTCGATTATGGCTTCTCCACGAGTGAATGGCTCCAGCTGTACAGCGCCATGTTTATGGTTGCGATAATTTTCAACGTAGTGTTCGGGTTTTTAAGCGATAAAATCGGCTGGAGAACGACGATTGCCTGGTTTGGCGGAGTTGGGAGCGCCATAGCAACACTCATTGTTTATTATACTCCGCAAGTTTTTGGGCACAACTACACGATGATGCTGATTGCCGTCTGTTTGTCCGGCGCGACATTAGCTGGTTATGTGCCGCTTTCCGCGCTGCTCCCTTCGCTGGCTCCGAAGGATAAAGGCGCAGCGATGTCAGCGCTAAATTTGGGCTCCGGTCTTTCCTCTTTTTTGGCACCAGCCTTAGTCGGCAGTCTAATTCGGATTATTGGCACAAACGGCGTTGTATTCGTCTTTGTCATTTTGTACCTTGTCGGAGCGGTCATTACGGCATTTCTCAAGCTGCCAAACGAAACCGTTAATGACGGGGATATTAAACAGACCGCTTCGGTCTAAAACGATTCGGCTCATAAAGCAATAGAGTCAATGCTTGTGGGAATAACCGTTATTAATGAGACTTAAATATGCCCTGATACGATCAAGAACGTTGATCGATCAGGGTTTTTCGTGTTTAAGCTCAGTACAGCATTCAAGAGGATAGAATTGTTCATGCATAAGTTAATTTTATACATTCTTTGTTTAAGACGTTTAAATTAGAATGAAAGAGTCCTATTAATAGAGATTAATTACAAGCTTTATTCTATACGGTTTATCTTTATAATGTTCACATACATGACCATAGCTCATTTTTATTACTAGGGAGGGAGCTTGTTGATTAACGAACAGAGGAATAAATTGTGGTATAAAGAGCCGGCCTCAGAGTGGAATGAGGCGCTGCCTGTAGGCAATGGCCAGTTGGGTGCAATGATTTTCGGTGGAATATATGAAGAAAAGCTTCAGCTAAATGAGGATACGGTGTGGTACGGCGGACCGCGAGACAGAAATAATGAAGATGCGCTTCCTCATTTGCCGCAGCTGCGTGAGCTGCTCATGCAAGGGCGGCTGAAGGAAGCCGAGGAGCTTGCAGCACTGACAATGCCGGGCTTGCCGGAAACCCAGCGGCATTATTTGCCGCTCGGCGACCTGCTTCTTACTATGGCTGGGCATGACCAGAATGCTGTGGATTACCGCCGAGAGCTGGATTTGTCTGACGGAGTGGCCCGGGTCAGTTATCGTTTAGGCGATGTAACCTGCTCCCGGGAGCTGTTCGCCAGCCATCCCGACCAGACGATTGTGCTGCGTTTGACTGCCGATAAGCCAGGAGCTATATCACTGAAGGCCCGATTCAACCGCAATCGGTGGAAGTATATGGAGAAGACCGAAAAATGGGGTCATGACGGACTGGTTATGAGAGGCGAATGCGGAGGTGAAGGGGGAAGTCAGTTCCGGGTGGTGCTTAAAGCTGTCCTTGAAGGAGGAAGCTGCCGGACTGTTGGTGAACATCTCCTTATTGAGAAGGCGGACAGTGTAACTTTATTGCTTATGGCAGCCACTACCTTTCGTTACAGCGACCCCGAGGCACATTGCAAATTGCATTTGGGCACACTGGAGAAGCTGTCCTATAATGAATTATTTGTGAAGCATACTCAGGATTATAGAGCACTATATGATCGGGTGGAGTTGGGGCTCGCGGGAGTTAATGAGGTAATCGAGCAGTTGCCAACGGATGCAAGGCTAAACAGGGTCAAAGAAGGGAAGGTGGATAATGGTTTAGTCGCCCTGTACTTTCAGTATGGGCGCTATCTGCTCATTTCCTCCAGTCGTCCGGGTTCTTTGCCTGCCAATTTGCAGGGCATCTGGAATGACAGCTTTTTGCCGCCATGGGACAGTAAATTTACAATTAATATTAACACTCAGATGAACTACTGGCTGGCGGAAAATTGCAATTTAGCGGAGTGTCACGAGCCTTTATTTGGACTGATTGAGCGGATGAGAGAACCTGGCCGCCGCACAGCCAGAGTCATGTATGGCTGCCGTGGCTTTACAGCCCATCATAATACAGACATCTGGGCGGATACCGCCCCGCAGGATACTTATTTGCCAGCTTCCTTCTGGCCGATGGGCGCAGCATGGCTCTGCCTGCATCTTTGGGAGCATTATCGTTTTGGAAAAGACCGCAGCTTTCTGGAACAGGCCTATGAGACCATGAAGGAGTCGGCAGAGTTTTTACTGGATTATTTAATAGAAGATACAGAAGGAAGGTTGGTCACCTGTCCTTCTGTATCTCCCGAGAATCGCTATACCCTTCCCGGAGGGGAGAGCGGTGTACTCTGTGTAGGTGCCTCTATGGATTTTCAAATCATTAGAGCGTTGTTCGGCGCTTGCATAACAAGCTGTGAAATTTTGAACCGCGATCAGCCGTTCGCTGAAGAACTTGCTGCGACGCTGGAACGGCTGCCGAAGCCACAGATCGGCAAATATGGACAGGTTCAGGAATGGATGGAGGATTATGAGGAGCAGGAGCCGGGCCACCGGCACATTTCCCATCTGTTTGCCCTCTATCCTGGCGACGAGTTTAACCAGAAGCAGTCGCCAGAATTTGCAGCAGCATCACGTGTAACATTGGAGCGCAGGCTGAGCGCTGGCGGCGGGCATACGGGATGGAGCCGTGCCTGGATCATTAATTTCTGGGCGCGTCTTCAGGATGGGGAGAAAGCCTTCTCCAATGTGTTAGCGTTATTAAATCATTCGACACTGCCTAATTTGTTCGACAATCATCCGCCGTTTCAAATAGACGGCAACTTTGGTGGAACGGCAGGTATCGCCGAGATGCTTTTGCAAAGTCATACGGAGGAAATCCTGCTCCTGCCAGCACTGCCGGCAGCCTGGGATAGCGGATTTGTCCGCGGTCTTAGAGCGCGAGGAGGATTTACTGTAAGCATGCAGTGGTCGGAAATGAAGGTAGTAGAGGCTAGGATAGAGTGTGCAGCAGCGGGCCTATGCAGAATAAGCGGGCCGGGTCTCGCGAGGGTCGAATTTATGGCTGAAGCAGGACAGACCTATTCCTTCTCTCCGAATGAGAAAATAAATCCATAGGCTTCTATCTTCAAGCTTCTATAATCAGTAAGCCAAACGGCGATTTCTCAAATATAGAGAAAGGATGTGATTTTTCGATCCTTTCTCTATATTTCTACGCGAAACGGCAGCTTTGCCGCCAGAGGACGGCTTCAGCCGTTTACGCTTGTGCAGGAGGGATTCGTTGTTTGGCTTCTTTGTATGCATTGAACCTTGGATGGATAAGAAATTAACAACAAACAGGAGGTAGGATCAAATGAAACTCCTCTTGCTAGTGCTAAATCCACTTATGTGCTTGAACAAGCGTTCCTCAGATTGACACATATTCTGTAAGGGCCAGCAATACTACATGAGCTATAGAGAAACGTGAAGAAGCGATTATTTTATTGCGAAAATGGCCTTATTTAATCAAAAGCAGCCATTCATGATCTTTGGAGCATTTTGAGGTTTAATGAATAGTTCAATATAATAGTTCATATGAACCCAAAACAAAAAGAAGGATTGTGATGAGACTCAAATGAGTACTGGTTTAAGTTTGTTCTTGATTGCTTTGCTAATTTTACTGACCGCATTTTTTGTAGCTACTGAATTCGCCATCATTAAACTTCGCTCCAGTCGTGTAGACCAACTGGTCTTAGAGGGGCGGAAAAATGCTAGTGCTGTACTACATGTAACTCGAAATTTGGATGGGTATTTGTCTGCATGTCAATTGGGTATAACCATTACTGCATTAGGTCTCGGATGGTTGGGGGAACCAACCGTGGAGAAGATTCTTTTCCCTGTATTTGAAAGCATGAACTTGAATACCGATATTAGCCACATCTTATCCTTTCTAATTGCTTTCTCGTTCGTTACTTTTCTTCACGTCGTTGTCGGTGAGCTTGCTCCGAAAACGTGGGCTATTCAAAAACCAGAATTCATTAGTTTTGCGGTAGCCAAACCGATCATCTTTTTCCATAAGGTCATGTACCCATTCATCTGGCTTTTGAATGGTTCAG